>JBBSIS010000292.1:0-3793 GCA_038231955.1 Acidimicrobiales bacterium
GAGCGCATCGACGACGATGGCGCCCTGGTCGTCGACGGCCGCAGGATCACCGCCGGCGATGTGCTCCATCTCCGATAGCTTGAGCTTCACGAACGGATGCGGCCAATATGCGGAACTGTTCACCCTCCGGGCCACCGCCTATATGTCGAATACATCTAGCGGAATCGGTCCGTCATTGTTGCTTGTCCGAGGTGAGGGTGTTACTACTTGCGGATGACCACACTGTTTCGCAGGACCGGACTGGTCGCGGGGATGGCGATGCTCGCCTCGGTCCCCACCATCGCCGACGCTCAGACCGTGCCCACCCCAACCTGTGGGCAGACGATCACCCAGAGCGTCACGCTCACCGCCGACCTCGGCCCCTGCCCGAACTACGGCTTGATCGTCGGGGCCGACAACATCACCCTCGACCTCAACGGTTTCCGTATCTTCGGCACTCCCGGCCCGTCCGACAAGGCCGGCGTGTTCGTTTTCCAGCGCACCGGCACGACGGTCAGGAACGGTACGGTCACCGAATTCGATGGCGGCGTGGTCATCGAGGGCGGCTCGGCGAACACGGTCACCCGCATCCTCGCCACCCGCAACATCGGGCGCCAGAACGGGGGGGTGAGCACGATGTATGGCGACGGCATCGCCGTGGAGTCGTCCAACTTCAACCGCATCGTCGGCAACGCGGTCCGAGACAACGGGCCGTTCTCCGGTATCGGGGTGTACTCGCTCGTCGACAGTGACCATCCCCGCGCCACCAGCGGCCCGTCGACCAACAACCTGATCCAGGGCAACCAGGTTCTCTCCAACTCGGTAGGGCGGGACGGCTTCACCGGTTCCACCGACAACGACGGCATCCGGATCGAGCCCACCTTCGCTCCCGACACCACGCCGGTGGACGCGGCCAATCAGATAATCGGGAACCAGGTGTCGGGAAGCGGGCTCGACGGAATCTCCATCTTCGGGCGGTCGCCGGCCAACGTCATCACCCGCAACCAGTCGACCAACAACGGTCTGTTCCGGTCGACGGCGCGACGGGGTGACGGCATCATCGTCTTCAACTTCTCCGACCGCACCGTCATCGAGGACAACGTGGTCTCAGGCAACGGCGACAACGGCATCCGCATCCGCGGCCCACTGAGGACGAACGCAGGATCCTTGAACAACCGCATCAGCCGGAACACCGCCTCGGGCAACGCAGTGCGGCCCACCATCCCGAGCAGCGCCTTCGGCTCGGCTGCCTACGACCTCAACGACCAGAACCCGCTGTGCGACAACAACATGTGGTTCGCCAACCGTTACCGCACCGCCAACCCTCCTTGTACGACGACGGGTGGCACCCAGATCTAAGCGTCACGTTACGGATCGAGATCCCGGCCCAGCAGCTCGCGGAACGCCTGGGCGGCGGCCGCAGTGAGGGGGCCGGGACAGACAGCCAGCGGGCGACCGTCGACGGCCCGGATGGCCTGCACGTTCCGGGTGCTGGAGGTGAGGAACGCTTCGTCGGCGCTGCCCAGCGCCGAGAGCGCCAGGTCGTCTTCGGCCACATCCACCAGCCCGAGCAGGAGATCCCGGGTGACCCCCGGTAGGCACCCTGCGGTCAGGGGAGGCGTGACCAGACGGCCCCCGATGCCGACGAAGACATTGGTGCCGGTGCCCTCGCACAGGTTGCCGGCCAGGTTGCCGAAGAGCGCCTCGCCAGCGCCTCGATCGTGGGCGAAGGCGAGGGCCACGATGCTCTCGGCGTACGAGATGGTCTTCAACCCGGCCAGGGGCGAGCGTTCGTTGCGGGGCGACGGTGCGACGACGACCTCGGTCAACTCCGGCCAGACCGGCAGCGGTCCACCGGCGACGATCACGGTCGGCTCCACCTGCGCCCGGTCGGAGCCCAGCGGCGACGGACCGCCGGTGAGGGTGACCCGCAGGCGGCCCACCTCGAGCCCGTTGGCGGCGATCACCGCGCCCATGGCGGTGACGACGACGGATGCCGCGGGACAGGGGAGGCGGAGCCCGGCCGCCGAGCGCCCCAGGCGCTCGAGATGGCGGCGCGCCGCGAACGGTGCGCGGCGGAGAACCTGCAGCGTCTCGAACACGCCGTCGCCGGTGAGCAGGCCATGATCGAAGGGGGAGATCCGGGCGTCGGCCTCGTCGACCAGTTCCCCGTTGAGCCAGACGATGCTCATGCGCTGCGGTCCGCCGCTCCGCTTCGGTCCGCCGCCTCTGCCGCCGATCCCCCGAGGGATCCTGAGACCACGGACAGCAGGCGGCGGGCCTTCAGCTCGGTCTCCTCCCACTCCCCTTCGGGTGTAGAGCTCCACGTGATGCCGGCGCCTGTGCCCAGGTGGAGACGGCCGTCGTCGGCCCAGAACGTCCGAATGGCCACGTTCAGCTCGCCGGTGGACCGCCCGGTGTCGACCCAGCCGATGGCGCCGCAGTAGACGCCACGGGGCAGCGGTTCGAGGCGGCGGACCATGCCGAGGGCGGCCAGCTTGGGGGCGCCGGTGACCGATCCGGGCGGGAAGGTGGCCGCCAGCAGCTCGACCCATCCGACATCAGGCCGAAGTTTGCCTCTGACCGTGCTCACCAGGTGGGACAGGCCGGGATGCCGCTCCTCTGCGCACAGCGACGGCACATCGATCGAGCCGTACTCGCACACCCGGCCCAGGTCGTTGCGCATCAGGTCGACGATCATGACGTTCTCGGCTCGGTCCTTGTCGAGGAACCGGCTACCCGACGCCGCCGTCCCCTTGATCGGCCGCGTCTCCACCGCGTCGCCTCTTCGTCGCAGGAAGAGCTCGGGCGACGCCGACACCACGGCCAGGTCCGCCGAGGGAATCTGCACGGTCGCGGCATACGGTGCCGGGTTGCCGCGAGCCAGGGCGGCGGCCAGGCCGAGCACGTCGAACGACGGAGGCAACGGGGCCGACAGCCGGCGGCACAGGTTGACCTGGTACACCTCCCCGGCGGCGATCGATGCCCGGATGGCCCGGACACCGGCGGCGTAGCCGGACCGGCCGACATTCGACACCCACGGTCCCACCACCGGCGAGCGCGCCACCGACGCACGCTGATCCACGTGCGGGCCCCACCGGTCGAAACGGGCGCAGAGGGGTGCGCCGTCGAAGGGCATGACCACCACCCAGCGGCCGTGGTCGGCGGCGTCGAGGACGGTAAGGTCCGAGGTCAGGTCCAGCAGGCCGGTCACCAGCCACTGGCCCACGACGGCCACGTCCACCCCAGGAGCCTACGGGGCCGCGATCACGATGTCGTCCGGTCGTCGCCTGGCGCTAGCCTCGGCGCCGTGGCTGTTCCGTCCCGCACCCATCGGCATGGCCAGGTAGTCACGCCGCGGGCCGGCGCCGGGCTCGGCATTGCGGCAGGACGGCGGTGAGCGATCGCCTGTCGGCGCGAGCCGATGGCGTCCGCATCGCCGCGTCGCGAGCGGGTGGCCCGGACCAGGAGCGGCGAGGCGAGGACTGGCACAACGACCTCGACGACGCGGCGTGGGCACGGGTCGGCGCTCCCGAGCCGGTGACCGCTGGTCGTTCGAGTCGCGCCAGCCGACGGTCGAAGGGCGCCGATGTGGGTGGCGACGGTGACGCCACACGCAGGCGCGGCCGGCGCGGACGTCGCCGGTCGAAGGAAGAGCGGGCGCCGGGCCCGGGACTGGCCACGCCACTGCCGGTCCCCGTTCCCTCGTCCCCACCGCTGGTCGTCGTCGCTCCTGCGGCTGCGGCCGTTCCGTCGGTGGCCCGGCCCATGGCCCTGGGCCGGCAGTCCCCGGCGCGGCTCAAGGTGCTCCGCC
>JBBSIS010000293.1:0-3785 GCA_038231955.1 Acidimicrobiales bacterium
CCCTGATCGTCGGTTCGATGACCTGTTCAACCTCGTCTGCGATCCCGCCTTCTTGGTGGTTGCCTGGAAGCGGGTTCGCGCCAATCGAGGAGCACGATCGGCCGGCGTCGACGGAGTGGCACCTCGCTCCATCGTCGTCGGCGAGGAACGCTTCCTGCGCGCGCTGAGAGATGACCTCAAGGCCGCCAGGTTCGAGCCTCTGCCCGTGCGGCAACGGATGATCCCCAAGGCAAACGGGAAACTCCGTTCCCTGGGCATCCCCACGGTCCCCGCATAAGGCCCGTTCGTCAGGTCGACGTCCGGTTTCGGACTCGATCGTCGTCACCCACCCGTTCCATCCGCTGGCCGGTCAACGCCTGGAGGTGATCTTCGAGCGTCGCCGAGCCGGAGCGGAGGTGGTGTTGGTGTGCGAGGGAGGCGCGGCGGGGCGCTCAACGCTGCCGGTCGGCTGGACTGACCGGGCGCCGGCACCGTTGGCTCACCGGCTGGGGATGAACTGCCTGGTGGGGCTGGCCGAACTGGTGCAAGCCTTCGGGCATCCACCACTTGCGAAGCGGGACCAGTCATGATCTTGTGTAGCAATGACAGACAAGATCGGTGTCGCCTCGAAGACCAGCCGACAACTGCGGGCACGGCGACGTTCCCTGGCGCGTTCGCTTCCCGACGTGGAGCGCTTGATCAGCGGGTCGGTCATCGAACAGGGCCGCACGTGCGGCAAGGAGGGATGCCGATGTACCAGGGGGGAACTGCACGGGCCCTACACCTACGTGGTGCTGCCCCGGGCCGGGGGACGGGCCCGCTCGGTGTACGTCCCGGCCGCCACGGCCGAAGCGGTCCGCCGGGGCGCGGCGGTGTCGGTGTCGGTGCGCCAGGCGTTGGAGGAGATCTCGGCCATCAACATCGAGTTGTTGGCCCGCGGGGAGCTTGGCTGAATGGCGCCATCGGCCGAGGCGGTGGCGGTGCTGGCCAATATGGCCAGCTCGGCGTTGGCAGCGCGCGGTGAGGGGCACGGAGAAGATCACCGCCGCCCACCTGGAGCGCACGGGGATCGTCTACATCCGCCAGTCCAGCCTGGCCCAGGTCCGCAACAACACCGAGTCGACCGCCCGCCAGTATGCGCTCGCGGACGAGGCCGTCCGGTTGGGTTGGGCGCGACAGACAGTCGAGGTGATCGACGCCGACCTGGGCCTGTCGGGCCGCTCAGCGGACGGCCGGTCAGGGTTCAAGGACCTGGTCAGTCGGGTCTGTCTGGGCGAGGTCGGCGCCATCTTCGGCCTGGAGGTGTCCCGCCTGGCACGGTCATCGGCGGACCTGTCCCGCCTGTTGGAGTTGGCCCGACTCACCGACACGCTGGTGGTCGACTCCGACGGCATCTACGACCTGGCCAATTTCAACGACCGCCTCCTCCTCGGCTTGAAGGGCACGATGAGCGAAGCGGAGCTGCATTTCCTGACCGGGCGAATGAACGGTGCGAAGCGGGCCGCGGCCGAGCGCGGCGAGCTGCGTTTCGCCCTGCCGGTCGGCCTCGTCTACGACGACGAGGGCGCCACGGTCGTCGACCCTGACGCCGAGGTCGCCGCCGCGGTCGCCGACGTCTTCTCCGCCTTTCGCGCCGGCGGGTCGGCCTACCAGGTGGTCGCCGCGTTCAAGGGCCGGCGGTTCCCGCTGCGCGCCTATGGCGGAGTGTGGGCCGGCCAGCTGCGCTGGGGGCGCCTCACCCATGCCCGGGTGCTGGGCATTCTGGCCAACCCCGCCTATGCCGGGGCCTACGTCTACGGCCGCTACCACTCGAAGCGGACGGTCAGTCCCGAGGGGAAGATCTCTACCAAGACCGTCGAACTGCCACGGGCGGAGTGGCCAATCGTCATCCACGACCATCACGGCGGCTACATCGCCTGGGACGACTACCTGGCCAATGGTGCCCGGCTGGCCGCCAACACCACCAACGCAGGGGCCCGTCCCGCCCGCGAGGGCCACGCCCTGTGCCAGGGGATCATCGCGTGCGGGTCGTGCGGGCGGCCCATGTCCACCCGCTATCACCGCAACGGCCACGGCGCCTATGAGTGCTCGGCGTCTCGGGCCGACCAGATGGCCACGCCGACATGCCGCTCGATCGCCGCGGCCAGCGTCGACGATGCCGTCGCCGAAGCGCTCCTCGCTGCCCTCAACCCCGAAGAGGTCGCCCTCGCCCTCGCCGCCGCCGACGAGGTCGCGGATCGCCGGGCCCGACGCTCGCGCGCCGGGGAGCTGGCCGTCGAACGTGCCCGCTACGAGGCCCAGCGCGCCGAGCGGGCCTTTTGTGCCTGCGAGCCGGAGAACCGTCTGGTGGCCCGCAGCCTCGAAGCCCGCTGGGAGGCCCGCCTGGCCGCTCTCACCGACGCCGAGAAGGCCCTTGCCGTTGAGAGCGACAATGCCCCCACCCTACCCGGGCGGGCCGAGCTCGAAGCGCTCACCGGCGACGTGACCGCCCTGTGGCACGCGCCGACCACGCTGGCCCGGGACCGCAAACGGCTCCTCCGCACCCTCATCGCCGACGTCACCCTGCTACCCGAACCCGACCTGGCCAAGGCCCGCGTCGGGATCCGCTGGCACACCGGCGCCATCGACGAGGTTGTCGTCGCCCGACGCCACAGCATCGTCGAGTCCCATCGCACCGACCCCGCCGCGGTCGACCTGGTCCGCCGCCTCGGTCCCACCCGCACCAACGTCGACCTCGCTGCCCTGCTCAACAACGACGGCTACCTCACCGGTGCGGGGCGCCCGTTCGACGTGACGGCAGTGGCCAACCTGCGCAGCTACCACCGCATCGCCCCCGTCGGCACGCTCGCTGCCGGCGAGATCACCGTCGCCGATGCCGCCCAACGTCTCGAGGTCACCACCACCACCATCTACGGCTGGGTCCACACCGGCGCCATCGCCGCCCGCCGGGGACCCGGCGGGCGGATCTGCATCCCCTACGATGCCGACGTCGAACACGCGTGCCGACAACGCGCGGCCAGGTCCGTCCACATCGCCCGCCACACCACCTCCCGTCCCCCTGCCGAAGAGGAGTGGAGCGTCAAACAGGTGGCCGACGCCCTCGACGTCAGCACCAACGTCGTCTACTACTGGCTCGAAACCGGCCAGCTCAACGCCCGCAAAGGCCCCGACAGCCGTTGGCTCATCACCTACTGCGATGTCGAAGCCGTCTGCCGGCAGCGGATCGCCGCATCGGTCCACCTCGACCGCCCAGATGCCGAGGCATCGTGACCGGCTCAACGGACGACCGAATGCGTAACGCTTCGGAACCGCTCGTCCGGCACGGTGCTACATGCGGCAACTGCGGCACCTTCACCGTCCCCGCCATCGAAGGACTCTTTTCCAACCCGCGCGTCGGGTCTCCGCAGCTCTCTGCACCCCGGCATGCCGACAGGCAGGATGGCGACGCCGACGGGCGGGTGTCACCGAGGACACCCCCCGCCAGCGCAGCGGCGGCCGATCACGGCGTCTGAACCCCGACAACAGCACCTCGCCAAAACCCCAAACCCAAAGATCTGCCAAAAAGGAGGCAGTATGAAGCCATCGTCCCGGTGATTTCGGATCGCGTGCAGCAAGCTCGCGTGAAGAACGCGCTGGAACCCGAGTGGGAGGCGCGCTTCGAACCGAGGTCCTAGGGGTTTCGGCCGGGGCGCGGCTGCCACGACGCGATCGAGGCCATCTTCAAGACGCTGTGTGGTGAGCGCACACGGCGTCGGTGGATCCTCGACGCGGACCTGGCCGGGGCGTTCGACCGCATCGATCACGAC
>JBBSIS010000294.1:0-3766 GCA_038231955.1 Acidimicrobiales bacterium
CGACGGGCGAGAGGAAGCCCAGCGACGAATGGAGCCTCTTCCGATTGAAGAACACCTCCACGTAGTCGAACACCGCCCGGCGGGCTTGGGCTCGGGTGGCCCAGGATTGGCGGTCGATCAGCTCGGTCTTCAGCGAGGCGAAGAAGCTCTCGGCCACGGCGTTGAAGCTCCTATAGATCGTCAAGGGTCAAGCGGCGATTTCTTGGAAGATCTCGTGCTTGGCGGGTTCGGGGAGAAGAGCGAAGACCTCGCGTGCGACGAAGCGCTTGAGGCAGCGGATGATCTCCTTCTTGGAGAGGCCCTCGGCGGTGCGGCGCTCGACGTAGGCGATGGTGGGTTCGTGCCAGCGCATGCGCACGATCACGGTCCGGTAGAGAGCGGCGTTGGCCTGGCGGTTGCCGCCTCGGTAGAGGCGGTGGCGGCCGTTGGTCTTGCCTGACCCGGCGGGGATCGGGCACGCGCCGCAGAGCTTCGCGAACGCCGCTTCGGAGCGGACCCGGTCGGTGTTGTCGCCGGCGGTGACGAGCATCTCGGCGGCGACGTCGGGACCGATGCCGAACGCCTCGACCAGCTCAGGTGCCGCGGCAGCGGTGGCGCGTTCGAGGAGCTTGAAGTGGACCTTGATCTCGTCGTGGAGCGAGAGCCATCGGCGAGCCAGAGTTCCCAGCAGGTAGCGCATGGCGGCGGCCGGATCGGCCGAGTCGTCGAGGGTGTCGGGGAACTCGGCGCAGGCCAGCACGAGCTTGTGGTCCGTGAGCGCCTCGAGCTCGGCGCGCAGTTCGTCTCCACCGGTAACGAGACTGGCCTTGAGGGTGATCATGGCCTTGCTGCGGGCCTTGACGGCCCCGTCGCGGGCGATCTTGATGAGCCGGATCGCTTCGATGGCGCCATCGGCGGTCTTGGGGACGTTGGTCGCGTTGCCCGCCAAGACCTCGCGGGCGGCGTGTTCGGCGTCGATGGTGTCGCTCTTGCCGGCGAGGCGCCGGTCGGCCTGGCGGGCCGGTCGGTTCACCTCGATGACCTTGTGCGCGTGGCGGCGCAGAAAGCTGGCGAGCCCGGCCCCGTAGGACCCGGTTCCCTCGACACCGAACGCGATCACCCGGCCGTGGTCTCGGGCCCACGCCAGCAGCGTGGCGTAGCCCCCCGCGGTGGCGGGCACGAAGAGCTCGCCGAGACGGCCTCCGAGCCCGTCGAGGGCGACGGCGACGTGTTGGTCTTTGTGCGTGTCGACGCCGACGATGACATCGGAACGGACAAGCGCGATGCTGGCCATGACTGTTGATCTCCTCACAGATCGATGGTTGGCCGGCTGATCGGGCGGGCGGACAGGACTGCGAGGGGTCTGGTCTGAACAGGCTCCTGACTTGTTTGAATGCGTCCCAGGTGCCGGGGGTCTGCAGCCCTAGCGTGCCGAGGGTGCCGACCGTGTGGCTCGCATAGCTCCTTGTCCCTCCGGGTGACTCACTGATAGCCCGCCTGGTCGGTCGGCACCCGCCCGACGTGGCTCAACAGAGGCGTGTGACCTCCTGAAGTCAGGCTGCCCGTCGTGGTCTCTCCCATCCCGCGACAGAAGGAATCCAGTGATCATCATCGGCATCGACCCGCACAAGGCAAGCGTCACCGCAGCCGCCCTGAGCCCGACTAGCGACGCCATCGGTCATCGAAGGCTCACCACCACGGCGAAGACTGGCAGCCATCTCATCGCCTGGGCGGCGGCCTGGCCAGAGCGCCTGTGGGCGGTGGAGGGTGCCGCCGGTCTCGGCCACGGCGTCGCTCAGCAGCTGGTCGCCGCCGGCGAGAAGGTCGTCGACGTCCCCGCCAAGCTCGCCGCCCGAGCCCGTCTTCTCGGATCGGGAAGCGCACGCAAGACGGACCTGACCGACGCGGTGTCGGTGGCGTCGGTCGCCCTCCACGCGAAGCTCTCGGTGGTGACCGCCGAGAGTCACGCCGTTGTTCTACGCCTGCTCTCGGACCGCCGTGACGATGTCGTCGCACAGCGCACCCGCACGATGAACCGTCTACAGGTCCTTCTGCGCGACCTCGAGCCCGGCGGCGCCCCCCGCCAGCTGTCGACCGCCACCGCAGCTGCGATTCTGGCCGGAGTCCGTCCGCTTACGTCCGCCGACGTACAGCGCAAGTCGGTCGCCCGGGACCTCCTCGACGACCTGCGGCGTGCCGACCGTCAGCTCAAGGCCATGGCCAAGACGATCTCGGTCGAAGTCGCGGGGAGCGGCACGACGCTGCCCGAGATCCAAGGCATCGGCGACATCCTCGCGGCCAAGATCATCGGCCACGCCGGCACCGTGACCCGTTTCGAGTCCAAAAGCCACTTCGCCAGCTACACCGGGACCGCACCGGTCGAGGCGTCCAGCGGCGACGTCCGCCGGCACCGGCTCAACCGGGCCGGGAACCGCCAGCTCAACACCGCCCTCCACACCGCTGCGATCGTGCAGGCCCGCGACGGTGGCCCTGGGCGCCGGCATTACGACCGCAAGATCGCCGAGCTCAAGACGCCGAAGGAAGCGCAGCGCAGCCTGAAGCGACAGCTCGCCAACGTCGTCTACCGGCACCTCCTCGACGACCACGAGCGTCAGTTGAAGGAAGCCGCCGCTTGACACAGAGGCGCTATGAGGTCACGTTCCGTCCGACCGGCTGGTGCCGTTCGGTACCCCGCTGGGTCGGCCGACGGATCACTCAGAAGGCAACGAGGCCAGTCACACCCAGAGTCAGACCAGCCCAGCGGGGCACCGAACGCATCCTCCCGCATGAGTGCCACCCGGGGGATACGCCTTCGATGTCACACCCCCTGCGTACGGTCGTTCAGGTGAAGGTTCGTGACGCCATCAGGTTGCTCGAGTCGGACGGCTGGGTGCTCGATCGCCAGCGGGGCAGTCATCGCCAGTTCCGGCACCCGACCAAGCCAGGTACCGTGACGGTGTCAGGCAAGCTCGGCCGCGACAGGCGGGTAGGCACAATGGCCAGCGTCTTCAACCAAGCCGGCCTGAGGAGGAAGCAATGACGGGTTATGCAGTGGTCGTCGAAGGAGCCGAGGGCAGCTACTCGGCTTACGTTCCCGATCTTCCCGGTTGTGTGGCCGCGGCCGAGACCCGAGACGAGCTTCACGCCCTGATTCGCCAGGCCATCGGCATGCATGTCGAAAGCCTCCGGCACCATGGCGAGCCCGTGCCTGAACCCGCCGCAGTGGATGCCGAGGTCGTGCAGCCCGCCTGATGGGAGTCGACAGCCCGACCTTCGCCGCCGACCTGGCGGCCAAGATCCTCGAGCTGGCGGTCAGCCGGCGCCCCGGAACCTTCCACGTCACCAACCAGGGGAGCGACGACGTGGTACGGGATCGCTCCTGCCGTGATGGCGGCAGCGGGCCACGATGTCGACCGGCTCCGTCCCATCATCACCGCCGAGCTCACCCCGCCCCGGCCCGCCCCCCGCCCGGCCAACTCGGTGCTCGACAACGCCGCCCTGCGAATGAGTGCCTGTCCCTCCTGCCCTCCTGGGAGGCGTCGCTCGACAACCTGGTGCGGGAGCTGGCCGGTCGGTAGGCATGCGGAGATCGGCGTGCCCCGCTTGGGATTGCCCCAAGATGGAACTTGGTGAGGGCTTCAGACTCCAGACCTCCTGACATAGGGGGGAAGTAGTTGCAAGGGTCAGAAGCCCTTGACAGCTAGCTAGCTTAGCTAGGGCTGAAGACCCCGTCGACCGGCTCCTCTCCGCCCTGCGTCCACAGCTCGGTAGCGAGCTGCGCTGCCCG
>JBBSIS010000295.1:0-3761 GCA_038231955.1 Acidimicrobiales bacterium
GAGCTGGCCGATCCCGCCCGTGGTGGTGGCCGCCCAGACGTGGCGGGCGCTGGCCGTTACGCCGGTGAGGTCCGGCAATGTTGCCACCGGGCGCGTCTGGCCGTCAGCCAACCCGATCGCCAGCGCGCGCGACGGCGGCGAGGAAATCACGAGCGCGGAGCCGGGGCCGGTGGCCGGACGCGTCGCCGCCATCTGGCCGAAGACCTCGCCGGGCCGCTGGGCGAGGGTGACCGGTCCGGCGCCCGGGTCGTCCGCAGCGACCGTGACGACCGTGCCGTCTGCGCAGGCGACGAGCACCGTCATCCCGTCCTTGCTGAGGGCAACGCCGGTCGGCACCGCAGCGAGGTCCGCGTGCCGCGTCAGCGCGCGGCTGGCGAGGTCGATCGACGACAGCGCGGGAGCATCGCTCTCGACCAGCCAGATCACATCCCTCTCCGGATCCGGGACGGCCGCCGTCGCCGCGGTGAGGGCGGTGAGAGATGTGATCATCGGTGCTCCTGTCTGGAACGCGGGCGGGATTCACGGGGCTTGCATGTGGATTGCACTGCAGAACCATCAGGGCGGACCGCGACGAGCGCGACGTACTGACTCCTCTGCCGTCATGCGGTGTCCTCGAGCTGGTTCGGCACTGCGTCCCCCGAGCCACGGAATCTAGCCTCGCGATCCATGGATCGCTCGGGCCGCCTTCAGGCGCCTCGCCACCCGCGGTCGACCCGCAGCAGGTGCGCATCCTGGCCCGCCGTCTCGAGGGGACCAGCTCGATGCGCGACGCAGACCCCGAGATGATCTGCGACAGCACACGGGGACGGACCCTTACGCTGGCGACGTGTGGGAGGTGGCGCTGCTGGACCTGCAGCCCAACGGCTCGCGGCCCTGGGCGGCCACCCAAGGCATCGTCGACTTCGGCGTGTCCCCTCCGGGACACCGAAGGCGCGGAGAACCGGCCGGGCTGCACAGCGCGCGGAGCCGGGATTCGATGAGCAGTACCGCCATCAGAGAACGGCCCCGGCACGGCTACTGCGCCGAAAAGAGTGGGAGGGGTCGGACCTGGCATTGCTGCGGGCGACGATCGCGCACAGCAGGGCGAGGACCAGGCAGAGGGGTGAGAAGAGCGCCAACTCCCAGTCTGCGTTGATGGCGTCGGAGCCGATCGACGCCGGCCAGTAGAGGATCGTCCGCAGGAACAGGACAGCAGCCACGGTCCAAGTGCCGGCCGACAACACCCATCGGGGCACCCAGTGGCCCCACACGCCGCCACGACCGAGCACCAATAGCGCTGCGGTCCCGAGTAGCACGGTCACCGCCAGCGTGGCCGCGGGTGACGGAAACGTCGAAACCGGGCCGCCCCAGACCACGTCGGCCATACCCTGCCTGTCGCGAAACGGCCACGCAGCCCCCGCAGCCCAGACGGCATGGAGGGCGGCAATGGCGCCGAAGACGGCGCCGGCAGCGATGGCGGCCACTCGGGCCAGCGGGAATCGGTCGAGCGTCGTCACTCGGTCGGTCGTCATGGCCTCGACGCTACGGATGGGACCGACTTGTGTCATGGGGGCTATCCCTGATCGCGCCCCGCGCCCGAGCGCCCGACCCCGGTGTGCAGGTAGGTGAGCACCGCCAGCACTCGCCGGTGATGGTCGGGCTCAGGGAGCAGGTCGAGCTTGGTGAAGATGCTGCCCACATGGGACTCCACTGTCTTCGGATTGAGGAAGAGCTCCTGGGCCAAGGCCGCGTTCGACCGGCCCTGGGCCATGAGGCAGAGCACCTCGCGCTCTCTCGGCGAGAGCCGGTCAAGGGTCGATTCCCTCCGCTTGCGTTCCAGCATGCGAGCCACCACCTCCGGGTCGACGGCCGAGCCACCGTCACCCACTCGGCGGACGGCGTCGGCCAGCGCGTTGGCGTCGGCCACCCGCTCCTTCAGCAGATAGCCGACTCCCGCCCCGCTGGCGAGGAGCCGCAAGGCGTACCGGGACTCGATGTGCTGGGAGAGCACCAGCACTCCAACACCGGGGTGGCGCCGCTTGATCTCGAGGGCTGCCTCGAGGCCTTCGATGGTCTGGGTCGGGGGCATCCGGATGTCGACGATGACCACATCGGGCCAGCGTTGTTCCACTCGCGCCAGCAGCTCGCCGGCATCATCGAGCTGGTCGATCACCTCGAAGCCCGCGTCCTCGAGCAGCCGAGCGACTCCCTGGCGGACCAGAACGGCGTCGTCGGCGATGATCACCCGCACGGGATCTCGGCGGTGAGACTCGTGCCTCGCCCCGGCGGGCTGGCCACGTGCAGCCACCCGCCCAGGGCCTCCACCCGGTCGTTCAGCCCCTCCAGCCCCGAGCGGGGACGGATCGAGGCGCCCCCGACGCCGTCGTCAGCCACCTCGAGGCACAGCCGGCCGTTGTGGCGGACGGCGCGCACAGTCACGAGGGACGCATGCGCGTGCTTGGACGCGTTGGCCAGCGCCTCCGAGACGACGAAGTAGGCGGCCACCTCGACGGGCGGCGGGAGGCGCTCGATCGTGCTCACCGACACGTCGACGGCAATGACGGAACGCTCTGCCAACGAGTCCAGCGCCGCCTCCAGGCCCTCCTCGGCCAGGATGGCGGGATGCAGCCCGCAAGCCAGCTCCCGCAGCTCGGCGAGGGCCAACCGCAGTTCCTCCGAGGCCTGGGCCAGGAGGCCGGCAACGGCTGGGTCCGCATCGCTTCCCAGCCGGTCGCGGGCCATGCGAAGGGCAAGGGAAAGCGTCACCAACCGCTGCTGGGCGCCGTCGTGAAGGTTGCGCTCCACCCGCCCTCTCGCCGCGTCGGCCGCCTCCACGATCCTGGCCCGCGACGCCCTGACCTCCGCCAGCCTGGCCCGCACCTCGGCCTGGAGACGTGCGTTCTCGAGGGCAAGACCGATGGCGGCGCACACTGATTGCACGAGCGCTGGCTCCTCAGCCAGCGCGGGATCGTGCACCAGGGCGCCGACGCGCTCGCCCGCTTGTTCCAGCACCGTGACCGCCCGGCCGTTCTCGGCCGCGGGCAGGGTCATCGGGCGACCGTCACCATCGACGTAGCGCTGGGTATCGCGCGCCCAGAGGGCGACCTCGACGGTCGGGTCGCCCAAGGCCCGGGCCAGAGAGGCGCGCAGCTGGCCGTGCAGCGGGCCGGCCCCGATCTCCACCACCAGGCGGCCGACACCCGCTCCGGCCAACCGGCTGCGCACCCGCGTACCCAGGTAGGCGATCGGCACTGCTGCGGTGGCGGCCAGGATCACCAGCCACCACGCCCAGTCAGGACCGAGAGGGGCGCCGAGGGCCACCAGTAGCAGACCGGCGTTCGCCATGGCCATGACCAGGGCGGTGGCGACCACCGGTGCCACCGCACGCCGGGCAGCGGCTGTGCCTCCCAGCCAGTGGCGGAGGAGGGCGGCAATGAACGCCGCGACGGCCACCAGGGTCAGCACCCGCTGAAGGTCGATCAGCCTGTCCAGGGTGCGGGCGTCGAGAGGCAGAAGCAGCAGGTTCGGCGGGCAGCCGTCGCAGTTCGACAACGTGGCCAGCAGGTTCTCGCCGAGGATCACCGTGTAGGCCACGCCCACCGTTACCCGGTCGAAAGCCGAGGACAGACGCCCGCTCGGGTAGGCCACCGCGGCGTGGGCGAGCAGGGCGATGAACAGCGCCTGAGCCACCATGCCGCCGGTGAATACCGCGGCGTTGTCCACTCGGACGCAGATATGACCGACGAGCAACGCCAGGCCGGCGGCGGTCAGGAGCCGACCGA
>JBBSIS010000296.1:0-3760 GCA_038231955.1 Acidimicrobiales bacterium
GCGACTGTTCCGCTTGTTGGCCCAGCCCGAAAAGGTGGCGATGGGGTCGGTGGCCGAGTTGGCCCAGGCCGTCGGCCGCCTGGGCTACGACGACGCCCGCAAGGTCTACGAAGCCATCCTCAAGCTGGTGATCGAACTACCGAAGGACAATCAGGGCCTCGCGCTGCGGGGCATCATCGAGGGTCATCGCGCCATCGACGACGAGGACATCCGCCTTGACGCCGATCGAGCCGTCGACCAGGCCATCGGCGACGCTCTCGGTGGGCCGCAGCGGGTGGCCGTTCGGGACTACATGGGCGGCGAAGGATGGGAGCGGCCATGAGCGAGCACCGAAGCGGAGCGGCCGTGAGCCCCAGCCGTACTGCGGTGGAGACCACCCGAGACTTCGTCGACGGCGTGGTGTGGGGCGAGCATCGCAAGGTCTGGGAGCTGATGGGGATCGAGGCCCGCACCACGGTGTTGAAGGTGGCCACCAACCGGGGCATGGACGAGGCGCTCGTCGCCCGCCTCCGTGACGGGACAGCGAGCGACGCCGAACGCGACGAGTTTCTCGCCGACCTGGTCACCGGGCTGCGCTCCGATCTGGCCGGCAACGACCTCGACGCCCTCGAGTACGAAGAGGACGCCGAGCCTTTGGAGCCGGGCCGGGCCCGCGTCGTCATCACCGTCCCGGTGGCCATCGGGTTCGGGGGTAACCTGCCCGTCGGGTCGGTGGAGCTGGCGACCGAGCCATCTACAATCGGGGAGGCCGAGTGGCGAATCGAACGGTTGGTGCCACAGGTCACGAAATGAGCCGCGCCGGCCGCGGCCCGCGGGTGGCCGGGTGACGTCCACATCCGGTTTCCCGGCCCTGGAGACGACGACGGTCGAGCGCTTCGGCCGGCCGATGCGCCAGTTTCCGGTGGCGGTGTCGTCCGAGGCCATGGCCCTGTCATGGGCCAACCAGGAGGACGCGCCCCAGGGCGCCACCGTGGTCGTCGACCACGAGATCCGGGCCAGTGGGCTGCACGGACGGCTGTGGACGGTGCCGCCCGCCGACAGCCTCTCGTTCTCGACGGTGCTGCGCCCCACCGTGTCGGTGGAGGAGGCCGACAGCGCATGGCTGGTGGCCGCGGCGGCCGCCGCCGACGGCGCCCAAGAGGTGAGCGGCAAGGAGCTGTCGACCTGGTGGCCGGATGCCGTCGTCCTCGGGGCCGACGGCCAGGCGCAGGTCGCCGCAGTGCGGGCCGAGGTGCAACTCGGCCCCGGCCGGGTCAAGGCCATCGTCATCACGTTACGGTTCGACCTGCCCACCCTGGGCCTCGAGGTGTCGGCGAAGGACGCGCTGCTGGAGGCGGTGGTCGGCGCCATCGACCGGGCCTGCGAGCGCCTGGCCGAAGGCCCGGCGAGCGCGGCGGCCGACTACGAGCAGCGCTGCGCGTTGCTGGGCAACCGGGTGCGGATCAAGCTGCTTCCCAAGGGCGAGACGCGGGGAACGGCCCGGCGGGTGGACCGGGCCGCTCGTCTCGAACTGGAGTCACCTTCAGGACTGGTCGAGAAGGTCACCGTCGACCAGGTGGCCGACTTGAAGCTGGTCTGAGCGCTAGCGCTCAACCACCCTGGTGGTGGAGCCGATGCCGATCTTCCTCTCGTCGGCGGCCAACGGGAACCGGGTGTCGCCCTCACTCACGATGCGGCGCATGGCGATGTCGTACTCGGTGCCCTTCAGCCGGCTGCAGTCCTGGCGGGCGATCCGGGCCAGAGCCGACTCAAGGTCGGCGGAGTACGCCGGCACTGTGTTGGTCGGGTCGTGCAGATCGCCCGACTCCATGTGGATTTCATTGTCGCCGGTGTAGTCACGAACCAGGCCCATGCGGGGACTCCTCCTCGTACTTTCCTTCGGTGTACCGG
The DNA here is from genome assembly GCA_038231955.1 of Acidimicrobiales bacterium. Lineage (GTDB taxonomy): Bacteria > Actinomycetota > Acidimicrobiia > Acidimicrobiales > AC-14 > CADCTB01. The sequence continues at coordinate 1,891 of JBBSIS010000296.1, forward strand.
CCAATCATAGCTGTGGGAAGATGCCAGGAACAGACAGCGCGACCCGGCGAGGAGACCGTGATGAAGCTTGGCATCGTTGGCAAGGGCGGGGTGGGCAAGACCACGCTCTCGGCCCTCCTGGCCCAGGTGTACGCAGCACGAGGCCAACGCGTCCTCGCCATCGACACCGATTCCAACCCGAACCTGGCCTACAGCCTGGGGCTCGACGCGGAGGCGGCCGACGGGATACCTCTTCTTCCCCGGTCCGTCGTGGTCGGCAACGGCGACGGCGCCATGACTCCGCACGAACTGGTCAGCACCTACGGGGCGGTGACCCCGTCGCAGGTGACCCTGCTGCACGCCATGCGCATCACCCAAGCGGGGGCCGGCTGAACGTGCGGTAGCCACGCTGCCGTGCGCAGCATCCTGGGAGCGGCCATCGAGGAAGAGGCCGACGTCACCCTGGTCGACATGGAGGCCGGGCTCGAGCACCTGAGCCGCTCCGGCGGCACCCTGGCCTACGCCGACGTCCTGCTCGTCATCATGGAGCCGAGCCGCAAGTCGATCCTCACCGCCGGACGGACCATCATTCTCGCCGAGGAGCTCGGGATCCCCCGCGTCTACGGCGTCGGGAACAAGGCCCAGGAGGGCGACGCCGAGTTTTTCGCCGAGGTGTGCGCCGAGTACAACGTGCCGCTGGCCGGCATCGTGCCGGCCGATGTCGACGTCGCCGAGGCCGACCGTCAGGGCAAGCTACTCGGCCCTGACGAGGGCGAGCCGGTGCGCGCCGCCGTCGTACGCATCGTCGACTTCGTCGATCACGCCCTGATGGAGATGACCGGGACCCGCTGATCTGGCGCCCTCTGGCGGATCTTCCACTAGAGGGGCTTTCCATCTATAGGTTCCCGACATACAATGACCCTGACAGTTCGCTCAGGGAGGTCTACGTCGTGGTTCTGTGGTGGATCGGCAACATCGTCCTCATCGCCGTGGTCGCACCGGTGTGCCTGCTCTTCCTCAACCGGGTTCTGCGCCCGGCCAAGGAGATCTACGCCTACGCCGACGACGTGCTCGACCACGGCGTCAAGCTCACAGGCACCCTCGACTCGGTGCCGAAGCTGTACACGACGCGCGACCTCAGCGCGGCGGCGCGCCAGTCGGCCGGCCGGTACGGCGCCGCCCTGCAGCGAATCCTGTAGCACAGCAGTCCCGTCGGTCGATCGACGACCGGCATCTTCGAACCGCAACCTTCGTCATCCGCAACAGGGGCCGTCCCGGTACCCCCGACCACAAGTGAGGCAATTATGGGTGCTGCAACTGTCGTCACACTGATCGGTGTCGCCATCATCGTGGCCGCCATCGCCCTCTATCTGATCAAAATCTCACTGATCCTGAACCACGTGAGCTTCACCGTCGGCACGGTCATCATCGGCGTCAAGGCCATCGCCCAGGCGTGTGAGCCCCTGGCTCCGGTGATCCGCGACATCCAGAACAACATCTCCGCCATCGACGAGGATCTCGAAGCGCTGGTCACCGGCGGCGAGCCCCGGGCGAAGAAGCAGTCGTACAGCCTGGCCACCAGCGGTCGGACGCTGCCTGCCACCCGCGGTTGGTAGACCAGCCTGTCGTATCCAATGCCGAGAGGAGCCCCCGCAGGTTGCGGGGGCTCCGTCGCGCCGGGTTCACCACCGAACGTGACCAATGTCACAACGGAGAGCGTCGAATACCTATTGCACCAGACAGTATCGGGCAATACAGTGCCGACCACATCCAGTGGTACTCGCTTGGCCCGACCCACGTCGCCGCAGATTCGTCGCCGCCGCCGTTGCCCCGGGCCTGGCCCAACCTATGCAGGGGGGAAGTATGACGAAGCGGTGGCGGTCGGGCGATA
>JBBSIS010000297.1:0-3747 GCA_038231955.1 Acidimicrobiales bacterium
GCGTAACCATGTCAAGAAGACTGTCGGAAAGCCGTGTGCGGGAAAACCGCATGCACGGATTGAAAGGGGGATGGGGAAACGTGCTCGCTTGTCGAGCGGCGCGCCCCTGACTACCAATGCCCGAGCCCGAGCCGGAGGAAGCCGAGTCCGTGCCTGAGCCGCCCCGCATCCACGGTGCGCTGACGTCGGAGTCGCGAGGCGAACTGGTCGTGCACGCCGATCCCGCCGGGTACCTGGAACTGGTCACCCGTCTGTATGACGGCGGCTACCGGGTCTGCATGGACCTTACCGGTGTCGACTACCTTTTCCACGACGCTCGCGCCGTGCCGGACGGCGTGGCCCTCGAGCGCTTCGAGGTGGTGCTGAACCTCCTGTCGGTCGAGGAGCGCTCCCGCATTCGCGTGCGGGTGCAGGTTCCCGAGGCCGACCCGGTGCTGCCCTCGGTCTTCGAACTGCATCCCGGCACCGAGGCCATGGAGCGGGAGACCTACGACATGTTCGGTATCGTTTTCACCGGCCACCCCGATCTGACCCGCATCCTCATGCCCGACGACTGGGAGGGCCACCCCTTGCGCAAGGACTTCGGCATCGGTCGCATCCCGGTCCAGTTCAAGGGTGCCCCGGCCCCCCGATGAGCGTCGCCGACACCTTCGAGGGGGCTCAAGAGATCGCCCCGGCCGCCGTCACCCGAGGCGTCGAGCTCATGCGGGAGAACGGCTCCGTCCTGCGCATTCCCCACCTGCCCGAGGACGTCGACGAGGTTCCCACCCCCGACGACACCATGATCATCAACATGGGGCCCCAGCACCCCAGTACCCACGGGGTGCTTCGGGTGATGCTCGAGCTCCAGGGCGAGACGGTGTTGCGATGCAAGCCGGTGATGGGCTACCTGCACACCGGCATGGAGAAGACAGGGGAGGATCTCACCTACTTGCAGGGCCCCACCAACGTCACCCGCATGGACTACGTCTCGCCGCTGTTCAACGAACTGGTCTTCTCCCTGGCCACCGAGAAGCTGCTGGGTGTCGAGATCCCGCCCCGGGCCACGTGGATCCGCATGCTCATGTGTGAGCTCAACCGCATGAGCTCCCAGGTTCTGTGGTTGGCCACCAACGGCATGGACCTCGGCGCGGTGTCCATGATGATCTATGGATTCCGCGAGCGGGAGATGATCCTGGCCTTCTTCGAGAAGGTCACCGGCCTGCGGATGAACCACAACTACATCCGCCCCGGTGGGGTGGCCGTCGACCTGCCCGAAGGCTGGCGCGACGACGTGCTGCAGATCCTCGAGACCTTCCCCGAGCGCCTCGATGAATACGACATCTTGATGACCGGCCAGCCCATCTGGCAGGAGCGGACCCAGGGGATCGGGGTCATCACCACCGACGAGTGCCTGGCCCTGGGCGTGACCGGCCCGATCCTGCGGTCGACCGGCCTGCCCTGGGACCTGCGCCGCGACATGCCGTACCTGTACTACGACCAGGTCGACTTCGACGTGGTTGTCGGCACCTACGGCGACACCTTCGACCGCTACGCCATCCGCCTCAACGAGGTCCGGGAGTCGATCAAGATCGTGCACCAGATCCTCGACAAGATGCCGATGGGCGACTACCGCACCCAGGACAAGAAGGTCACGCCGCCGCCCCGGGCCCGCATCGACGAGTCCATGGAAGCGCTCATCCACCACTTCAAGATCTTCACCGAGGGCTTCCGCGTGCCCGAGGGCGAGGTCTACGTGGCCGTGGAGTCCCCCCGGGGCGAGTTGGGCTGCTACATGGTCTCCGACGGCAGCGCCAAGCCGTACCGCATGCACATCCGCGGCCCGTCGTTCGTCAACCTCCAGGCCCTGCCCCACATGATCCGCGGCGGCCTCATCGCCGACGCCGTGGCCGTGATCAGCACCATCGATCCCATCATGGGCGAGGTGGACCGCTAGCGCGAGTTTTCCGGGTCGACCCCGGCCCTGCCGTCGCCGTCGTCCTCTCCCCACCGGACCATGGCGCCCAGCGTCGGCAGCACGAAGCGCCGCCGCTGCCCGATGATGACCGCGGCTGCGAGCAGGTAGAGAATCGAGAAGCCAATCCGAACGGCCGTCGACGGGAACGGGAACTGCAGGGCGAACAGCCCGAAGAGGCCGGCCGCCTCCCACGGCCCGAACTCCAGGCGCAGCAGGACGGCCACCCCCAACACCGCCTGGGCCGCGGTCAACAGGAACTCCTCGGTCTGGCGGGCATCGAGGTGGAGGCCGCCGCCTCCGCCGCCCAGGAGATACGCGAGGGGCAGGCTGCCCACCAACAGCGTCCACTGGTTCACCTTGGCGGACAGCAGGGTACCCAGTCCGTCCTCGCCCCGCATCCGCAGCGCATAGAGGGTGGCGATGATCAGCTCGGGTGCTTCCGAGGACAGCGGCGCCAGCCACTGGACCAGGAGGAACTGGTCGATGCCCAGGGCCGCTCCCGTCCCCACCAGCCCGTTGGCGAAGGGTTCGGCGGCGGCCACCACGATGGCGGCGGCGGCGACGAACATGGCCGTCACCACGCTGCGCCGCCGTCGACGGGGCAGCGCGCCGAGATTTGCCGCCACGCCGACCAGGTCGGGCTCCCCCCGGGTCTCCCTGCTCACCCGCCACAGATAAGCGGCGAAGAGGGAGAGGAGAACCACCGAGTCATACCAGGCCAAGCGCCGGGTGAACGGGATCACGAAGGCGTAGATGCTGGCCACGGCCAGGAAGGCGACCTCGACTCGGGCGTGCGGAGCCAGGACGACCGCCTTCGCCGGGGCCGGTCCGTCCGCGGCGACGGCGCCTTGGGCCCGACGACGCCGGGCCATGGCCACCAGGGCAACCCCGGCGACAAGGGGCCAACCGACCCCCATCAACAACCGGTTCGAACCGGTCATGTTGGCCGCCGCATACTGGGCGAACTCGGGGCGGTGCCCGGCAGTGAAGGAGAAATAGAGATCCACGGCGTACTCGGGCAGCACTGCCACCAGCGCCAGCAGGGCGATGGCCAGGCTCCCCGAGATGTCGACCTGGGCCGCCTCGGCGGCCCAGGCGAGCAGGAAGGCGGAGGCGACGACTCCGGCGCCGAAGACCACCACGGCGGCCTCGGGGCGAAGTTCGGCATCCGCCAACCGCAAGGTCACCGCCGGCAGCGCCACACTTCCGACAAGTCCGATCTTTCTCCACGGGCTCGGCATCTACCGGCTTCCTCTCGTCGGCCTGGACGAGACTTCGATGCCGGGGCATCGCAAGACCTCGACCAGGATCACCCGGTCGAAGGTCTCGTTCGCCTCCAACGGAGGTGGGGGACCGGGCCGAAGCCAGTGTGTCGATCTCCCCTCGCCGCTCGCAGGCGGAACTACTCCCCTTCGGATACCATGCTACCCGGGATGTCGCCCGACGACCGGGGATCCCACGGGCCCACACGGCCTGCCGGGTCCAGGGCCAGCACCTGCGTGCAGGGATCGGGGATGACCCGCTCCACCAGGCCGTCGAGGTAAGGCTGGTACGGAAGTGGAAAATGGGCCTACTGAGGGGTCGGCGCGGCGCGCTAGGGTGCCACCGATGGACAGGTTTCGGGTCGAAGACCGGCGCTGAATGGCCCGGCTCACGGCTGAGAACGTCCAGCGGGCGCGCCAGCTCATCGCCCTGGACCCGCAGCCCCGCTCCGCGCTCATCCCCATGCTCCACGTCGCTCAGGAGCAGGACGGCTGGCTCACCCCCGACGGCATGGCCCATGTGGCCGA
>JBBSIS010000298.1:0-3744 GCA_038231955.1 Acidimicrobiales bacterium
AGGTCTTCCAGCGCCGCCTTCTCCATGGCCTTGCGGCACGGGGGGAACAGCTCTTCCTCCTCCTCGCCGGCGTGGTGCTCGATGCTCTCGATCAGCACCTTCATCTTGGCCGTGAAGGCGTCGTCCTCGGGGCTGAGCGGCTTGATCTCGCTCATCAAGATCTTGGCAACGTGGTGCTCCTCGACGCCCTCGTCGACGGTATCCTTGATCTCCTCCGATGCGTCACTGACCCCGGGGTAGAAGATCTCCTCCTCGATGGTGGTGTGCACTTCGAGGTCGGTGATGATCTTCTCGCTGAGCTCGGCCATCAGGGGACTGTCCTCGGCTTCTTCGGCGGCCTGGAACCGGGCGAACAACCCTCGAACGCGGTTGTGGTCGGCCGTGAGCAGTACGAGGGCGTCCATCGATCTCCTTGTCGGTTGGCCGGGTGACCCGACCGTGGGAAGTTGTTCAGACAGTACCGCTCGACTGCGCCGGCTCGGGTGAGACCGGCGCGGTGGCCAGTGGCAGCTCGACCCAGAACCGGGCCCCGTGGCCGGGCGTGGACTCCACCTTGGCCTGGCCCCCGTGGGCCTCGGCGACCGCGGCCACGATGGACAGGCCTAGACCGGTCCCGCCCAGGTTCCGGTTCCGGGACGGATCGGCGCGATAGAAGCGCTCGAACGCCTTCGCCGCCTCCTCCGGGGACAGTCCCGGCCCGTCGTCGGCGACCTCCAGGACGACCGTGGTGTCGTCCGTCGCCCGGACGCCGACCCGGACGGCCGCCGTGGCCGGAGTGTGCTGGCGGGCGTTGGCCAGCAGGTTGGCGGCGACCTGGCGCAGCCGCAGCTCGTCGCCCATGACCGGCGCCGGACCGCAGGCGTGCAGCTCGATCACCCGGTCGGGCTCGACGGCTCGGGCGTCGTGGACGGCATCGGCGGCCACGACCGAGAGGTCGACGGAGCGACGTTCGAGAGGCCGGCCCTGGTCGAGGCGGGCCAGCAGCAGCAGGTCGTCGACCAGCACGCCCATGCGGAGGGACTCCTCCTCGATGCGGCGCATGGCCAGCGCCAGATCCTCGGGGCGGTCGGCCGCACCGCGGCGGAAGAGCTCGGCGTAGCCCCGGATCGACGTCAGCGGCGTTCGCAGCTCGTGCGACGCGTCGGCCACGAAGCGCCGCAGCCGGTCCTCCGATTCCTGGCGGGCCTCGAACGCGGTCTGGATCTGGGTCAGCATGGCGTTGAGCGACAGGCCCAGGCGGCCGACCTCGGTCCGGGTCTCGGCCCGGGCGACGCGCCGGCTGAGGTCGCCAGCGGCGATGGCTCCCGCCGTGGTCCCGATGTCCTCGAGAGGGCGGAGGCCGGCCCGGACCACCACCAGGGCCAGGGCGCCGACGCCGGCCAGGACGGCGATTGTGGCCACCAGCTCGATGGCGAGCAACCGGCCGAGCGTCTGCTGCACCTCGTTCATGGGCACGGCCACCACCAGGTTGTCACCCGACGTGAGGGAGCGGACGAGCACGCGGAAGTCGGTGGCGTCGGACTCGGCGGCCTTGGTGGTGAAGGGTCGGCGCCGGGCCAGGTCGGCGATGGTCAGGACGGGCTTGGGCAGGTTGTCGAGGTTGTCACCGCCGTAGCCGAAGGGCCGGCTGACCAGCACGTGACCGTCGTCGGTCACCACCGCGCCGTACGTGCCGCCCGGTACCACCGAGGGCTTGAGCGGCGGGCCGCGGCGCTCGTCGGAGGACAGCTGGCCGATGACGGGGTCGCCGGCGCCCGCCACCTGCTCGTCGAGGCGGGCGAGCAGGAACGACTGCAGAGCGCGGTAGGTGAGCAGGTCGGAGGCGATCAGGCCGATCGAAACCAGGCCGAGGAGGCCCAGCAGCAGGCGGCTCCGGAGCGACACCTGGTGCCCCGTCAGCGGCCGGCAGGAACGCGCAGCGTGTAGCCGACCCCCCGGACGGTGTGGATGAGGCGGGGCTCGATCTTGTCGACCTTCTTGCGCAGGTAGCTGATGTAGGTCTCCACCACGTTGGCGTCGCCCCCGAAGTCGTACTGCCAGACATGGTCGAGGATCTGGGCCTTCGACAGCACCCGGCGGGCGTTGAGCATGAGGTAGCGCAGCAGCTTGAACTCGGTCGCGGTGAGCTCGATGGCCTCGGCGCCGCGCCAGACCTCCCTGGTGTCCTCGTTCAGCTCCAGGTCGGCGAAGGTCAGCTGGCCGGAGTCCGCTCCGCCGCCCGTGGTCCGGCGCAGCACGGCCCGCACCCGGGCGACGAGCTCCTCGACGCTGAACGGCTTGGTCACGTCGTCGTCACCGCCCAGGGTGAGGCCGTTGACCTTGTCCTCGGTGGCGTCCCGGGCGGTGAGGAAGACGACCGACACGGGGTGACCGTCGGCTCGGATCCGCTTGAGCACACCGAACCCGTCGAGGTCGGGCAGCATCACGTCGAGGACGATGAGACTGGGCCGGAAGCTCTGCGACCGGGCCAGCGCCGTCCGCCCGTCGCCCGCCACTTCGACCTCGAAGCCCTCGTAGCGCAGCGCCATGCTCACCAAATCGGTGATGTTGGGCTCGTCGTCGACGACCAGGATGCGGGGCTTCTCCGTCATGCGAGCCCATTGTCGCCCCATTTGCTGTGACGGGCCTGTGACCGACCTGTGCCTCCGCTCGGCTCGCCTACCTACTTGGCGTCGACGACCTCGACGACGAACCAGAGAGTTTCGTTCGGGGCGATGGTGGGCGGCTGGCCCGCAGCTCCGTAGGCCTGGGCGGGCGGGATGCCCAGCAGGCGCTGGCCGCCCACGTTCATGCCCGGGATCCCGTCCTGCCAGCCCTTGATGACCCCGCTGAGGGGGAAGGTCACCGGCTTGCCCCCGGCGGCGTAGGAGGAGTCGAAGATCTTCCCGGTCGAGCACGACACCCCGATGTAGTTCACCGTCACGGTGGAGCCGCTGGTGACCGCGACGCCGGCGCCGGCCTTGAGATCCTCTTTGACCAGCTCAGTGGGCGGCGGTCCGACCTTCACCGGTACGGCCGGCGCACCGGCCGGGAGTGGGTCGGCCACCGCCACACAGGGCTTCCCCGCGGCCGAGCCGTTGGCCCTGGTGTCGAGTGTGACCGCGGTCGTGGTCGAGGCTCCGGTGGCCACCGTGGTCTTGTCGCCCTTCCCACGGGACACGAAGAAGACGATGGCCAGCAGGACCACCAGGCTGGCGCCCAGGGTGATGGCCCGCCGGCGGGCCAGCGCTTTCTTGGCGGCCGCCGCCTCGGCGGCCCGCCGTGCCTCGCGCGCTTCGCGTTGACGGTCCCGCTTCGTTGCTGCCACGGCGGGGAACCTAGCAACCCTCCAGGGCGGTGCGGCGATCAGGCGGCGCCGGGGTGACGACGGACGTCCATCCGTCCGGCGGCGGCGATCCCGCTACAGCTGAGCCGCCGAGCGGCCGATGGGTAGGTAAATCGGGCGGAGGACGCCCCGTCAACGGTGGGAGTGATGGACGTGGCCTCATGGCTCGGACGATCGTGGCGGGCGTTCCGCGGTCTCAATCCGTTGGTACAGGCGCCGATGCGGTGATAGGCGGCTTCTTCGCAGTCTCGTTGGCCGCGGCGCCCTTCACGGCTCCCGGAGCGCCGGCTCGCCGGCCACCGCGGGAGTGGCGACCACCGTTCCGACGACGACGCCAGTGGTACGGACCGTGCCCAGGACCACCCCGGCCGGCACCTGCCATCCGTCGTACGAGGGCGCCTGCCTTCCCGTCGGTGTGG
>JBBSIS010000299.1:0-3593 GCA_038231955.1 Acidimicrobiales bacterium
CCCCCTCGCCGGGCGCCGGGTGACCGTGGACGCCGACCACGACTCCGTCATCATCGAGGGCCTGGACGACGGCATCGAACTGGTGCAGTCGCCCCGGGACCCCCTGACCGCATAGCGCGCCGCACCTTCGGTACGATCCCCTGCGTCTCCCGCCCGGGTCCGCCGAGGACGCCTGGTCCGACGCCAGTCGAACGGGTGCCGACATCGCCGATGACGTCGACTGGGCCGCACTCTACGAAGAAACCACGTCGTAGTGGCTCCACCGCTGCCCCGGCGCGGGGAGGTCTGGCTGGCCGACCTCCCCGGCGGCTGGCCGAGGCGTGCCGGGCCCTGCGCTTCGCCACCGGGTGCTGACCGCACAAGCCGCGACTCCGCCTGGGGCCGACTCCCCTACCAGCCTCGGTCGACCCACTCCTGGAAGTGGGGACGCTCGGCGCCGATGGTGGTGTTGTCACCGTGGCCGGGCAGCACCAGCGTTTCGTCGGGCAGCGCGAACAGGCGCTGCTGGATGGAGCGGATGATGGTGGCGAAATTGATCCGGTTGCCCCACGTGTTCCCTGGGCCACCCGGGAACAGGGTGTCCCCGACGAGCACGACCGGCGACCCCTCCACATACAGGCACGTCGACCCCGGGCTGTGCCCCGGCGTGTGGATGGCCCGCAGTCGCACCCGGCCCACGTCGATGACGGCGTCATCGTCGATCACGAAGTCGTAGGCCGGCAGCATCCCGGCATCGGCGTGGGCGACGCCGACCCGATGACCGGCGGAGCGGACGGCGAGCACGGCCCTGGTGTGGTCGCGATGGCCGTGGGTGGTCAGCACGTCGCCGACGTGCAGCTCGTCGCAGAGTGGCAGAAGGACATCGGGCTCGTCGGCCGCGTCGACCAGCACCGACTCGCCGGTGACCGCGCACCGGACCACGAACACGTTGTTCGCCATTGGGCCGACCACGACCTTGGTGATCTGCACCTGGGCGTCCTCGTATTCCAGCAGCATGGGCGAGAGTATGCCCGGATGCACTTCGGCCTGACCCCCGCCCAGGTCGCGGTCCGCCAGCGGATCCATGGGTTCCTGTCCGAGGTGTCGCCGCCCGCCGAGGTGCGCCGGCTGATGGATACGCCGACCGGCTACGACCCCGGCGTATGGGAACGAATGGCGGACGACGCTGGGATGCTGGGCCTGAACCTGCCCGTGTCGCTGGGGGGCTCGGGCCTCGGGTGGGTCGAGGCCGGTGTCGCCTTAGAGGAGGCCGGCACCGCCCTGCTGTGCGCCCCCCTGCTGGCCACGGTCACCGCCGCCGCCGTCATCGACGCCGCGAGCGACACCACCCTCGCCGAGGAGGTGCTTCCCGACCTGGCCTCCGGCCGGCGCATCGCCACCCTGGCCGTAGCCGAGCGCGTCGGGCGCTGGGAGGAGGACGGTGTGGCCACCCGGGCGCTGGTGTCGCCCGCCGGTGCGTGGCGACTGGAGGGCGAGAAGTCCTACGTGGTGGACGGCTGCGTGGCCGACGTCATCGTCGTCGCCGCTCGTCATGACGATGGCGTCGGGCTGTTCCTGGTCGACGCCGACGCCCCCGGCGTGTCACGGGCGCCGTTGGCCACCGTCGACCGGACCCGCAAGCAGGCCCGCCTGCGACTGCACGCCACCCCGGCCCGGCCGCTGGCCGGCGTGCCACTGGCCACGGCCGTCGAGCTGGCCGCCGTCGCCCTGGCCTGCGAGCAGGTCGGTGGGGCGCAGCACTGCCTGGACGCCGCCGTCGCCTACGCCCGCCGACGGGTGCAGTTCGGCCGGCCCATCGGAAGCTTCCAGGCCATCAAGCACCTCTGCGCGACGATGCTCCTGGAGCTGGAGTCAGCCCGGTCGGCGGCCCTTTACGCCACCCACGCCGCAGCGCGGGGCGGCGCCGACCTTCCCGAGGCCGCCGCGGTGGCCCAGGTGTGCTGCTCGGAGGCCTACGTGCGGGTGGCGACCGACAGCCTCCACGTCCACGGCGGGCTGGGCTTCACGTGGGACCACGACGCCCACCTCTACTTCAAGCGGGCCCGCTCCTCGGCCCAGCTGTTCGGCGATGCCCGGCACCACCGCGAGCAGCTGGCCCAGCGTCTCGGGCTCTGACCGGCCACTACCCTCGGCCTCCATGGGCCTCTTCCTGGGCGTGCTGGCCATCGCCGCCATCTTCGCCATCGCCGCCATCGTCCTCGGTCGGGAGGCCCGCCGCCTGGCCACCAAGGCGCCGGGGCGGGTCTTCGAGTTCGAGGACGCCGTCACGTGGGTCTGCGATCACGTGAACGAGCAGGTGGCCGCCATACTGTCGCCCGACGACGTGCGCCGCATTCTGAACTGGCACCTGGAGTTCTTCCGCCTCAAGGGCGTCTCGTCCAACGGCCACACCGCGGAGAGCGACCACCCCGTCGTCGTCAGCGGCGCGGAGACGGTGGATTTCGTCCTGGCCCGGGCCGAAGCGGCCGGCGCCGACTACACCCCCTCACAGATCCACGCCGTCCTCGACGCCCAGATGGGCTACCTGGAGGACATCGGCGCCGTCGACCCGGTGGCCGAGCACGACGACGGACCTGCTTCGGAAATCTGACACCACGTCGGCCGTCGTTTGTGGTTTCATGGGTCTACCGAAGAAAGGAGGTGGTCCACCTGAACGAATGTAGTGACGGGACCTCGGAGGTGGCTGTCCGCTAGCCGGCAGCTGGACCGGGCAGGCGAATACCGCCGGCCACCGCTCAGGAGAAACGTCCGGGAAATGGTCCCTTCCGGTGCAGTCCGTTCCCCCTCAGTTCCTTATTCAGCACATCGAAGCAGACGAGGGGGCGCACCATGCGCCCCCTTGTCGCGCCAGCGTGGCGGCAGGAGGTGAGCGCGCAGTGCAGTGCATCATCGAGTCGTCCGGCCTCCGCCTCGCCGGGCATCTGGCCCGCCCGGTCATGCCCCCGCCCAGGCCGGCACCGGGTCTGGTGCTGTGCCACGGCTTCCCCGCCGGCCCGGGAGGGGCGGCCACGTCCGGGCAGACCTATCCCGAACTGGCCGACCGCCTCGCCGCCGACACCGGGTGGGCCGTGCTGGCCTTCAACTTCCGGGGCACCGGTGCCTCCGAGGGGCATTTTTCCCTCGCCGGCTGGCTCGACGACCTGCGGGCCGCCATCGACTACCTCCTCCTCCAAGGTGTCTCCGGCGTCTGGTTGGCCGGGTCCAGCACCGGCGGGGCGTTAGCCCTGTGCCAGGCGGGCCAGGACGTCCGGGTCCGGGGCGTCGCCACCCTTTCGGCCCCGGCCGACTTCGCCGGATGGGCCGAGGACCCGAAGCGGTTCCTCGACCATGCCCGGGCCATCGGCGTGATCCGCCACCATTCCTTCCCGCCGGACGTGGCGGCATGGGGCCGAGAACTGCGTGAGATCCGGCCCGTCGCACTCATCGGCAAGGTGCCGCCCCGACCGATCCTGCTGGTCCACGGGGCCGACGACATCGTCGTCCGCCTCGACGACGCCCGCGTCCTGGCCGACGCCGCCGGGGACGCCGTTGAGCTGCGCGTGCTGGCCGAGGCCGGTCACCGCCTGCGCCACGACCCCCGCGCCATCGCCCTC
>JBBSIS010000300.1:0-3584 GCA_038231955.1 Acidimicrobiales bacterium
CGACCGGGTCCCGCAGGAGGAACGACGACCGGGTCCCGCAGGAGGAACGACGACCGGGTCCCGCAGGAGGAACGACGACCGGGTCCCGCAGGGCCATCCCGAGGGATACCTGGACGCCGAGAGGATTGACCGTGACGATGACCAGGGCCGCGGAATCCCTGCAGGCTCTTTGCGCGCCGGCGATCTGACGGGCTCAGTGAGGGGTGGCGAGGTCCAGCCGGACAGCCCTTCCCCCGACCTCAAGTTCTATGGTGCCCGAGGCCGTGGCCACATGATCCGATCCGAAATCATGAGCGGTGAAGACCGCAGGGCTCTGGGCACCGCCGGGAAGGTCAACGAGCACGTAGAGGCCGGCGCCGACCAAGCGATAGTCGGATAGCTTCCGGCCCCGGTCTGCGCCGCGCGTCGACGGCGAAGCAACTTCCACGACCAGCAGCGGGGGCGGCTCAACGTTAAGGTCACCGGTCCGCTGCCACGCAGGATCGACAACGGCAACATCAGGCACATTCAGGTACCCGCTGCCGGCGGGCACCCTCCAGGCCAAGCCGTTGACTCGCACGCACCCCGGAGGCATTCCCAGCTGGCGATCGAGCTGGCTGGCGAGAACGGCGACAGCCGCTTCGTGCTCGTCGGTGGCTGGCGACACGATCAGACTCCCCCACGGGTCGAGCTCCAGGTGCGCGGCCCCAAGCTCGGCTCTGAGCCAGTCGAGATCCTCGACCGTGTAGCCGAGCGCCAGCGGGTTTGCCACAAGACCAGACTACGCCCAGCGGCTGCCCTTCCATGGCTACATGGGGCTCTGCGGTGCCGCAAGCGGGACGGCAAGACACCCTCGACGCCCACGACGCTGCCCCGTCTCGCACACCGAGCAGAGAGGACCCTGAGGGGGGACTCTGGTGACACCGTCACTAGTGCCGTGTCAGGTAACGTTTGCCCCGTTTGGACTGACCTCGACACGGCGCTCTGGGACAGTCCTGGCCAAGTAGCCTTGCCGAATGGCTCTCCGACTGGACAACGTCGGTATCGTCGTCGAGGACCTCGCAGCGGCTATCGAATTCTTCCTTGAACTCGGCCTCGAACTCGTAGGCCAAGCCTTGGTCGAGGGCGAGTGGGCAGGGCGCGTCACCGGCCTGGGCGACCAACGCGTCGAGATCGCCATGATGCGCACGCCAGACGGCCATGGCCAGCTCGAACTCTCGCGCTTTCTCGCGCCGGAGGTGGTCGCCGATCACCGGAACGCCCCGGTGAACGCCCTGGGCTACCTCCGAGTGATGTTCGCAGTGGACGACATCGACGACACGCTCGACCGGCTGGTCAAGCACGGTGCGCATCTCGTCAGCCGTGATGTGGTCCAGTACGAGAGCGCGTACCGGCTCTGCTACATCCGCGGTCCTGAAGGCATTCTCATCGGGCTCGCCCAAGAACTCTGCTGAACCCGAATCCGCCGCAGAGAACTGCGAGCGTTGTGCATCCGCGTGCGGCGACCATGACCCGGCGTTGTGTGACGCCCCGCTCGCGTGCGTGCCGAAGTAGCGAGCGGGTGGCTGCCCGTGATCTCTGTGACCCGCGCGATGAGCGAATCCCGCAGATGTGGTGTGCTCGCTCATCGCCCAGACCCGGTCACCCGTGTAACAGCGTTCCTCATGTGCCTGGTAAGGGGCAGGGCGAACGTTGCCTGACACGGCACTAGCTAGCTACTTCGACCTGAAATAGTCGAGCCGGAAACCGTTGTGTCGCAACGGTTTGCGCCTCTGAGGATCCACCACTTCCGGCCCGAATGTCGTCAGGATGGCTCAACCCCTTATCGCAGAAGGGATTGAGACCATCTTGATCCGTACCGTAAGCCCTTCGCCCACCCTCTGGGAGTCGGTGATCCCCCAGTGCCTCATGGGCCTGCCCGGTGACCTGGCCGAAATCGACGCCCTGCTCGACGACGAGGCGTTCTTCGACCCGTTCCGGCCGTTCTTCGACCCGGTGATCGGCCGGCCGTCGATCCCCATGCAGACCTACATCCGGATGATGTTTCTCAAATATCGCTACCGGATGGGATTCGAGCCCTGTGCCGGGAGGTGGCGGACTCCCTGGCCTGGCGACGGTTCTGCCGGGTTCCCCTCGCCGAGTCGGTGCCCCATCCCACCACGCTGATGAAGATCACCACCCGCTGCGGCCAGGAAGCGGTGGCTGGCCTCAACGAGACGCTGCTGGCCAAGGCGGCGGAGAAGAAGGTGATAAAGCTCGACAAAGTCAGGGCCGACACCACCGTGGTCGAGGCCAACGTCGCCTACCCGACCGACTCGGGGCTGCTGGCCAAGGGCGTGGCCAAGCTGGTGGCGCTGAGCCTGGCCATCAAGGCGGCCGGTCTGGCGGCGCGCACAACCACCCGGGACCGGACCCGGTCGGTGCGCCGCCGGGCGCACGACATCGCTGCCTGGCTGCGGCGGCGCAACGACGACGCCAAAGAAGAGGTGAAGGCCATCACCGGGGAGATGGCGGGCATCGCCGAAGCGGCCATCGTCGATGCCCGCCATCTGGCGGTCAACGCCCGTCGATGTCTGCGCCGGGCCGGGAAGAACGCATCGGCTAAGGCGGCAGCTCTTGTCGCCGATCTGGAACGCACCGCCGATCTGCTCGAGAGAGTGGCGGCCCAGACCCGGACCCGCCTGGCCGGGGAGAAGCCCGACGGTTCCACCCGAGTCGTATCTCTGCACGATCCCGACGCCCGGCCCATCGCCAAGGGCCGCCTGGGCCGGCCGGTGGAATTCGGCTTCAAAGCACAGGTAGTGGACAACGTCGACGGCATCGTCCTCGATCACCACGTGGTGCGGGGCAATCCGCCCGACGCCCCGATGCTCGTCCCGGCCATCGCCCGCATCAAGGCCCGCTTCGGCCGGGCCCCGAAGGCCGTCACAGCTGACCGGGGCTATGGCGAGGCCGCCGTCGACGCCGCCCTGGAGGCCATCGGCGTGAAGAAAGTTGTCATTCCCCGCCGGGGCAAGCCCGGCGCCGCCCGCCAGAAGACCCAGCGGGCCCGCGGATTTCAGAAGTTGGTGAAGTGGCGCACGGGCTCCGAGGCCCGGATCTCCTGCCTGAAACGCGATTACGGCTGGCGGCGCACCCGCATCGACGGCACCGCCGGGGCCCAGACGTGGTGCGCGTGGGGCGTCCTGGCCCACAACGCCACCAAGATCAGCGGCCTCATCAACACCGCCGACGCTCCGGAACCGCCGAAAACGGAAGTTCTGTGATTTCCGCAGCGCCCGCTCGCCCCGGAACCGGACCACCGGGAAGAAAACGAGACACTCCCGCCGCCTGACCCGCTCGCCCCCCACCCTCTCCCGGCACGCCCGCACGGCTCGAAAATGAGCCGAACGGGAGCCGGAAGTCGAGGTGAGGGGACGAGAACGGGAGCGCTGGCGCAGCGCAGACCGCTCCCAAACCGCTCGGGGAGAACTGGCCCTCGTTCAGTCGGCCTTCTGGTGAGTGGCGGGAGGGAACCTCCCCCTCCCGCTCTCGCAGAACCGTACGTGACAGTCTCCCGTCATACGGCTCCCACAGACCGGCCTCTGGTTATGGAGACGAGTTGC
>JBBSIS010000301.1:0-3576 GCA_038231955.1 Acidimicrobiales bacterium
GAGGACCAGCGTGCCCAGGAGGAAGCTACCCATGCGGAAGATCACTGAGGTCCTGCGGCTGAAGGCCGCGGGGATGAACATGCGCGACATCGCCGCCAGTGTCGGGGCGGGCAAGACGACGGTCTATGAGTACCTGGCCCGGGCGGACGCTGCCGGCATCGGCTGGCCCTTGCCAGAGGGGATGGACGAGGAGGCCCTGCAGGCGAAGCTGTTCCCACCCCGCGACGCCGAGCTGGCGGCCCGACGCCCGGTGCCGGAGTGGCGCGAGATTCATCGCGAGCTGAAGGCCAAGCGCCACGTCACCCTGCGGCTGCTGTGGCTGGAGTGGCGGGAGGACAACCCCGATGGCTGGGGCTACAGCCAGTTCTGCGCCCACTACCAGGGCTGGCTCGGCGCCCAGGACGTGGTGATGCGCCTCACCTACGCCGCGGGTGAGCGAATGTTCGTCGACTTCTCCGGCGACCGGGCCAGCTACATCGACGCCGACACCGGCGAGGAGATGTCGGCCGAGGTGTTCGTGGCCGTGCTCGGGGCCAGCGGGATGCTCTACGCCGAGGCGACCCGGGGCCAAGACCTGGGGTCGTGGGTGACGGCTCACACCCATGCCTGGGCTGCCTATGGCGGCGTCGCCGAGGTGACCGTGCCCGACAACCTGCGGGCCGGGGTGTCCAAGGCGTGCTGGTATGACCCCGAGCTCAACCCGTCGTATGCGGAGCTGGCCGCCCACTACGGCACCGTCGTGTTGCCCACCCGCATCGCCCATCCTCGGGACAAAGCGGCCGTCGAGGCCGGGGTGCTGTCGGTCGAACGCTGGGTGCTGGCCCCGCTGCGCCACCGGCGCTTCTTCTCCCTGGCCGAGCTCAACGAGGCCATGGCCGAGCGCGTCGCCTGGCTCAACGATCGGGCCTTTCGGGGGGCGCCGACGTCGCGGCGCGAGCTGTTCGACGACCTGGAGCGCCCGGCGCTGCGGGCCCTGCCCGCCGAGCGCTTCGAGCTGGCGGAGTGGAAGAAGGTGACGGCCAACATCGACTACCACGTCGCCTTCGACGGGCGCTTCTACTCCGTGCCCTACCAGCTGGTGCGCCAGCGCCTCGACCTGCGGGCCACGCCCACCACCATCGAGGTGTTGCGGGCCGGCCGTCGGGTGGCCAGCCACGCCCGCGAGCACGGCCGGCGGCGCTTCATCACCGACCCCGCCCACATGCCGGCCTCCCACCGCGCCCATCTCGAGTGGACGCCGTCGCGCCTGATCGACTGGGCCCGCACCGTCAGCCCCGCCACTGCCACCCTGGTGGAGAAG
Organism: Acidimicrobiales bacterium; assembly: GCA_038231955.1. Taxonomy (GTDB): domain Bacteria; phylum Actinomycetota; class Acidimicrobiia; order Acidimicrobiales; family AC-14; genus CADCTB01. Next base: position 1,301 of record JBBSIS010000301.1, read on the forward strand.
ATCCTCAGCTCCCGCCCGCACCCCGAACACGCCTACCGGACCTGTTTGGGCCTGATGAGCCTGGCTCGGCGCTACGGCAACGAACGCACCGGCGCCGCCTGCGAGCGGGCGCTGGGCGCCGGGGCCATGAGCTACAGCTCGGTCAAGTCCATCCTGGCCGAGGGCCTCGACCGGGTGCCGCTGAAGGCCTCGCCCACGCCGCCGCCACCCGACCACGACAACCTGCGAGGTCCCGACTACTACCGGGAGGAGGCCTGAGCATGCTCGTCAACCCGACCATCGACAAGCTCCAGGCGCTGGGCCTGGGGGCCATGGCCACCGCCCTCGTCGATCAGCTCGCCACGCCTGGGCCTTGGGAGGAGCTCAGCTTCACCGACCGCCTCGGCCTGCTCGTCGACCGGGAGGCCGATGCCCGCGACAGCCGCCGCCTGGCCACCCGGCTCAAGGCCGCCAAGCTTCGCTATCCGGCGGCAGTGGAAGACATCGACTTCCGCTCGCCGCGAGGGCTCAACCGAGCCAACGTCCTCGCCCTGGCCCAGGCCGGCTGGGTCGCCCGCCACCACAACCTGGTGGTCACCGGCCCGACCGGGGTGGGCAAGTCGTTCCTGGCCTGCGCCTTGGCCAACGCCGCCCTGCGCCAGGGCCATACCGCCTATTACGCCCGCACCCCCAGGCTGCTCGATGAGCTCGCCCTCGGGCGCGCCGATGGTCGCTATGCCCGCCGGCTCGCCCAGCTGGGGCGGGTGTCGCTACTGGTCCTGGACGACTTTCTATTGACCCCTGCTCCCGTCGAAGCCTGCCGGGACCTGCTGGAGGTCATCGAAGACCGTGCCCAGCGACGCTCCACGCTTGTCGCCAGTCAGCTGCCGGTCGACAAGTGGCACGCAGCCATGGCCGACCCCACCCTGGCCGAGGCCGTGCTCGACCGCGTCCTGCAGGCATCGCACCGCATCACCCTCAAAGGCCATTCCATGCGCAAGCGCCAACCGCCGGACACCGACGCCGGAGCACCCGATGACGTCACGGCGTAGTCCCTGGGCGCGCCTTTGGCCGCCTCGTCAGCGGAGTGAAACCGCGGGCGGCGACGACGGGATCCCGACTGCGAACGCCCGAAACCAGCCCACAGGAGGACCAGGCAGCCTCGCCGACGACGACGGATGGGTGCTGGGTGCGGAAGAATCCAACGATGCCAGCGCAACTGCCGCGGCGAGGGAGGTGATCAACCGGAGCGACACACTTGCAGCCCGATGACAACGTCACCGGCGCCGCCCCCACTCGTGTCCGCTATCAACCGGAACGGGTGTCCGTTTTCAGCCGGAACGGCTGTCCGCATTCGCCGGAATGCGCAGTGAAGAGGGCGGAGAAGGCGGTCGGGCCGTGGTCGCCTACCTGTTGGGCCGCCAACACATCCCGAACCGCCGGGTGGCAGAGAGCCTCTCCGACCTGTTCGGCGTGGAGATCTCGACCGGTTCCATCGACTCGATCAACAGCGAGGCATCCCGGCGCCTCCGCGGCTCCATCGTCGCCCTGGTCGCCTTGTTGCGCTCTCTTCCAGTGCTGCACGCCGATGAAACCACCGACCGCATCGGTACCAAGAACTGCTGGATGCGCGCACGTCAGCCACCGACGCCGCCGGGCTTCAGCCCCTGCTCACCTCCTTCAATGCAGTGTGGTCGGCAACCATCCCGGGCGTCATTGTGCCCGGGATCAGCTTCCCGGGGGCGGCGCAGCTCGGCGTGCACCTTCTGCCACTCCGGCAACGGGCGTGGCTCCGCCGAGCGGCGCCGCCGACGCGAACCGGAGGGCCTCGAGCCCGTCGTCGTCGAGCCCGTCGGGCAACGGCCAGGTCAGGCCCGCGGCTCGGGCCCGCCTCACGTGGTCGCCCACCGTGGTGAACGGCATCTGCACCGAGGCGGCGACCTGGCGAAGGCTGAGGCCCTCGTGCAGGCTCAGCCGCAGGATGTCTCTGATCTTGCGCATGCTGATATGGGGACGGGGCACGGGCACTCCTCGAACGGTCTTGGACGACAGTTCGAAAGGGTGCCCTGCCCTCACCTCACGGCAGCTACGCGGTCCTCTCGGCGGGGTGTACGAAAACCCCGGAATCGGTGTACGGATTCGATCGGAACGGGTGTACGAAAACCTCCGGAACCGTCAATTGAGCTCGACCCCGAGATGCTGGTGGTCCTCGACTCGCTGGTGGAGCCCGAGAGCCGGGGTGACCCGATGTCGCCGTTGCGCTGGACGATCAAGTCCACCCGAACGCTGGCCACCGA
>JBBSIS010000302.1:0-3560 GCA_038231955.1 Acidimicrobiales bacterium
CCACGCGCCGCACTACACCATGCCGCTGGGGGCCCGGGTGCCGACGGTGGTGACGGTCCACGACCTGTCGTTCTTCACCCACCCCGAGTGGCACGAGCGGGCCAAGGTGGCGTTCTTCCGATCGGCCATCACGCTTGCGTCCCGGCGGGCGTCGGCCATCGTGGCCGTCAGCGCCACCACCGCCGCCCTGCTGGCCGAACGCACGCAGCCCCGGGCGCCGGTCCACGTCATCCCCCACGGCGTCGATCACCGGCGCTTCCGGCCCGAGGATCCGGGCGACGACGAGGCCGCCCTCGTCCGCCTCGGCGCTCGGCCGCCGTACGTCGCCTTCCTGGGCACGCTGGAGCCCCGCAAGGACGTACCCACCCTGGTCCGGGCCTTCGACCGGTTGGCCGGCGCTCACCCGGCGCTCACGCTGGTGCTGGCCGGCGCCCGGGGTTGGGGTGCCGATGCGGTGGAAGCGGCGGTGCGCGCCGCCCGGCACGGCGACCGGGTGCACATGGCGGGTTTCGTCGCCGAGGCCGACATGCCCGCGCTGCTCCGGCGGGCGTCGGTGGTGGCCTACCCATCGCTGGAGGAGGGCTTCGGGCTACCTGTCCTGGAGGCGCTGGCCTGCGGCGCCCCGGTCGTCACCAGCGCGGGCACGGTGATGGAGGAAGTGGCCGGCGGCGCGGCATTTCTGGTTCCTCCCGGCCGGGCCGACCTGTTGGCCGACGGCCTCGAGGCGGCGATGGCGGGCGGCCGGGAGGTCGACGAGCACCGCCGCCTCGGCTTCCAGGTGGCCGAGAAGCACACGTGGGAGGCTTCCGCCGCCGCCCACAGTCAGGTCTACCGCACCGTGGTGGCGTCGTAGCACGGGCCTCGGTCAGCTCAGAAACGCCAGCTGCGCACGATGTCGAAGAATGCCGCAGTGTCCTTGGCTTCGCCGCCCGACCGCAGGGTGGCCACCCACAGGCGGTTGCCCTTGGGGATCATCACCACCCGACCGTCGTGGTCGCCGACGTCGACCGACATGGCGACCGCCCGCCCGCTCGGCAGGCCGACCATCGCGACGGTGTCGCGGTGCAGCGTGACCCCAGGAGGCAGAGGGGTGGCGCCTCCGGCCAGGCCACGGGCCAGGACGCCGACGTCGAGCGTGCCGAAGGCGTCGGTGTGGATCAGCTCGAGACGGGAACCCAGGGGACTGTCGGCCACCATGTCGTCGCCCTTCACGCTGGCGCCGACAGGGGCTTCGGTGACGGCCCACGCCGCCGGTAGCGTCACTGAGAAGTCGGCTGTGCGCACCTGCTGGGTCGGGCCGTGGCTGGCTGCCAGGGCCACGATGATGAGCATGCCGTTGAAGGCGGCGTGGGCGGCGATGGAGCCGATCAGCCCCCGCCGCAGGTAGACCAGGGTGAAGACCACGCCCATGGCCACGTAGTAGCGGAACCCCGCCAGCTGTAGGTGGGCGATGCTGAAGGCCACCGCACTGACGAGCACGGCGATGCGCGTTCCTCGCGCCCGGAAGGCCTCGGCGAGGAACCCACGAAACACGAGCTCCTCGACCACGGGGGCCAGCACGGCGATGACCACGATGCCGAGGACGAGGGCCAGGGCCGACGACTGGCCGGCGAGCACGGCGATGGTCGGGTCGAGCACGGCCCGGCCCACGGCCAGGCGCAGGAGGCCGACGAGCAGGATGGCCCCGCCGCCGCCGATCACGAACCCTTCGGCCGCGCCGACCAGGGCCGTCGACCTGCCCGTTCGCGGGCGCACGCCGAGGTCGACGGAACGGGCCCGCACCCAGGCGGCCACGGCGCCGTAGTAGGCCAGACCGGTGAAGAGGAGGATCCTGACCGTCGCAGCCAGGCCGAGGTCGTTGACCGCGGCGAACACCCCCACGCCCACCTGGAGCACCAGGTTCAGTCCGATGGTGGCGGCCACCGTCCGACCCGCCTTGCGCCCGGCCCGCTCCGAGAGCACCGGCACAACTCGGTCATCGCCATGGTCCTCGGCACCGCCGACTACCGCGTCAGATCGCTCCAGTGTCCCGCCTGATCTCGCCATACCCGTCTTGTCGGCGGATCAGCCCGCCACCTTGAGCCCGGTGACGCCCGGCTCCGGCGGCAGTGGCGGTGTCCGACCTCCTGCTGGGCGCCTGGTCGAGATCGACGCCTGGGCCTTCTTCCCGGGATAGGCCAGGAGTACGCTGCCCGCATGGCGACGGTGCGGGTGTTCGTGGACGATGCGGTCCAGGGACGGCTGCCGCAGATCTGCCTCAAGACCGGGCAGCCGGCCGATCTCGTGGTGCAGCGGTCGCTGCCAGTGGGGGGGTTGGGCGCGGCCTGGCTGCTGCTCCTCCTGGGTCCCCTGGGATTCATCGCGCTGGTCGTGCTCGCGTTCACCAATTCCGCAGGTGAGTCGCTCACCGTCCGCCTTCCCTACCTGCGGGCTGCGTGGGAGCGCGAGCGCCAGCTCCGGCACCTCCGCCTGGCGGCCTTCGTGATGGGCGTGGTGTTGGTCCTGATGGCTCTCGCCCGCCCCTACCCCTCGCCGCAGCTGTGGCTCGCCCTCGGCGCGGCGTTCCTCGTCGCTGCGTTCGCCCTCTGCGCCGGGATCTACTTCGATCAGCCCAGTGTCTCCCTCGACGCATCCCGCCGATGGGTGACGTTCGGCTCGGTCCATCCCGCCTTCGCCCACGCTGTGGCCTGGCAGGAGGCAAAGGCTCCTCCTCGCCCCTGACCCACGTCCACGAGGAGATGGACGGCCAGGCGGGCCATCGCAGTGGAGACCGGGCGCTGAACGGGTACAGCGTCCACAGGGAGCGCCGATAAGTCCGGCGGGCGGTCGTCGTCCTAGCCCTGCCGGAGCCCGACATCCTCGTTGTCGTCGTGGTCGTCCAAGGCGGCGCTGAGGTGGCGAGCTGGCCGCCGACGCTCCTGCCGCCCCGTCGCTGCTGCGTCTACCAGTCCTGGGCGGCGAGTAGTCGCGTGGCGAGCGGTTCGAGCGTGGCCATGAGCTCATCGAGCTCGCCGGGCTCGAGGCTCTCGTAGGGCTTCGCCGCGAGGTCGTCGGTGAGCGCCTCGACGCGCTGTTTGACGGCGCGACCCGGTTCGCTCAGCCAACCGTCATCGCCGAGCAGGCCGCGATCGCGTATCCCGTCGATCACGGCGGCGAGCTGTGCTGCGGGGAGATGGTGGATGCGTCCGAACTTCTCCGCAGGCATGCCCATGTCGAGGGCGAGGAGGACGTGACCCTCGAGGCGGCCAACACCCTCGATCATCAGGGCCGCGATGTGCCCGTCACCACGGTGCTCGCGCAGCAAGGAAGCTGCATGAAAGAGACGGGCCACCACGTCATCGGGGATCGGGATCGCGCGCAGCGCGGCGTACATCGGCCGGCCCTCGAACGCTGCGCTGGTCGCAGCCTTGAGCAACCGCTCAGCGGCGCGTGCGAACGCGCGAGAGTCGACGTGATTGCCCAGGATCCGCATCCGGCGTGCCATCGAGTTCGTGGTCGACTCCTCCTTCTGCAACCCCGGCGCCCCAAGCGGACGCTCACGATCAGCTGGACGACTGCGC
>JBBSIS010000303.1:0-3510 GCA_038231955.1 Acidimicrobiales bacterium
CTTTCAGCCCAACTGGCCAAGCGACCGGCTGTGAAGGCGACGATCTGGTTGGCGGTCCACAGCCGGGGGGACGGTTTGCGACGCGGAGAGACGGCGAAGGCCGATGGGGCTGGGGTTCAGGACATCCCGCGCTCGACGGCCCCGGCCCGCCGCCGGAAAAGCGGTGGGAGAACGCTGGACGGCCTGCCCTTCGTCGGCTGAGCCAGCTCCCGCTCATCGGGACCAGCGGCCGACGGCGGAGACGAGCTCGCCGGCCATCCACCACTGCGCCGGCCGCCCGGGCCTGACGGCCCGAAGCTCGAGGGGTTCGAGGATGCCCCTCGCCGCCAACGCCTCTACGGCAGCCCGCGCCGTCGGCGCGGACACGCCGAGGAGCTCGGCCACCATCGGTGCCGTCACCACCAGATGTTGTGGGATGAGGTCAAGGACTCGCCATGCCGCGGCATCGGCCCGGACGCCGGTGAGAAGACCATCCCATCGTCGACGCAGATTTTCAGCCGTGGCGACCAGTTCGCCGACCTGGTCGGCGGATCGGTCGATGGCATCGGCCATCCAGCCCACCCAGCCGGCGACGTCCCCCATGCGCCAACGGGTCAGACCCGAGAGGTACCCGCCAGTGTCGCGGGTCATAACCACGCTCACCGGCGGGGGCACCGCGACTCCGGTGCGCCGTGCGAGGACCCAACCGATGAGCGCCCGGCCCAGCCGGCCGTTGCCGTCGCCATAGGGGTGGATCGCTTCGAACTGGGCATGGACCACGGCGGCGAGGGTGACGGGGTCGAGCGTGCTGGTGTTGGCGGCGCGCACGAGATCGCGCATCAATCTGCCGACATGCTCGGCCGGGGGCGGGACGTACGCCGCCTCCCTGGGCGTGGCGCCGCCGATCCAGTTCTGCACCTCCCGGTACTGGCCGACCAGCTCGTCGGGAAGGGCGCCGTGGGCCATGAGCCGGACATGCCAGCGATGGAGGTCGTCGGCCGTCAGGGCGGTGCCGGAACGGGCGTGCCCGAGCGAGGCGTCGACCACGGCGAGGTTGTCGGCCACCCACGCCGAGGTGGCATCGACTGCGCCTGAGTCGACCTCCGCCACAGCGACAAGCTCAGCGGGTGCGCGCACCCCTTCGATGTAGGAGGAGGCGACACCCTCGACCCGCAGCAGCAGCCGGGCCAGAAGCTCGAAGCGGTGGGTGAGCCGGTCGTCGATCCGCTGCAGAGCCGCTGCCGCCCGCTCCGTGGCCCGCACGACGCGCTCCGGCAGGTCCAAAGTGCGCGGCATCGGCGCAGGAACGAACGCGTCGAGTCGCCGACCTCGCCAGGTCGTCGTCACCGTCGTTCCCCGCTCCACGCCAGCCTTTCCAAAGTGATTGAGTTAGGAAAGGATAGCACCATTGCATTTAGAAACTGTACGAGACGGACGACGCCAACCTCTCTCACACGGACCGATGAGAAGGCCGTCGAAGCGCTACCACCCCATGCACATGTCATTCGAACAATCAGTCGAGGTCCAGGCCGCCGGCTGCGTACTTCCAGCGGGCGTCGAACTCGAAAGCCTGGACCGCCTCGCGGTCGGTCAGGCCGAGGAGGCGCTGCAGCACCATGACCACGGCCACGATGGAGGGCGGCACGCTGCGGCGGCCCCGCTCGTTGAACAGGTCGGCGAACATCTCGTCGGGGAACGACCGTCACCGCACGCCACCGAACACGAATCTCATGCCTGTAATCCTGACCGATCCCAACCGAAATCGCGAGCACTCATTACGCTCGCCAAAGACACCAGCCACTTAGCTATTGCGTCAACGAGCGCAAGCGGCCGGCTGATGGGCGCCGTCCCGGCTTGGCCTGATTCAGTCCCCGATCAGCCCCTGCACAGCGCGGTGTCCGCCCCCTACACCCACTGCGCTGCGCCGCTGCGCCGCTGCGCCGCTGGCCGACCGTTACGTCGGCGAGTCTGCCTGGCCCTCGCCGCGGGCACCGCCGACCCGACTGTGCCCGGCCCGCACTGTCGGCGCTTCCGGCGGAGATGGCCGCCGCCGACCCCCCGGGCCCACGCCCTCGACCGGACGGTGGTCGATCTGGCCGAGGCCGTGGTCCTAACCTCGGGCGTTGGTGAGGAGTTCGATGCCGTCGTCGCCGAGGGCGGCGGCCACGGCGGGGTGGGTCCAGCTCCGGGATCCCGCGGTGCGGGCCGCCTGCGAGGGGTCGGGCCGCCCCCTCGGCCAGGCTCTGCGCGTCCGGCCGGCCGGCGTCGACCTGGCCCGCCGCAAGGTCACCTTCGCCCGGGCGGTCGAGCACCCGCGGTGAAGCGCGACCTGCACGGCGAGGTGGCAGAGTCTGCGGCGTGGAGGAATCGGTCGCAGCCGAGGCCGTGCGGATCGGCGTCTTCGGTGGCGCCTACTCCAACCCGTACGCGCTGAAGGCCCTCCTCGCCGACGCCCGCGACCGGGGTTGCGCCCGTGTCTTCTGCCTGGGCGACCTGGGCGGGTTCGGCTCCGAGCCCGACGCCCTGTGGCCCCTCCTCGTTGACGGCGGCGTGGAGTGCATCGCCGGGAACTACGACGTGGCCATCGGCCGGGGCGACGCGAACTGCGGCTGTGGCTACCGCGACCCGCGCGACAACGAGTTCGCACAGATCGCCTACGACTACACGAAGGTCCACACCAGCCCGGCCTTCGCGGCATGGATGCGGGCGCTTCCCGCCGATCACCGCGAGACCATCGCCGGGGTCCGGGTCCACATGGTCCACGGGTCGCCGGTCGGGGTGAACGACTTCTTCTGGGAGTCGCTGGACGACGGCGCGGTGCACGAGCGCCTGGACGCCAGCGGCGCCGACCTCGTCCTCTGCACCCACTCCGGCCTGCCCTGGGTGAAGCGGGTCGACGGTCGCACTGCGGTGAACGTGGGGGTCATAGGGCGCCCGGCCAACGATGGGCGACGGGAGGTCTGGTACGCCGTCGTCGACCTGGCCGACGGGCGGGCGGAGGTCGGGCTCGTCCCGCTGGCCTACGACTGGCGGGCCCAGGCTGCGGCGGTTCGGGCCGCCGGCCTGCCCGAGGCGTTCGCGGAGACCATCGAGACGGGCTGGTGGACGACCTGCCTACAGGTGCTCCCCCCGGCCGAGCGGGCACGGGGCCGCTACCAGGTGTACCGGTCGGAGCTTGCGCCCGGCGCCGACGACGACGACCTCGGTCCGGCCGGCGACGACCCCGCGGCCGTCGACCGTCCGGCCGTGCCGCTGTTCGGCTCCGCCCTCTTCCCGCGCCGCCTGCGCGTCGATGTGCGCAGGATGTCTGCGGCACGGTTTGCCGAGATCGCCCACGACGCGGCGGACGGCGGCTTCGTGGAGATCCGCGTCGCCGGGACCGGCGCGGATGCGGACGCAGGTGCGGCGGCCGACGCCTGTCGCGAGGCCGGCCTGCGCGTCGCGCCGGCCGGCGACGACGATGACCACATTGCACCCATGCTGTCGGTGGACGTCGAGGGCGTCTGGTGGTGGACGCATGGTCGGGCCGCC
>JBBSIS010000304.1:0-3491 GCA_038231955.1 Acidimicrobiales bacterium
CAATAGCTCGGCCCCGAGGGCGCTCCGGGCTCACGCTTCGCCTTCTTCGCCGATCTTGACGGCACTGGTCGGGCGCTGCAGGAGCTCAAGCGCTCCTGAGCGACCCTGGTCATCTGCTCCCGCTGGGCAACGGCGCCGGGCGGACCAAGGCCTGCAGGTTAACCAACACCAGCTGGGCGATCGCCGCCAGGGCCCCGAGCTGGTGGCGCTCGCGAGCGCGGAACGGCCGGCCCTGGCGACCGAGCAGCAGCGCCAGGGAGGAACCGGCCAGCGCGGCCCAGGCCACGTCGTCGGGGCCGCACTCCCCCGAGGCCACCGCCGTCGACGACTGGCTGCCGGCCACGAAGGCCACCAGCCAGCCGGGCGGGGGCGGCGCACCGTGGGAGGTGAGGAGCACCCGTTCGTCAAGGTCCACCACCACCGCCCACTCGGCGCCGAAGTCTCGCCCGGCTCGGGCCACCAGCGCCGACAGGAGTTCGTCGAAGGACGAGGCGCCAACCAGTACCGCCGCCGTCTCCAAGGCGTCGAGGCGCGGGTCGATCAGCTCGGCGGGCGCCGGCCGCACGTCCTCCACGTCGACACCGTCGACCTGGCCGATCTCGGCCAGCAGCAGCGACACCAGGCCGGCGTCGGGTAGCTCGACCACCAGCTCGTCGATGGCCCGCCCCGCCCCCCGCTCCAGGATGTCGATGCCCACCACGTCACCGCGGACTGCGCCGATGCGGCTGGCCACCTGACCGAGCGCACCCGGCCGGTCGGGCACCCACACGCGCACCACGAAGGTCTGCATGTCATGCAAGCTATGCGTCAGGGATGAACGGCCGGTTTCCGCTCCGTCACGCCTTGTGAACTCTGCGCTCAGCGAGGAACCCGGAGGTAGCGCCCTGAAACAAGCGCTACGGCGCCGCCACCCCGCGCCACAGGAGGTCGACCAGGCGTTCGGGAAGGCCGTCGTCGATCTCCTGGCCGGTGATGAGCCGCCGATGGTGAAGGACGGCAGCCATGGAATCGGCCACCACATCGAGATCGACGTCGGCTCGCAGCTCGCCGCGCTCCACTCCGCGGGCGAGGGTCTCGATGATCCGGGCCCGGCGGGGCTCGATGACACCCTTTCGGAAGCTGGCGGCCAGCTCGGGGTTCCGGGCCAGCTCCGCCACCAGGGCGGGCATCACCCGGCCGACGTCGGAGGTTTGAAAGTAGCGGACCATCCCCTGCACGTACGCCAGCAGGTCACCCCGAGCCGATCCCGTGTCGGGTAGTAGGAAGCCCTGGTCCTTGCAGGTGGCGATGGCGTCGACCACCAGGGCCGACTTGGAGGGCCATCGGCGGTAGATGGCGGCCTTGCCGCAGGCCGCCCGGGCCGCCACCGCCTCGATGCTGAGGGCGTCGTAGCTCTCCTCGGCCAGCAGGTCGATGACGGCCCGCCGTATGGCCAGGTCGAGCTCAATGCTCCGGGGCCGCCCCGGGCCCCGGTGCGCCTCGACGTCGGCGGGCGTCATGCCGTCGCCACTTCCAGGCCGGCTTCGGCGTTGTCCACCTCCTGCGCTGACGGCTCGGCCTCGAGGGCGGCTCGGGAGGGAAGGAACAGGAGGGCGATCAACGAGCCGAGCAGGGCAACGGCGGCGGCGACGAGCACGCCCACGCCCATACCGTCGACGTACGCCGACTTGGCCGCCTGCGCCAGTGCCGCACCCTGCTGGCCGCCAATGTCACGGGCCGCCAGCAGCGCCCCGCCCACCGACGACCGGGCCGCGGTGGACACGCCGGCGCCGAGGGACGACCGGTAGGCCGAGGCCAGCAGCGAGCCGAGGATGGCCACGCCCAGCGCACCGCCGACCTGGCGGGTGGTGTCGTTGACAGCCGAGCCGACGCCGGCCTTGGCCCGCGGCAGCGAGCCCATGATCGACTCGGTGGCGGGCGCCATGGTCATGCCCATCCCCAGGCCCATGAGCAACATGCTGAGCAGGACCGGTCCGTACCCGGACGTCACGGTGGCGAAGGACAGGATCACCAGCGCCACCGACACGATGGCCAGCCCCGACGCCACCACCGCCTTGGTGCCCAACCGCTCGACTACGCGGGCGCTGAGCGGGGCAGCGATGAACAGCATGATCGCCACCGGCCCGACGCGCAGCCCGGCCTGCAGGGCGGTGTAGCCGAGCACGAACTGCAAGTACTGGGTCAGGAGGAACGTGGATCCGAACAGGGCGAAGAAGACCAGCGTCACGGCCGTGCTGGCGGCGGTGAACCGGGGGTTGGCGAAGAAGTGCACGTCGAGCATGGGGTGGTCGGTGTGCAGCTCCCACGCCACGAAACCCCCCAGCATCACCGCGGCGAGGAGAAAGGTGGCGAGGGTGGTGCTGTCGGTCCAACCCTGACCCGGGGCCTCGATGATGGCCCACACCAGGGCGACCAGGCCGACGATCGACAGCAGGGCGCCGACAGGGTCGAGCCTGTGCGGCGAGGGATCCTTGGACTCGGGTACGAACAGCCGACCGCCGATCAGTGCCAAGGCGACGATGGGGATGTTCACCATGAACACCGAGCCCCACCAGAAGTGCTGCAGCAGCCAACCGCCGCTCAGGGGGCCGATAGCGATGCCCACGGCCGAGAAACCGGCCCACACGGCGATGGCCCGGGCCCGCTCGGCGGGCACGGTGAAGACGTTGCTGATGATCGACAGGGTGGCCGGCATGATCAGCGCCCCGCCGATGCCCATGAGGGCCCGGGTGGCGATCAGGTGGTTGGGCGAGCCGACCAGCGCCGACGCCACCGAACCCACGCCGAAGATCACCAGGCCGATGGCCAGATTCCTGCGCCGCCCGAACCGGTCACCCAGGCTGCCGGCCGTGAGCAGGAGCCCGGCGAAGACCAGGGTGTAGGCGTCGACGATCCACTGCAGCTGCGACGTGGTGGCGTGAAGATCCCGCACCAGGGTGGGCAGGGCGACGTTGAGGATGGTGTTGTCCACGCCGATGACCATCAAGCTCAGGCACATCACCCCGAGCGTCCACCAACGCCGTGCGTGGATAGCGGCTGCGTCCATGCGGCCTCCCTTCTTGACGAGCCCGTCCCGTCGTCGTTCGCACTCTACTCGATACGCACCCGTCTCGTATCGCAAATAATCCCTCGGCGTGGTTCGAGTGGTCGAGGACCGGAGAGGAGTCGGCCCGTGACGAGGAGCTGGCGAGAGTGCGTACAAACGCTGAGTTACTCCCGCAAGATCGGTCGCCGAGCCGGCGGCACGGCATGCGCTCACGCGTCGACGACGGGCGGTGTCGCCGTCGACTGTGACAGACCTCTATGGGGTGCGACCGATGAACGCCAGCAGCTTGGTCTGGACGTCTGCGTCGTCGGGGACGTGGACACGCGGCCCGTACTGGCCGCTCTGTCGCAACACCTCGTCCCACGGCAGCATACCGTTGAGCATCGCCGCGCACTTCTCCGGGTCCAGCGTCTCGTCCTGGCCGGTGGCTCGGGCGAGATCCCAG
>JBBSIS010000305.1:0-3483 GCA_038231955.1 Acidimicrobiales bacterium
GCCGATCTGGTATCGAAGCTCATGCGTTACATCGCCTCCTACAACGAGACGGCCAAGCCCTTCGCTTGGACTTATTCCGGTCAGCCCTTGAAGGTGGCGGCGGCGTGAACACGCGCGGAACTAACGCGCGGGAGCACTAGTCCTCGTCCGCGTAGATGCTGGCGAGAGTCCACACGTCTCCCATCGGGTGCTCGACCGGATACAGCACCACAAGCCATCGCCGACCACGAATACCAGCTTGAAGGATCATCCGTAGTCCCTTCTCTGCGTCGTCGTCCCACTTGCCGCGGAGACCGGGGACGCAGACGATCGCAGTCGTAACCTCATCGACGCTGACGCCGTGCTTGGCCGAAATCTTCCGGGACGTGTTGTCAGTCGTGCGGAGTTCCGCCACCCAGATCGACTCAGGCAAGGCCGTAGCCTGCCATCGGGGGGTGGCGTCCTGCTAGCGATCAGTTTCAAACTGACCCACTACCGGCCTGCAAGGGCAGGGTCCGCCTGGATGCCCTGAAGACCTCGGTGGCCCGCCAGCTCAAGCCCGTCGCCGCCCCCGTGGCCGAGGTCAGCGCCCGCCTCGATGAGGCCCAGGAACGGGAAGCGGCCCGTGACCGCGCATTGCGGGCGTCGGTCACCAAACAGGTGCAGCCGCTGACCGTGGCGCTGGTTGCCGCCATCGAACGGTCAGACGCCCAGATGGCCGAGTTCCGGGCCCGGCTCGACGCCCCGCGAAGCCCGCCGTCGCCCGCCGCCGGCCGTCGGCGTAGGCGCCCGTGACGAACGCCCTCGGGCTGCCTGTCCTCTAGCCCCCGGCCAGCGCGGCCTGCAGCTCGGCCCACGGGATGCGGCCGTCGCGCAGCAGCTTGGGCTCGGCGCCCGTGCAGTCGACCACGGTCGACGGGCTCCCTTCGCACACGCCCCCGTCGAGCACGACAGGCACATCGTCGCCGAACGCCTGGGCCACCTGGGCCGCGGTCGTGTACGTCGGCTCACCGTGGCGGTTGGCGCTGGTGGTGGCCAGGGGGCCGGCGGCTGCACAGAGGGCCTGGGGCACCGGGTGGTCGGGGCTGCGCACGCCGACGGTGGCCTCGTCGTCGCCCAGGTCGGCGCCCAAACCGGCCCGCGCCGGCAGGACGAGGGTGAGGGCGCCGGGCCAGTACCGCGCCATGAGCACCAGGGCCACGTCGGGCACCGCCGTCGACATCGACAGGGCCTGCTCGGCGCCGCTCACCAGCACGGCCAGGCTGACGTCTCGCGGCCGGCGCTTGGCCGCGAAGATCCGGTCCGTCGCCCCCGGCAGGAACGGGTCGACGGCCAGCCCGTACACGGTGTCGGTGGGGATCCCGATCGGCTGGCCCTGGCCCAGCGCCCGCACGGCCTGCAGCACAGCCGTAGGGGGCAGCGGAGAGCCAACCGCCGGCACGATCATGACCAGGCCCTACCCACCAGGGCCCGGGGCCGACCGTTGAGATCGGGCCGCACCTCGACGTCGTCGAGGCCGGCGGCCCGGGCCACCTCGACGGCGGCGTCGGCCTGGTGCGGCGCCACCTCGATCACGATCGCCCCTGGGCGACGGAGCCACTCGGGGGCGCCCGCCAGGATGACCCCGACGTGTTCCAGGCCGGTCGGGCCGGCGATGAGGGCGCCCGCCGGTTCCCACTCGGCCACCTCGGCGGGCAAATCCTCGCCGGCGCCGATATAGGGCGGGTTGGCGACGATCAGGTCGACCTGGCCTCGGAGCTCGGGGGGCAGGGCGTCGAACCAGTCGCCCTCGACCAGGCGGACGCGAGGGGCCACCCGTCCGCCCATGCCGGCCAGGTTGGCCCGGGCCACGGCCACGGCGTCGGCGGAACGGTCGGTGGCCCAGACCCTGGCGTCGGGCGCCTCGAGGGCGATGGACAGGGCGATGGCGCCCGAACCAGTCCCCAGGTCGACGGCGAGCGGGTGCCGCCCCGGGCGCGGCGCCCGCAGCCCGGCCAGCTCGCCCAGCGCCACCTCGACCACCGTCTCCGTTTCAGGGCGGGGGATGAGCACCCGCCGGTCGACGACCAGGTCGAGGCGGCGGAACCCCCACACCCCGAGCACGTACTGCAGCGGCTCCCCCGCTTTCCGCCGCGCCACCATCCGGGCCACGAGGGGCACCGTCCGAGGCGGCGCCGTCTCGTCGAGCCGGGCGACGAGCCGGCCGCGGTCGTCGCCCGACGCCCGCTCCAGCACGAACCAGGCCTCCGGCGCCCCGAGGTCGGCCTGGGCCAGCCGGTGGAGCTCACGCCAGGTCATGTCGACCAACGCCGCACCGCCCGACCGGCCCGACCCACTGTCCACACCGAACTGTAGCGGGGGTGCTTTTGGGGGAACATGTCAATCGACCAATAAACTACCTAATCGAGCCGCATTTTAGTAGGTTGGCCGTTGATGAGGAGTTTTCAGTCGCCCGCCACCTTCGACCCGGTCCCGGGACATGTCGTCCGGGCCCTGCGCCAAGTCGACCGGTCCTCCGGCACCGAGGCTCGCCATCGCCACCAGCTCCCCCAGCTCCTGGAGGCGCTTCAAGAGCAGGCGCGCATCGAATCGGTCGCCGCGTCGAGCGCGATCGAAGGCGTCGTCGTCGATGCGTCCCGCATGCCGGCGCTGGTCTCGGACCGAAGGGACGGGCGGTTCCGGAACCGCAACGAAGCCGAGTTCGCCGGTTACCGGGTGGCGATGGACTATTTACACAACGACGACCCCGGAGCTCTGACCGTCGGCCTCGTCCTTCATCTTCACCGACTGTTGTTCCAGTTCACCGAGGGCAGGGGAGGCCATTTCAAGGCCGACGACAACCTGGTCGTCGAGCGGGATCCCGACGGTTCTCGCCGCGTTCGTTTCCAACCGGTCAGCGCACGGGACACCCCCCGGTTCACAGAGGAGCTCGTGGTCCGGACCGACGCGGCGCTGGCCGGCGACGAGCACCACCCGCTTCTCGTCATCGCCGCCTTCGCCCTGGACCTGCTCTGCATCCATCCCTTCGCCGACGGGAACGGACGGGTGGCCCGGCTGGTCACCGCGTACCTGCTGGAGCGGGCCGGGTATGGCGTCGGCCGCTACGTCAGCATCGAGCAGCTCATCTACGAGACCAAGCACGGGTACTACGCCGCGCTCGGCCTGTCCACGGTCGGCTGGTTCGACGATGGCCGCCATGTGCTGTGGCCGTGGGCGGGCTACCTGGTGGAGCGCCTGGCCACGGCGTACGACCGGCTCGAGGCCAGGGTGGCGGCGGCCACGACCGGGGGCACCAAGCAGGACCGCGTGCGCGACTTCGTTCTGCTCCAGGGCCCGGGCGCCTTCACCATCGCCGACATCCGAGCGGGTGTGGTCGGGGTCAGCGACCAGACGATCCGACTGGTGCTCGGCGAACTTCGACGGGCGGGTCGGGTCGCCGTCGATGGCGTCGGGCGGGGGGCGTCGTGGCGCCGGTCATGAGTCAGCAGTCGGAGAGGGCGGCGA
>JBBSIS010000306.1:0-3434 GCA_038231955.1 Acidimicrobiales bacterium
CGCCGGGGCTCTACAACCTCACCGCCCTCCACCGGTTCGACCAGCCGGTCGATCACCAGGCCCTCCGGGTCGCTATCGGCTACCTGGTGGACCGCCACGAGACGCTGCGCACCGGCGTCGCCGTCGACGCCGGCCGGCCGTACCAGTTCGTCGTCCCGGCCGACCACGTCGATGTCGACCTCGACGTGGTCGATCTCCGCGACCGGCCGGCCGCCGGGCGCGAAGCCGAGCTGCAGCGCCGGCTCGCCTCTCAGGACGCCATGGCATTCGACCTGGCCCGGCCGCCGCTGTTCCGGGTCGGCGCCTTCGCCCTCGACGACCGCAGCACGCGCCTGGCCGTCACCTTCGATCACATGATCAGCGACGGCACCGGCGCCGCCGTCTTCGTGGCCGAGCTGCTGGCGGCCTACCGGGCGGTGACGGCCGGCGACCGGCCCTCGCTGGCGCCGTTGGAGGTCCAGTTCGGCGACTTCGCCGTATGGCAGCGGGCCCACGTCAGCGACGATGTCCTCGGCCGCCAGCTCGACTGGTGGAGGCAGGCCCTGGAGGGGATGCCCCTCGGTCCCGCCATTCCCTTCGACCGTGTCCCGACCGTCCCGACCAGGCGTATCGCGTCGAGGGCGCTGACCGTCCCGGCGGCCACCCGGGAGCGCCTCGACGACGTGGCCCAGGCCACCGACAGCACCGTGTTCGTCGTCGTGGTCGCCGCCGTCCACGCTCTGCTCGGTCGCCGCGGCCGGTCGCACGATGTGGTGGTGAGCACGACGCTGAGCGGTCGGGGGCGGGCGGAGCTCGATGGCCTCGTCGGCATGTTCTCCGGGATCAGCCGCATCCGCACGGACCTGTCGGGTGACCCGTCCTTCGCCACGATCGTGCGGCGCGCCCGGGAGCACGTGCTGGGCATGTTCGAGAACCAGGACATCCCCTTCATGCGTGTGCGCCGGGCGGTGATGGCCGACTTCCCGACTGCGGGCCCGGCTGTGGCCGCCGCGCTGCCCGTCGACCTGCAGTACTTCCACACCGCCAGCCGGCCCGACCAGGAGTTCTTCTTCCGGGGCCAGCTCCACCCGCTGAGCATCACCCTGCTCGACGACGGCGCCGAGATCGCCGGCGAGCTCAGCTACAAGCTGGACTTCTACCAGCCGTCCACCATCGACCGCCTGGCCCGTGACCTCGAGCGCCTGTTCGACGTCGTGGGCACCGACCCTTCGCTGCGGCTCTCGCAGCTCCCGCTCAGCCGGACGTAGCGGCGGAAAGGGCGGCCCCCACCACCAGCGCCAGCTCGGCGACGGTCGGGGCCTCGAAGATGGCGGCCACCGGCAGTTCGACGCCAAAGGCGTCCCGAAGCCGGGCGGCGATCTGGGCGGCGGCGAGCGAGTGACCGCCGAGGGCGAAGAAGTCGTCGTGGATCCCCACGTGGGCCATGCCCAGCACCGCCTCCCATACCGACGACACCACCGCTTCGGCTTCGTTTGCGGCCTCTTCCCGCTCCGACGGCGGCGGCGCGGCGGCGGCGACAATGGCGCGGACGTCGGCCTTGACCACCTTGCCTGAGGCGTTGCGGGGGAGGCGGTCGACCAGTACCACCCGGTGGGGCACCTTGTGCTCGGCCAGGCGCGACCGCACCACGTCCTGCAGCTCCCGAACGGTGGTGGCCGAGCGGACGACCACGGCGGCGGCGACGTCCTCGCCCAGCACGGGGTGGGCCAGGGCGACGACCGCCGCCTCCACCACCGCCGGGTGCTCGTACAGCGCGTTCTCCACCTCCACCGACGAGACGTTGGAGCCGCCCGAGATGATGACGTCCTTCTTGCGGTCGGTGAGATGCAGGTAGCCCTCGGCGTCGAGATGGCCGAGGTCGCCGGTGTGGGCCCAGCCGTCGGCGAAGGTCTCCGCGGTGGCTGCGGGGTTGCGGTAGTACTGCCGGGGCGGGGTGCCCCGGCGGCGGAGGACGATCTCCCCGCTCTGGCCGGGAGGAAGCGTCTGCCCGGCGGTGTCGACGATGCGGACCTCGGTCTGGCCCACCGGGCGGCCGACCGCGGTGGGCCGGCTGGCGTCCCATTGCATGAGCGTGCGGGCCGGCCCGGCCTCGGTCAGGGCGTAGGCGTTCCATACCGACGCCTGAGGGAACGCCTCGGCCAGGCGCGCGAACAACGCCGGAGCGGCGGGCGCCGACGAGAGGATCACCCGTCGGACCGATGACACGTCGTAGGCGCGGGTGGCCCCGGAGAGGACGATCAGCTGTGCCATGGCCGGGACGAGCTGGAGACGGACCACCCGGTGGCGCTCGACCAGGGCGCACAACTCGTGGGGGTCGAACGACGCCAGGGCGATGCAGACACGCCCGCCGATGCGCAGCGGTACCCGCAGGGCTTCCTGCCCGGCCTGGGTGCCGATGGGGAAGGCGTGGAGGAACGACACCGGCCCCGACTGCGGGGAGGGCCCTGCGTCCGGGGGGACGTCGTGCGCCATGAGGCCGAGATGCGAGCAGGCCACGCCCTTCGGCAGGCCGGTGGTGCCTGACGTGTACAGGATCTCGGCCAGGTCGTCGGGACCGAGCCGGGCCTGGAACGGATCGTCGCGGTGGTCGGCCTCGAGCTCGGACGGCGTCGCCACCCATGCGCCGGTCGCGCCGGCGTCGGCGCCGCCGCCGGTCCCGACGGAACGCACCACGCCGGAAACGCCGGCATGGGCCAGCACGCGGTCGAGCTCCGGGCCGGAGAACCGCGAGCCCAGGGGGACGGCCACCGCACCGGCCTTGTGCGCGGCCAGGTAGCAGACGGCGTAGTCGGCCCAACGGTCGTTGCCGAAGACCAGCGCCACGCGGTCCCCGGGTCGGACGCCGCGGTCCCACAATCCCTGCGCCATGGCATTGGAGCGGGCGTCCCACGCTCCGTAGGTGAGGGCGTCGGCGTCGCCGACCCGGAGCGCGACCGCATCTGGATCCTCCCCGGCCCGGGCCCGCAGCAGGTCGGGGATCACCAGGGGGCCGGTCGATCTGACGGAGCTGCGCTCCGCCGCTTCGCTTCGGTGCTCGCTCACCCGGGGTCCTGGACCAGCTCGATGGTGACCCCGTCGGGGTCGCGTAGGTAGGCCAGCCGGGCGCCGGCGCGGGGCCCCGCATCCACCTCGATGGGCCTTTCGCTCACGGCCCGGGCCCCGCAGGCCACGGCGTGGGCGTGGGCCGCGTCCATGTCGAGCACGCGCAGGCAGACATGCACGTTCCCGGGGTGGGCGGTGCCGGAATCGTAGGGCGCCTCGTGGCGATCGAGGTAGCGGAGCAGTTCGAGGGCCACGCCGCCCGGAAGGTCGACCCAGCAGCGCTCGATGTGGATGCCCGGATAGCCGACCATGGTCCCCACCTGAGGGCCCTTCAGGACGCCTCGCTCGCGGGACCTCGTTGCCAACAGGGCCTCCCAGAAGGCGATAGCGCG
>JBBSIS010000307.1:0-3378 GCA_038231955.1 Acidimicrobiales bacterium
CGCCCCACAGCACCCGGCGGGGGGGGAGGGGCACCAGCCGGGGGGGGGGGGGCAGGCCCGTGGGCGGGGGGCGGGTCCGGGCCAGCAGGGCCCGGACGCTCGGCACGTAGGGGACGACCTCGACGTCCGCCGGCAGGGCGGTCAGAAGCTCGTG
This sequence comes from Acidimicrobiales bacterium, assembly GCA_038231955.1. GTDB lineage: Bacteria > Actinomycetota > Acidimicrobiia > Acidimicrobiales > AC-14 > CADCTB01. The sequence continues at coordinate 155 of JBBSIS010000307.1, forward strand.
CACGGTCTGGGGGACGCCGGTCCTGCGCTCCCGCAGCGGGGTGGCGTCAAGGGCGATCCGCATCGGCCGCCGAGGCTAGGTGGCTGGTGTTGACGGCGGGGACCGACCCGGCAAGGGTCGGCCAGTCGGGTTCGAGCGGGTGGCGCCAGCGGAGGCCCGTGAAGCGGGCGAAGTCGCGATCGGCTGAGTACCAGGTGACGCCCGCCTCGATGGCGAGGGCGGCCAGGTAGGCATCGGGCACGAGGTTTCCCCGTACCTCAGCGCTACGGCACAGGCGGGTGAAGATGTCCCAGTGCCGAGGACCGGGGCCGATGGGAACGACGCTGGGCGACGAGCGCAACATCTCGGTGAAGTCGAGGGCGGCGTCGAGAGGGGTGGGGACCTGGAACACCTTGGGGTGGGTCACGATCCGCAAGAAGCCGGACAGCACGAGGCTGCTCAAGGCGAGCGGCTCGTCGGCCCGGCGTGACTCCTCGAGCCACCGACGGAAGCGGTGGTGATCAGGGACATCCGATCGGTGGGCGTAGACGAGGAGGTTGACGTCAACGCAGCGCATCGACGGCCTCTCCGGCGTCCATCACCTCCCGGAGGGCGGGGTTGCTGGTGAGATCGACACCCGCCAGCACCCCGCCCCCGCCATGGGTAGGCAGTTCGCCCAAGGGCTCGACGGGTCCGGCGGGCTCAGGAGCGAAGGCCCGCCGGAGCCCGTCCTCGATGACCGCGCCGACCGTCCTGCCTGACCGCGCCGCCTGCTCCTTCACCCTCCGGTACAGCTCGTCGTCGATCCGTACTGTGGTGCGCACCTCGGCATCATTCTTCGATGGGCTGCATCTTGGTGCTAACCAATCACCGCCGAACCAGGGGTTCGGCGGTGAGCTGGTCGTGCTACGGGCGGCCGGCGCTCTGACCAGCGGTCCGATCTGGACCGCCAGGTCGCCCGGCTCGGAGGGAGTCGAACCCCCAACCTTCTGATCCGTAGGCCGAACTGATCACGTGCTCTGGTCCGTCGTCGTCCGGCTCCGTGCGGATCTTCGGGATCCCGGGCCCCGGTGCGTCCCGGTCGTGTTGGCCGGTCCGGCCCGGTCCGTCGTCGTTCGTGACCAACTTGTGACCACTGGCGGCGTCCGTGTCGAGACCAACAGACGTTGCAGTTGGGACACTTAGGGGTATCGTCTTGGCAGACGAGGTGGAGGTTGGTTCGATGGCCAAGACAGCGTTCGTCCCGGCCGCGTCGTTTCGCGCGCCGAAGGCTCAGCTCGATCGTCTCCGGCGCGCCCTCGAGGCTGGCGCCGAGGTGGTCGTCGAGCGGCCGGACGGCGAGCGCGTCTCGTCCCGGGAGCTGTCGCGATTCCTTGCTGCGGCGGTGTCAGAGCTCGCCGCCGGCAGCGAGGTCATGCTGCTACGTGGCGAGGCGGAGCTCTCCCCTGCGGAGGCAGGCGAGCTACTCGGAATCTCCCGCCAGTTCGTTGACCGGTTGATCGATCTTGGCAAGCTGCCTGCCCGCCGACTTCCCGGTAGCCGCCATCGTCGGCTGCGGGTCGCGGATGTTGTCACCTTCGCTAAGAATCGGGCTAGCCGGCGAGCTCTGATCTCCGACGCGGTGAACTCAGCTATCGACGGCGGAGCCGAGTACTGAGCCGATCGGTGCCGCGACTTGAGCGCGTGTTCGTCGACACGGCGACGTTGTATCCGATCGCTTTGGCCGATCTCGTGTTGCGGATGGCGGAGCTCGGAATGTTCGAGCTCCTGTGGTCGGATCATCTCCTGGCGGAGGTCGAGCGGGTGCTCGTCGACTACAAGGGTCTCACTGTGGAACGAGCCGCCTACTTCTGCCAGTGCATTCGCGAGGCGTTTCCTGAGGGCCGGGTGCCCGCGGATGAGTACCTGCCCCTGGTGGCGTCTCGGGTGGGACCGGACCCGGACGATCACGTGCACAGCGCGGCCGCGGTGGCGGGAGCGGCCACAGTGGTGTTGTCGGCGGACAAGGCGGGCTATCCGCCGGCGGACATCGCGCCAGCGCGTCGCCGCGATCCAGATGCGTTCCTCACCGAGCTGGTGGGGCGCCATCCCCAGGAGGTGGTCGACGTCGTCGACGCGATGGGCGCGGCGTTGAGGGAGCCGCTGACCCGCGGGCAGGTCCTCGATCGTCTCGCAGCGGCAGGGGTGCCGAGGTTCGCGGCGCGGGTCGCCGGGTTGGGATGATTCGGCTGTGGCCGACTTGCCCGATCACGATGGCGCAGATGACCGGTGGGCGGCGATGGAGGCGGAGCTCGGCGTACGCCAGCGAGAGATTCCTGCATGCCGAGATGCGAGATCCAAGAGGGGATGATCTGCTCGACATCGACCAGTTGATGGGTCGCTTCGAGGCGTGCAGACGTGGCCGCCAGCGAGATCCTGGGCGATCGGCTCTGCAAGGCGGGCGATTCGCGCCCCCTGGAGGTCGATCACATCGGCTCGCCGCGTTCTCGTGACTATTCTGTGAGCAAATCCTCCATGTTCGCCGTCAGGCCCGACGGGTGCAACGCCGTGACCTGCACTTCTCTAGCGCGCTCGGAGGGAATCGAACCCCCAACTTTCTGATCCGTAGGCCGAACCGATCAGATGCTCTGGTCCGTCGTCGTCCGGCTACGTGCGGTCTTACGCGGATTGCTGCGCGACTCGCACCTCGCCCGTCCGGCTACATCCGGGTTCACCCGTCCTCGTTCGTGACCAACCTGTGACCAGGCTGACCGCCTCTGAGGCGGACTCAGCGAGGGACGACATCGAGATCGAGTCCCAGTTGCACCGCTGCTCGGCGAACAGTGTCGGTGGCGCTGTCGGCGTCGACGAAGCGGATGGGCCAGTCGCTTGCCACGGCGGTGGCCAGGGTCTCGGCCTGTAGTAGCGACAAGGCGTAAGTGTTCTGGATGGCGCCAGCGGTGCGGATGGTCGGGCGGGAATCCAAGATCGACAGCAGCAACGGGTCTGGCGGACGAAGGCCGGTTATCCACAGGGCTCTCCGGGGAGCCGTCGGCCCCTCGAAATCGGGCCACCGACGAACAGGAGACCTGTCAGCCGACCACGACGATGATCGTCACGGCACACAACAGCTTCTGCGCAGTCGCCGGGCCGTTCATCATCCCGGACAGGCGGGGGGCAGTGTCCTTCCGATCTCGGCGGCTAGGCGATCGACGTCGGAGGCGCTGAGCGCGCCGGCTGAGGTGACGAGCTTCGCGAGAGCACGC
>JBBSIS010000308.1:0-3363 GCA_038231955.1 Acidimicrobiales bacterium
TCAAGTTCAAGGCCTTCCGCGTCCTCGACTCGGGTGGGCCGAAGACCCTGGAGGCGCTGACCTCCGGCGACATCGACGTCGGCCTCGTCTTCTCCAGCGGCGGCGGTGTGGCCGCCCGCAACCTGGTCGTGCTCGAGGACGACAAGAAGCTGCAGACCGTCGACAACATCGTGCCCGCCATCCGCAAGGACGTGGTCGACGACGACATCCGCCGAGTGCTCAACAAGGTGTCGTCGGAGCTCAACACCATCGACCTCGTCCAGCTCAACAAGCGGGCGGACGTGGACAAGGCCGATCCCGAGACGCTCGCCAAGGAGTGGCTCGACCAGCACGGCTTCAAGAAGAAGTAGTGGGTCGCCGCGGGCGGGCGGCGAAGGTCGGCGCGCTGTTGGCGGCCTTGGCCGTCATGGCCGCCGGCTGCGGGGGCGGCGGGTCGTCGCCCGGGGTGGGCGACCCGCCGGCCCCGACGTCGGCTACCTCGACCGCTCCGGCGGGTGCGGTCGCCGCCTATCGAGCACCCACCACTCTGGGTGTCCTGAGCGACCCCGACATCGCCGAGAGCAGCGGGCTCGTGGCCTCGCGCCGGAACCCCGGGCTGTTGTGGACCCACAACGACTCCGGCGACGGGCCCTTCCTCTACTGCCTCGACGCCACGATCAAGAGCTGTGGGGTGTGGCGGGTCACCGGCACCGACGCCTTCGACTGGGAGGACATCGCCATCGGCCCTGGGCCCGAGCCGGGTAGCGGGCCGTACCTTTACGTGGGCGACATCGGCGACAACATCGGCCAGCGGGACGCCATCGTGGTCTACCGGGTGCCCGAGCCCACCGTCGTGGGCGGGACGGCGGCCTCCAAACCGGCGCCGGCGCCCACGGCCCGAGCGGAGGCCCTTCGTTTCCGGTACCCGGACGGGCCCCACAACGCCGAAGCGTTGGTCGTCCATCCCACGACGGGTGACCTGTACGTGATCACCAAGACCCCGTCGAACGCCACGGTGTACCGGGCGACCGCACCGCTCGACCCGGCCGCGATCACGACGTTGGCGTCGGTCGGAACCATCCGTCTCGGCACCGGCGCACTCGGGCCGGAGCTGGTCACGGGGGCCGACATCTCCCCCGACGGCCGTCGGGTGGCCCTGGCCACCTACAGCTCCGGCTACGAGCTCGAGTTGCCGGCGGGGGCGGACCGCTTCGACGTCATCTGGGGCGCCCACCCCACGCCCGTGGCCCTCGGCCCCCGCCGGCAGGGCGAGTCCGTCGCCTACCGCTTGGACGGCGATGCCCTCCTCACCACCAGCGAGACCGAGCCGTCGCCCGTGCAGCAGGTCGAACGGGGCTGACGCCGGACTACCCGGCGCCTCGGACGTCCAGGCCGGCCTCGGCCAGTCGCGCCTCCAGCACCGATCGCTGCTCGGCGCTCATCTCACCGCGGGCGCCCTTGGGCACTTCGACGTCGAGCAGGTCGGCGGCAACGATGAGCGACTCGTCGTAGCTGTAGAGGTCGAGCTCGAAAACGTCGGCGTCGTCGCCGGGCCCGTCGAGGCGTACCCGCAGGGTGCGCAGGCGCTCGGTCAGCCGCTCCCTCTTGTCCTCCACGCCAGGTGGTTCGGTCGGCGGAGAGCCGCCAGGTGGTTCGGTCGGCGGAGAGCCGCCAGGTGGTTCAGTCGTCGTACTGGTGAAGGTCGCCGAAACGAGCCTTGACGTTGCGTTCGCTGGTGACGAAGAGGTCGGCGATCTCCAGCCAGGTCACGCCCTCGTTGCGGGCCTCCTCCACCAGGTTCCTGGTGATGGCCTCGAGGTAGCTGCGCGACGCGTTGGTGGCGGCGATCCTGGTGACGGCCGGCACCGACGGGTCTGCGATCTGGTTGACCAGGGAACGCAGGCCCTGCACTGATTCGGGCTCGGTGGACATGACCGGCAATCGTAGGCTGGCGGCCGGCATGACTTCGTCCCCGCTCGTCGCCGGCGTCGACATGGCCACGGCAGAGGTACGGGTGACGGTGGTCGACGCTGCCGGGCGGGTGATGGGGACCGCGGCCTCCCCCCTCGTCGCTCCGGTCCATCCTCGCCCGGGGTGGTCCGAGCAGGACGCCACGACGTGGTGGCCCGGGGTCGCCCGCAGCCTTCGGGAAGCGACGGCCGGCCTCGACGGCCAGGTCGTGGCCGTGTCGGTGGCGGCCACGTCGGGGACGGTGGTAGTGGCCGACCGGACCGGCGAGCCCATCGGCCCCGCCCTCCTTTACGACGACCGGCGGGCGCCGCCGCAGCAACGTTGGAGGTGGCTCGTCGATCGGGCCGATGCCCCCGGCCGCGCCGCCTACGCCTGGCACGCCCCTGATCTGGTGGTTTGCCGGCTCACCGGCGAAGCCCCGCCGACCGACTGGTCCCACGCCTTGAAGACCGGTTTCGACCCGGGACTGGGCGACTGGACGGCCGATGCGCCGCGACCCGCCCGTCGGCCCCACGTGCTGGCGCCGGCATCGCCGGCGGGCGCCGTTTCCGGTGCGGCCGCCTCCGAGACCGGTCTGTCGCCCGGCTGCCAGGTGCGCCTGGGCATGACCGATGGGTGCGCCGCCCAGTTGGCGGCCGGCGCCGACAGACCGGGGCGCTTCGTCACCGTCCTCGGCACGACGATGGTGGTGAAGGGGTCGACGGGCACGAGGCTCGACGATGGACCATCGGGCATCTACAGCCACCGCCACCCCGACGGCTGGTGGCTGCCCGGCGGCGCGTCCAACACCGGCGGGGGGTCGCTCGCCCACCGCTTTTCTCGCCGGGACCTGGCCGGCCTCGACCGCCGGGCGACCGAACGGGGACCGGCGACGGTCACCTGCTACCCGGCGAGCGGCCAGGGCGAGCGGTTCCCCTTCGTCACCGCCGACGCCGCAGAGGTGTGGACAGGGTCACCCGTCGACGAGGTCGACGCCTACCGGGCCATCATGGAAGGGGTGGCCTTCGTCGAACGGCTCGGCTACGAACGGCTTCGGGAGCTGGGTGCCACCGTCGAGGCGCCATTGCGATCGGCGGGCGGCGGGAGCCGCAGCCATGCCTGGACCGCCATTCGGGCGACAGTCCTCGACATGGCGATCGTGCGACCACCATCGGCGGCCACCGCCTTCGGCGCCTGCATCCTCGCAGCGGCGGGGACGCTCCACCCCGACCTGAGAGCGGCGACAGATGCCATGGCAGGGAGGGCCGGTCCGCCGGTGGGCCCGGTCGAGGGCGAGCGCAGCCGGCTGGACGACAGCTACCGCCGGTTCGTCGAGGCCCTGGTCGAGAAGGGATGGTTGCCATGAGCGAGCACCGAAGCGCAGCGGAGGAGCGCAGCGCAGGAACGTGGCGAGCACCGAAGCGCAGCGGAGGA
>JBBSIS010000309.1:0-3360 GCA_038231955.1 Acidimicrobiales bacterium
CCACGCTCCCCAGGCCATCGTGTGCGCGGATCCCTTCCACCTGGTCAAACTCGTCAGCGAGGCCCTCGACGAGGTGCGCCGGGATCTGTGGAACGAGCTTCGCCGGCTCCCTGACAATCGGTGGGCCCGCGACTTCAAGGGTTCTCGCTGGGCGTTGCTGAAGAACCCCGAGGACCTCACCGAGGCCCAGGCCGCCCAGCTCGGCCGCATCCGCCGGGGCCGGGGCGGCATCTGGCGGGCCTATGAGATGAAGGAGCAGTTCCGCGCCATCCTCGCCGGCGACCTCAGCCGCGACGAGACCGGCGTCTTGCTCGACCGCTGGTGCACCCGCGCCTTGCGCAGTCGTCTGGCGCCGTTCGTGAAGGTCGCCAAGACCATGCGTGAGCGCCGGGAGCTCATCCTCAACGCCGTCGAGCACGGCATCTCCAACGGTCGGGTCGAAGGCTTGAATACGAAGGTCCGCCTCCTGATCCGAAGGGCCTACGGGTTCCACTCCGCGGACGCCGCCCTGGCTCTTGTCATGCTCGCCGCCGGTCCGATCGAACTCAAGCTGCCTCACGAACGGCCGGCCCGGAAGGCGGCTGCGTGACCCACATCGTCGTCAGAAGAGCCGCAAATGCTAGGACACCCAGACCTGGGAATCAGCCAATAGAGCGGAGGCGAGGGCAATACCGGGGTGATCGGTGCCCCGCCCCTGCCGCGGCGAGCGGACGCTCCGCTGCGTTTCCCGATGGATCAGCAGCAGGGCTGCAGCGGAGGAGAACTCCGGTCGGTGGCTTGGTCGCTGCGGCCGATCGAGCGGCTTCCCACAGGGTTGGCGCTCCCGCGCTGGAACTCGTCAGTCAGTAGCGTCGAAGCGTGCTCGAGGTCCAGCGTGCCGTGCTTGGCCTCGTCGCCGCGGCCGGCGACGGTCGCCTCGACGCCGCCACCCCGTCGTGGCTTCGGCGCCCAGGCAGGGACGAGTGCGCCGGCGCATGGCCGGTCGTGGTTGCGATTGACGCTCGACGAGTACCCAGCCGATGTGGCAACGGCGTTTGACCGAGTGGAGTGGCGGCGACGGTCGGCGAGCCTGCGCAAGGCGCCCGGCGGCGGGTTCGCCCGGCCGTGTCCGCCCTGTTTCCCGAAGCCGGGGGACGACACCTCCAGCGGGCCTTTCGTGACGCCCTAGCCGACCTTGTGCCGCCGGAGCACGGGTGGGCGCCGACTCTGCGGATCGCCTATTGGGAGGTGGAGCCGTGGCTGGAGCGGGAGGACGCGGCAACCCGAATGGTGGACCTCCTCGACCGCAAGCTGGCAGAGCCATGACCGGGCAACCCGCCGACGGTGGCTACATGACCAACGCCTTTCGGCGCGGGTTCCGACCGCTGTCGTCGAACGGCGTGGCCGTCGTCCGCGGTCCCAGTAGGGGATCCGCCTCCGGACGCGCTCAAAGCGAGTGGTTTGGCCAGCGCACTGGCGCATGTATAATGCATGCATGGTCGCCCTGCAGATCCGAGACGTCCCCAAAGAGGTGCGGGAAGCTCTGGCCGAGCGCGCTCGAGCCCGAGGTCAGTCCTTGCAGGCGTTCCTGCTCTCCGTAGTACAAGACGAAGCGCGCCGCTCCCGCAACGCGTCTTTGCTCAACCGCTTCGCCGACCGCACCGACGGGTCACGGCTCCAGATCGAGGAAGCAACCGACGCGCTTACCCGGGCTCGTTCAGAGCGAGACCAGCAGCTCGTGGGTGGACAAGGCCACCACGCCGCAGATGGCGCTTGTTGATCGTCACCGACGCCTCAGTGCTCGTAAACGCCCTGACCGACGACGGCCCGATCGGACAGGTCGCCCGCTCCGAGCTCGCCCACGACGTTCACTGGTCCGGGCCCGACCACGTCGTCGTCGAAACCTTCTCTGCCATACGGGGACAGCTGCTCCAGCGAAAGATCACCGAGGTACGTGCTCGCGACGCCGTAGAGGCGTTGTCGGACTCAGCCATCGAGCTGCTCCCCACCACACCACTCCTGCCGCGGATGTGGGAGCTGAGGAACAACGTGAGCGCGTACGACGCGGCGTACGTGGCCGCCGCCGAGATCCACGGATGCGCTCTGCTCACGGCGGACGCCCGCCTTTCTCGTGCCGATGGCCTCCGCTGCGAAATCCGACTTGCTGTTCCCGGATGACGAACCCGCCCGCTCGTCCCGCAGACCCAACGACGACCGGGTGCCGCAGGGAGGAACGACTTACGACACGCGCTCGTGGGCCGTTTCGAGGATGATCGGGACGACAGTCGCGGTCCCGCGACGGGATCCCCGATCGGCACGCCCGTAGCCCGTCGGCGCAGCCGAGCCAGCGGGGGTGCAGTCGACCTAAGGGGCGGGACCGGAGCGCAGGCGCACCTCGCACGGAGCCCGGTGCTCCGTTAGCGTCCTGGCGTGGAACGGCGGACGAACACTGCGACGGGCGATCACGACGGCCGCCGACTTCTTCGTCAGCTACACCGCTTCGGACAGGACCTGGGCGGAGTGGATCGCCTGGGAGCTCGAGGCCGCGGGCCACCGAGCCGTGATCCAGGCGTGGGATTTCCGGCCCGGCTCGGACTTCGTCGCCGCCATGCGCGACGCTACGGCCCGGGCCGAGCGAACGTTGGCGGTGCTGTCGCCGGAGTACCTGCACTCGGAGTTTGCACTCTCCGAGTGGGCTGCGGCGTACGCTGCGGACCCCCTGGGGCAGGCGGGCAAGCTCCTGCCGGTACGGGTAGCCGACTTCAGCGCTGAGGGTCTCGACCGCATCCGGGTATGGATCGACCTGGTTGACCTGGACGAGGAGCAAGCCCGCCAGCGGCTGCGAGCGGGGCTCGGTCGGGACCGGGCCAAGCCGGAACGCCAGCCGCCGTTCCCGCGCCCCCGAGTGGCGACCAGTGCCCCACGTTTCCCTCTGGCCCTGCCGCCGGTGTGGAACCTGCCCCACCACCCAAATCCCAACTTCATCGGCCGCGCCGACCTGCTGGCGGCGCTCGACGTCGCTGGAAAGGCCCCGACCGTGCTCTCCCAGGCCATCACCGGCCTCGGGGGCGTGGGCAAGACCCAGCTGGCCGCCGAGTACGCCTACCGCCACCGAGGTGACTACGACGTGGCGTGGTGGGTGAGGGCCGAGGATCGCCTCAGCATGCTCCAGGACCTGGCCGCGCTGGGACCCGCCGTCGGCGTCGAGGCGGCCACTGAGCTCGAAGCCACGGTGTCCGCCGTACAGTTATGGCTGGAGGGCCACCAACGCTGGCTCGTGATCTTCGACAACGCCTCCGACCCCGCCACCCTGGAAGCGGTGCTGCCCCGAGGTGGCGGGGGACGAGTGCTGGTGACGTCTCGAAACCCCGCCTGGGGCGC
>JBBSIS010000310.1:0-3350 GCA_038231955.1 Acidimicrobiales bacterium
AAGCGGGGGAAATCGGCAAAACTCGTGTTGGCGGCCAGGACGAGAATGAGCATGGTCCCCGCCTGTAGCGACAGGTACAGCGCCTTGCCGCCGACCCCCCCGCCGTAGACAAGCTCGCCCACCCGGGAGATTACCGTCGGCGTCCCCGCTTCGAAGGGGGCGACGTGCATGTGGGCGGCGAGGATGGACAAGCCGAGGAACATGGTCCCGAGGAGCGCCCCCATGATCACCAGCGTCTCCCGGGCGTTACGCCACTCGGGGGCCCGGAACGCGGGCACACCGTTGGAGATGGCCTCCACCCCGGTGACCGCTGCGCCACCGGAGCCGAAGGCGTGAAGCACCACGTAGAGCCCGGCGCCGGCAAAGAGCGCCCCGTCGGCGGCGCTGCCGAACGGGACCAGGCCGGGATGGTCGAGCGACTCCACCGGCAGGTGCCCGAAGAACAGCCTGGCCATGCCGACCACGAGGAGCACGATCATGTTGACCAGGAAGAAGTAGGTCGGCGCCGCGAAGAGCCTGCCCGACTCCTTGACACCGCGAAGGTTTCCGTAGGCGATGACGGCGATGAAGAGGACCGAGATCTCCACGGTGAACGGGGCCAGGGCCGAAAACGCGGACGTGAGGGCGGCGGTGCCGGCCGCCACCGACACGGAGACCGTCAGCACGTAGTCCGTCAGCAACGCCACCCCGGCCACCTGGGCGGGCAGAAGCCCGAAGTTGTCCCGGGTCACGATGTAGGCGCCGCCGGCACTGGGGTAGGCCTTGATCGTCTGCCGGTACGACAAGATCAGGAAGCCCAGGACCACCCGGAGGGCGACGGTGATCGGTACGACGAGGGCGAAGGCGGCGACGCCGACCGCAGGCACCAGCACCCGGAGGATCTCTTCGGTGGCGTAGGCCGAGGACGAGAGGTTGTCGGACGCGAAGACCGCCAACGCCGTTGGCTTGCCGAGGCGCTCATGCGCCAGCTCCTCGTTGTTCAGCGGCGGGCCGAGGAGCCGGCGCTTGAAGCGGTACCGGCGGTCCTCGGGCAGCTCGAGGCCGGGACCCGGGGGTAACGGCAGAGGCCCGGGTGCCCCCGGTTGGGGCAGAGCCTCGAGCGAAATGGGCTCGGTGAGCAAGGTGGCTCCTTCGACGACTCCTCCGATTGAACGCCGCGCCGGGATAAAGAAGTCGTAAGGACGCCGCCCCGGGCGTCAAGATCGCGCAAGGATCGGCGGGTGCGCCTCCCCTCGCCGCGATTTCCCGCCCCTTGGGCCGGGTTCATGCTCGGGATGGCGTCGTGCGTGCTGGCCACGGCTGCACTCGTGCCCGTCCGCAGCCACGTGACCGTGGCCACCCCGGCCCTGGTGCTCGTTCTTCCCGCCGTCGTGGCGGCCATCGTCGGCGGTCGCAACGTGTCACTCTGTGTCGCCGTGCTGGCCGCGGGGGCGTTCAACCTGGCCTTCATCCCGCCCTACTGGCGGCCGGCGGTCGCCGTGGTCGACGACGCTGTCGCCCTGGGGGTGTTCCTCTCCGTGGCTCTGATCGTCGGGACACTCGTCGCTGAGGGCGCCGAGCGCCGCCGGGCCGCCGAAAAGCGGGTCGAGGAGGCCAATGCGCTCAACGAGCGCTATGAGGCGGTGGTGGTCGAACGGGCGCGCCTGGCCGAGGAGGCCACCCGCCTGGCCGTCCTCGAGCAGGTCGACGAGCAACGGTCCGCGCTCCTGCGCTCGGTGTCCCACGACCTGCGCACGCCCCTGGCCACCATCCGGGCGGTGGCCTCCGACCTTCGGGCCGGACCGGACTACGACGACGCCACCCGGGACGACCTCCTCGACCTGGTCGGCGACGAGGCCGAGCGCCTCGACCGGATCGTCGCTAATCTGCTCAGCCTGAGCCGCATCGAAGCGGGGGCGCTGCAGCCCGACCGCCAGGCCGTGACTCTCGACGAACTGCTGGCGGAGCGGGTCCGTCGCCTGTCACCGCTGTTCCGCCGGGTTCGGGTCCAGGTGGACACGCCTGTCGACCTGCCACTCGTTGACGCCGACTACAGCCAGCTCGACCAGGTGGTCACCAACCTCATCGAAAACGCGGCGCGACATTCGCCCCAGGGCTCAACGGTGCGCATCGGGGCGCGATGCCAGGGGCCCATGGTCGAGGTCTGGGTGGCCGACGAGGGCATCGGCGTGGCCACCTTCGACCGTTCCCGCATCTTCGAGCCCTTCCGCCGCGGGGAGGGGAGCAGCTCGACCGGGGTCGGCCTCGCCATCTCCAAGGCCATCGTCGAGGCCCACGGTGGCACCATCGACGTCCAGCCCAACCCTGGTGGAGGCGCCCGCTTCTCGTTCACGGTGCCGGTGCGCCATGGGCCGGTGCGCCATGGATGACAACGTCGTGTCGATCCTCGTCGTCGACGACGAGCCGGCGATCATCCGGGCCTTGACCGCCGCGCTCACCGCCCGGCATTACCGCGTCGTGACGGCGACCACGGGAGAGGAGGCGATGAACCGGATCATGCGCGCCACCCCGACCGCGATCGTGCTCGATCTCGGGTTGGCGGACATCGACGGCATCGAAGTGTGCCGCCGTGTACGGGCCTGGTCCGACGTCCCCATCATCGTGCTCACCGCCGAAGGCTCGGAGGGACGCAAGGTCGCCGCCCTCGACGAAGGCGCCGACGACTACGTGACCAAGCCCTTCTCCATGCCCGAGCTGCTCGCCCGACTACGAGTCGCCCTTCGCCACCGCCGGCCCCCGGGGTCCAACCTCGACGAGGCCTTGCACGACGTTGGCGACCTCCGGATCGATGTCGCCCTGAGAGCGGTCACCATCAAGGGCCGGGCCGTCGACCTGACCCCGAAGGAGTTCGGCTTCCTCGCCGTGCTGGCCCGTCACCCGGGGCGGGTCGTCACCCACCGGATGATCCTGCAGGAGGTCTGGGGGCCCGAGTTCGGCACGGAGACCCAGTACCTGCGGGTCTACGCCAGCCAGCTCCGCAAGAAACTCGGCGAGGATCCGAGTGCGCCCCGCCTGCTCACCGAGCCAGGCGTCGGCTACCGCCTGGTCGACCCGGAATCGGGCTCGGGTCAGGAATGGCGAGACGGTCCAGCTCGACGGGACTTGTCTTGACCGGCAGACCGGTGTTGCATGGCGCCGTGCATGTCGTCGTCGTCGGGTGTGGTCGGGTGGGCCGGGAACTGGCTGTGGACCTCGAGAACGGGGGCCACACCGTCGCCGTGCTCGACAAGGACCGCAACGCGTTCCACGAGCTTCCCAAGAGCTTCGCCGGCAAGGCCATTCTGGGGTTCGGTTTCGACCGGGACCACTTGGAGCAGGCCGGCATCCGGGAGGCGTCGGCGCTCGCCGCC
>JBBSIS010000311.1:0-3303 GCA_038231955.1 Acidimicrobiales bacterium
CCGACCCATTTGGAGTGGTGCAATCAGCTTCGGGCTGGTGAACGTGCCGGTGAAGCTGTTCAGCGCGGTGACGTCGAAGGACGTTCGCTTCCACCAGCTCGACGGCAAGTCGAAGGCGAGGATCCGTCAGAAGCGGGTGTCGGTGACTACCGGTGACGAGGTGGCCTACGACGACCTGGTCAAGGCCTACGAGATCGCCCCCGACAACTACGTCGTCATCACGCCCGAGGAGCTCGATGCCCTCGACCCCAAGGCCACCAAGACCATCGACATCGAGGACTTCGTCGACCTCGACACCATCGACCCCATGTACTACGACCGGCCCTACTACCTCGTCCCCGACAAGGGCGGCACCAAGGCGTACGCCCTGCTGCGCAACGCCATGCGGGAGACGAACAAGGTGGGGATCGCCCGCATGGTGCTACGGACGAAGCAGTACCTGGCGGCCATCCGGCCTGTCGGCAACGCATTGGTGATCGAGACCATGCTCTTCGCCGACGAGGTGGTGCCGCCCGACGAGCTCGACCTCCCCGACGAGGAGGTCGATGTCACCGAGCGGGAGGAGAAGATGGCCCGGTCCCTGATCGACTCCCTGACCACCGACTTCGAGCCGGCCAAGTACAAAGATGAATACCGCGAGCGGGTGCTGAAGCTCATCGAACAGAAGGCGTCCGGCCAGGAGATCGTGCGCGAGGAGTCGGCCGAGGAGGCGCCCCGGGTCGTCGACCTTATGGCCGCCCTGGAAGCCAGCCTGGCTGCGGTCAAGGGCGGCAAGGCCTCCGACACCTCGAAGAAGTGAGCGCCCCGCCGGCCTCCGTCGATGTCGAGGTCGAGGGCCGGTCGCTCAAGCTGTCCAACTTCGACAAGGTGCTGTACCCGGAGGTGGGCTTCACCAAGGGTGAGGTGATCGACTACTACACCCGCATCGCCCCCGTGCTCCTGCCCCACCTCCGGCGGCGGGCCCTCACCCTGAAGCGCTACCCGAACGGGGTCGACGGGCAGTTCTTCTACGAGAAGAACTGCCCCAAGCACCGACCGCCCTGGGTCGACACCGTGGCGGTGTGGAGCGCCCGCAACAAGGCCGACGTCAACTACTGCCTCATCGACGAACTGGCCGGCCTGGTCTGGGTGGCCAACCTGGCATCGCTGGAACTGCACACGTCGCTGGCCTCGGCCTCCGACGTGCAGCGCCCCGACATGGTTGTCTTCGACCTTGATCCCGGGCCCCCCGCCACCGTGGTGGAGTGCGGCGAGGTGGCACTGTGGCTGCGAGAGGTGCTCGACGGCATGGGCCTGCAGTCCTTCCCCAAGACCTCCGGCTCCAAGGGCCTTCAGATCTACGTGCCGCTCAACACACCGATCACGTACGACGAGACCAAGCCTTTTGCCCTGGCCCTCGCCCGTCAGCTCGAGCAAGAGCACCCCCAACATGTGCTGTCGGCCATGGCCAAGGATCTCCGAAAGGGCAAGGTCTTCATCGACTGGAGCCAGAACGACGACTCCAAGACCACAGTGTGCGTCTACTCCCTGCGGGCCCGACCACGTCCCACGGTGTCGACCCCGGTGACATGGGACGAAGTGGAGCGAGTTGTCGACACCGGTGACCCGGACCTGCTGGTCTTCGAGGCGCCGGCAGTGCTGGGTCGAGTTGCCGGCCAAGGTGACCTGTTCGGCCCCTTGGTCGAACTCGAGCAGTCCTTGCCTGCTCCGCCCATGCCCGCGTAGGACCTCGTCGAGGCGTTCCACCGTGCTGAGACGGCCGACACCGGGATACTGCGTGACGGGCACATCGCTGACTGGGCGGGGTTCACGGGTCGGTCGGCGGCGACGGTTCGGGAAGGTCATCCTCACGGGGTGGGCGTCACGGGGTGGGCGTGAGCGTGCGGATCTCCTGCTTGGCCAGCCAGGCGCCGTAGGCGGCCGCGGCCCGGACGCCGTCGCTGGTGAGGGTGGGCTGCCCTCATCTTGCCGTAGGGCGGTTTTGGGCCTGATCGGGACGGGCGAGGCCCTCTCAGCTTGCGATTAAACCCGTGGGTCAGCTCGCGGCAGCGTCTTCGAGGATCAGGTCGGTGGCCTGGGTGGCGACGTGGCGCATCTTGGTGACAAGGGAGCGGAGTCGTCGGTCGTTGGCGATCCATTCCTTGTAGAGGCGTGCCTCGTCCTCACCCAGTCGCCGGGGCCTGGCGACACTCGTCGGGTTCCGCCAGGAGCTGCATGACTGCCTATTCGGCTGGGCCGATGCGCTCTTCGAGTTGTGCGTGGCCTCGTCCCGCTCGAAACAGGCTGCCGTGGCCGGGGTACGGGCATCGGAGAGCAGAGCGACGTGGGCCTCGCCGATGTCGCCGGCCATCCACGCCGCCTCCACCACGGGCATGAACCACAACGATCGGCCCAGGCGTACGGCGACGGGCCACAGCCACCGGCATCCTGCCGCGCACCCCCAGCCACGCCGCCGCGGAACGGGCGCAGTCGGCCTGCCACGAACCCCCGGCCTCGAAGGCTGCCGCCGCCCGAGCCGTCACTGCGCTCATTCGCTCCACCTGGCGGTCAGGGGGCCATCGTCGCGGTCGGGCGGTGGCCGACAGGCGATCGTCGTTGCGGCCTGGCAGAGCCCACGCGAGACTTTGAGGTGTACCCAGACGTAGCGGGCGGCTTCACGAGGCCATTCCCGCTCCCCGAGAGAAGGTGCAGCCGTGGGCCGCTATTTTGGACGTGAGCCGCATTACTCCCAACAGGAAGCTGAGGCGCAGGCCAAGGCAGCGATCGACGCAGCCGTGAACATGGGGCGGCCGCCGGACGAGCAATGGAAGGCGCTCGGCTCCCGCATGGACGACATCAATCGCGAGCTGGCCGCCCGACCACCTGTCGACGTCCTCCCGCCGCCTCCTTCCCGCCAGGCCGAGACCGAGCGGCGGGGCGTAGGGAACGCCGGGCGACCGCGCGTGGTCCATCAGATCCTCCGACCGCCGCCGCCGGCGGCCGGACGGCCGGCGGCCGGACCAGCCACAAGGGTGACCCGAGCAGCTACGGCACCGGCCGCCAAGCCAGCCACGCGGGTGAGCCGGGCACCGGCAGCCCCACCGCCGGCGGCTGGACCAGTCAAGCGGGCGAGTAGAGGAGCTACGCCACCGCCCGCGGCCGGACCGGTCAAGCGGGTGACCCGAGCGCCGGCCCCCGCCCCGGCGGCGAAACCGACCAAACGATCGGCCGGTGCCCCCGCACCCCGAGCCACGTCGGCGGCCACGCGCCCGGCGACCAAGAAGCGCCCCGAATGACCCAAGCCAACCGGCGACGCGGAACAGG
>JBBSIS010000312.1:0-3292 GCA_038231955.1 Acidimicrobiales bacterium
ATGCGGCGAGATGTGCTTGGTGATCCCGGCGTTGCGGGCAACCCGTCGGACGATGCGGGTGGCGCCGTGGCGGTCGAGCCGCTTGTCGGATCGTGACAGCAGGACCGGACCGGCCAGGCGCTCGCCGGCGGCCAGATCGATGGCGCGACCCACTCGGGGCGGCAGGGGGATGAGCGCCAGCTTGGACCCCTTGCCGAGGACCGTGACGGTACGGTGGCCGCGCTCGGAGCCCAGGTTCTCGAGGTCGATGCGACAGGCCTCCGAGACCCGCAGGCCCAGCAGCCCGAGCAGGCAGGCCAGGGCGTGATCGACCGGCCCAGCGGCCACCGCCTGGGCCAGGAAGGCACCAAGCTCCATGCGGCCGAGGCCGAGGGTGGCCGACTCGGTGTCGATCTTGGGACGCCGTACGTGCTCGGCCGGCGACTCAGTCATGAAGCCATCGATGACGGCGAAGCGGTAGAAGCCGACGATCGTGGACAGGCGACGGCCGATGGTGGCCCGGCCCAGGTGGCGCTCCTCCTCCATCCAGCGGGCGTAGAGCTCAATGTGGACCCGGAGCCCGGCGAAGGGCTCCAGGCCGACCTGGGCACACCAGGCGAACCATCCCCGCAGGTCGCTGGTGTAGCCGGTGCGGGTGTGGCCCGAGTAGCGGGCCAGGAACCCGCCGACGGCGAGGCGGGTTTCGTCGAACAGCGGTGGAGGGGTCGAGACGAGTTGGGCGGTTGTTGATTCGGATTCCATCAGAGGACCTCCTTGTTGGTGGAGGTCCAGCACGCTCCTCGCCACGTCGGAATGCAAGGGCCACTCCCGACTGGGGCCGGACGTACTGTGTCGGCGTGGCCTGCGAGGACTGCGGCGAGCCCGACACCAGCGCCTTCCTCGGTGGCGTGGAGGTCTGTGACCGCTGCTTCGATCGGCGAATGTCCGCCCATACCGGCCTGCCCCGCCTTCCCGACCCGCCCCCGCCCATCGTCCTCACCGGCCCGGACGGTCGCCGGCATCGCCTCCGCTACCGGCTCTGGCGAGCGGGGGTGGGCATCGAGGTCCAGCTGGAGGAGACCGGTGTCGCGGTTGGCGAGGGCTACCAGTTCGCCGTGCTCGGCGACAACGACGCCGAGGTGGACATGCTCGTCGCCGCGGTGCGGTCTATGGCGGAGACCGAGATCGGCCGGCAGTACCTGGAGCGGACCACCGATCGGCACCGGTGGACGGTCGGTGACGACGGCGAGGTTGCCGGACGACTGGTGGGAAATGACGACGGCGACAACGGCGAGCCATACAACGTCGTCATCGACGGCCGGATGATGACCTGGGAGGAGCTGGCCATGGCTCTGGAGTCCTACGAAGGGTGGGGCTTTCGGCTGGTGATCGAGGACCGCGTCCGCGACCTCCGCACCGACGCCGAGATCATCGAGCTGCGCAGTCCCCGCCCCGGGTCGGGCGATGCCTGATCGCCGAGCGACCCTGGAGGAACGCGTCGTGCCTGTGGCCGAGGCGGCGCTCGCCGAGCGCAGCGTTGTCAGCCCCATCGACGTGCTCATAGGCATCGGCTGGTTGACACCCCAGGCCGTCGACGCCTGGCGCCAGGGTCGAGCCGACGACCTGGAACGCCTGGCCCAGGCGAACCTCCACAAGCTTTCCGCAGCCATGGTCGTCCTCCGGCGCTGGGCGACCGATCGTGGCCTGCGCCCGAGCGAGACCGCGTACGTGGCCCGGGCCCGGGACCGGCATCCACTTCGGTTCAGCCGCAGCGGTGACGCCGCCATCGAGACCGCCTACCGGACCCATTGGGTCTCGCCCGACCTGTCCGAAGCCAAGCAGCGCCGGCTCACCGAGCGTCAGAGCGCAGCACCCGACCTGGTCGTCATCTCGGCCCTGCGCGACTGGACGTGCACGGCGTGCGGCGAGGGTGGGGACTTGCTGATCATGGAAGGGCCGGGGCCGCTGTGCCTGGGCTGTGCGGACCTGGATCACCTCGTCTTCCTGGCCGCCGGGAACCCGGTCCTGACCCGACGGGCCAAGAAGCCAAGCGGGCTGTCCGCCGTCGTGGTCCGCTTCAGCCGGTCACGGCGCCGCTACGAGCGCCAGGGCATCCTCGTCGAGGAGCAGGCGCCTGGAGCAGGCCGAACATGCGTGCCTGGCCGACGATGTCGCCCGTCAGCGCCGGTGCGAGCGGGACGAGCGGCGTCGAGCGGAGTACGACGATGAGTTCCACGTCGCCTTCGCACGTGCGATCACCGAGCTGTTCCCGGGATGCCCGCCCGAGCGGGCCGACGACATCGCTCGGCATGCCGGCGCCCGTCGCAGCGGCCGCGTCGGCCGCAGCGCCGCCGGACGAGCCCTCGATGCCGACGCAGTCACCCTTGGGGTAGTCGCCTCGGTGCGCCATGTCGACACGTCATACGACCGGCTGCTCATGTCCGGCGTCTCCCGGGCCGACGCCCGCCACCAGGTCGACGATCAGGTCAGAGCCGTCGTCGATTCATGGAAGTCCGCGATGGTGCGGTGATGCCCGGCAGCAACCGAGCAGCGCGAAATGCCGCTACGGCACGGTTTCCGCTCGAATTCGAACCTTGAGAATCGCTCGGCCACCGGCATTGCCGAGTGGGTACGACCGGCGGCGCAGCAGACGTTATGGGCGCCGTCGTGCCGCTGCCCTGCCGGGGCGCCTCCCGCCACCGCCGCCAAGCTGGTGACGCCGAGCCGGCGGTAGCGTAGGAGGCAGGATCGCAGTACCGTGCAGCCGTGGCGATCGTCGCGCGGATCCTCGTCGAGCCGGCGGAACAGAATGACCATGACCGGTTGGAAGGGGCGGTCAACTTCCGGCTGCACGACTTGGGCGGTCCGCCCGACGGGCTCATGTTGCACGTCGCGTATCCACACGGTCGTGGGTTCATGATCGTTGAAGCTTGGCGCACCGAGGCCCTCTTCCGGTCGTGCCTCGACCAGCTGCTTCTGCCGGCCCTCAGCGAGGCCGGTCTCGCGGCCGGAGAGGCTGAGATCGATTCCGCCTGGTCCCTCGCTCGCCCGTAGTCAGCTCGCGCGGCGGGAGGCATCCTCAATGTGCTGTTGAAGGTCGTAGGGGCGGTTATCGCTCTGGCCCGGACGGGCGCGAGAAGGGAGTTCGCCGGTCGTGGCCACGAGCGCCCATAATCACGCGACGCCTCGGCGGCCCCTCTCACGCATATGTGCCGTTGAAGTGCGGCTGGGGTCCGCTGTCCGGGAGAGCCGAGGGAATCCCATAATAGTGGAACGAGTGGCCGCCTCCTGCCTCTCACCGCCGGATAAGGTC
>JBBSIS010000313.1:0-3287 GCA_038231955.1 Acidimicrobiales bacterium
CGCCGGGCGAGGTTGACCGCATGGTCACCGGTGCCACACCCGATGTCCAGGGCCCGCCCGAAGGGCGGATCGCCCTCCTCCTCACGGTCGAGCAGGACGTTGAACTGGGCCGTCGCTTCCCGTCCGGCTCTCTCCCAGGGCGTGACGCCCAACCGGTAGGCGATCGCATAGCCCGTACTCATGACCGACCTCCTGTCGATCGGAACTGCTGAGGCGACACGCCTGCATCTGCCCACAGCCAGGCCCGCGCTGCGGCTGCGAGGCCGGTCACGGCGTCCACACGTGCAGGACCGCCAGCGGCGTGCGCTCCGGCTCGGGCGGGAAATGGTCGCCGAAGACCCCGCCGAGCAGGCGGTGGACAACGGGGTGCAATCGCTCCTTGGCGAAACGATCCCAGTCCGCCTCTGTCTCCCATACGTCGACGTAGCGCAGGCCCCCCTCGGGCCGCTCCACGGCCAGGTGGACGACCAGTCCCTTGGGCGGGTCGTCACCGAGCCCATCGGTGATCCGCCGGTAGAAGGCGGCGTCGATGGGCACGTCTTGGGTGAAGGCGTAGGTCATGGCTCCCTCTCCTCACTTGATCCGAAGACTCTTCGGATGTAAGTATGTCCGCGTGGCCGAGGAAGTCAAGGGTCGGGCCTACGACAGCGCCGGTCGCCAGGCCCAGTCGCAGGAGACCCGCCAGCGCATCATCGACGCCGCCCGCCAGCTCATGGTCGAGCGGGGCTACCGCGGGGCCACGATCGCCGACATCGCCCGGCGGGCCGGCGTGCACATCGACACCGTGTACCAGCTGGTGGGCCGCAAGCCCGTGCTGCTGCGGGAGCTCATCGAGCAGGCCCTCTCCGGCGCCCCCGGCGCCGTGGTGGCCGAGGAGCGCGACTACGTCAAGGTCATGCGGGCCGAGCCCGATCCGGCCCGCAAGCTCACCATCTACGCCCGAGCCGTGCGGGAGATACAAACGCGCATGGCGCCGCTGTTCATGGCCCTGCGCGACGCGTCGGCCACCGAGCCCGAGGCGGCGCAGGTGTGGCGGCAGATAAGCGACCGGCGGGCCGCCAACATGCGCAAGCTGGTCGGGGAGCTGAAAGCCGCGGGCGGGTTGCGCGCCGGGCTGTCAGTGGAGGAGGCGGCCGATGTCATCTGGGCCACGAACAGCGCCGAGCTCTACGTGCTGCTCACCGTCGAGCGGGCCTGGTCGCCCGACCACTACGAACGCTGGCTAGCCGACACCTGGTGTCGTCTCGTACTGCCCACTGTCCCAACCCGTGGTGCCGATACCCACAGCATGCCGTGAGCGGCGCGGCGCTGTCCCAGAGCGACGGCAGGCCGAGACGTCGACAAGCACCCCTGACCGCCGGCCTGTGACACCACACGCCGGTCAGGCCGTGTGCTGGCAGCGCGCCAGCCGTTGGGGGACCGAGCAGGATGCCGGATCCCTCCTACGAGCCGATGGGTTTCGCCACCTATCGCGGCGAGGATCACGCCGGTTTGACGATTCCGGGGGCTACGTCAACCCGTTCCGATCGAATCCGTACAACCGTTCCCGGGTTTTCGTACACCCCGTGAGGAGGCCCGCAGCGCTGCCGCACTGACCGCTCGATGCTCCTGGTGTTGAAGCAGGCGCCCCGGCCATCCGTCATCCTTCTACGGCGCGTCTCCGAACTCTCGCCCGACGAGCACGTGCAGATCCTTGTCTCCTACTCGCCCGCGCTCATCGAGGGTCTCGACCGCGTTGTCGTCTCCTTAAGCCCGACCCCGCTGGCGATTCGGGACGTGCCGATTCGCTGACGGTATCGGTTAGGGCACCCCGCAGGATTGATCATGCGTTCCGGGCGGCGGCCAGGGTGTAGTTCCAGTCGCCGTGCCAGTCGTGTCGAGTGAGGGGGATGGCGTCCATCTCGTCGTCGGTGATCTTGACGCCGGTGGCGTACCACTCGGTGTCTCGTTCGGCCCGGATACGAAGTCCCGTCTCGGTGGTCGTGGCCGCGATCAACTCGATGATCGTGCGGTAGGTGGTGAGGGGCCGACCTCGCCAGTTCATGGTGATGAAGCTGAACATGCGGTGCTCGATACGGTTCCACTTCGACGTTCCCGGCGGGTAGTGACACACCGTGATCTCCAGGCCGGTCTCGGCGGCCAAGGCGGCGAGCTCTGACTTCCAGGCCCGGACCCGGTGGCCGTTGGACCCGCCGGCGTCGGCGGTGATCAACAATTTGGTGGCGTCAGGGAACCGCTCCGTGCCCATGTGCGCCCACCACGACCGGATCGAGTTGACGGCGAACTCGGCGGTGTCCGCGGTATCGCCGACGCTGACCCAGCCCTCGTTGTTGGCCTCGTCGTAGATCCCATAGGGGATCGCCCGGCCCAGCTCGGGGTTGACGAAGTCGTGCACGTTCACGCGCTCCGGTTGGCCCTGGGGCTGGTACTCGACACCGCCGTTGTCGTAGGGGCCCACGAGCTCCTTTTTCTTGGTGTCCACGCTGATCACGGGTTCGCCGTCGGCCACGAATGCCTGGACCACGCCGTGCAGGTAGCGGAACTGGCCGTCGCGGTCGGGATGGGCTGTCCCCTCCTTGACCTTGGCCGGCGACTGCAGCGAGTAGCCGAGTCCTTTGAGGATGCGCCCGACCGTGTCATCGGAGATCCGAAATCCTTGGCGTACCAGGTCCTTGGCCAGGTGTGCCGTCGACTTCGAGGTCCAACGCACGAATGACATCGGGTTGCCCCGGGTCTCGGGGTCCACCAACTCATCGAGCGCTTCGAGCAACCCGGGCTGGATCTCGGTGAGTGGCTTGGCACCGGCTCCGGGTTCACGCAGCCGTGTCGATGGCTCGATGCCGGCCTCGACCTCGGACTGAGCTTTGATCACGGTGTTGCGGCTCATGCCCGACGCGGTGGCGACCGCCGTCTTGCCGCCATTTCCAAGCATCTCCGACATCGCCCCAGCCACAACCCGGCGCTGGCGCTCATCCAGATGGGGAAGTGCCACCCCGAAGAATCGCGCGAGCCCGCTGGGGTTGACCTCCACGCCTGAAGGCTAGCGCGCGCGTATTATTCAGCGGGGGACCCTTAACATCACGTCCGAATGAGAGGGCCAGGCATTCCCAGCTCTTCGAACAGTTCCAGTGGCGACGAGGTGACACCGGTGGCGCCCAGTGCTGACAGCCAATCCCCGGCTGCGTCGCCCCAACGGGTACTCAGGACGGCGCCCTGGCCTCTAGGCAGGCTCAGGCAGGAAGGACCACGGTCTTGAGCACGGTGCACTCGTCGATGGAATAGCCGAG
>JBBSIS010000314.1:0-3283 GCA_038231955.1 Acidimicrobiales bacterium
CCGGTCAGCAGGCGCAGCTCCTCGAGCTGTTCGGCATCAAGCAGGTGCCCCTCGTCGACCACGAGGACGACGCGCTTGCCCCGCTCGGCCTCCTCGGCGGCCAGGGCGTCGGCGGCCTGCCGGTGGAGACGCATATTCGTCTCCTCGTAAGGGGCTCAGGATGAAGCGGTCTGACGTGCTTTGAGGGCGGCGTAGGCGGCCCAGTTCGTGCCCTGTTCGGCGGCTCGTCTCGCAGTCGTCTGGGGGTGGTAGCCCAGGGTCCTGGCGAGGACGGGAGCGGGGACGTCGGCGATGAGTTGGTGCATGGCGGCTTGGCGCGCTGCGGTCGTTACCCCGAGGCGGACGAGACGTCGACTGAGCTGGGTGGGCTGGATGTGTTGACCGGGAGCTTGGCCAGGGAACAGCCACGGCGAGGCGAGGTTGGCGGCGGTGCCCATGTTGGGACGCCGGTCGATGAGGGCGAGGACGAGGGTCGAGAGGGCCTCGGGAACGGCGACCGGGTCGTCGCCGAAGTGGATGCGTAGCTGACCGCTGTCGTTGTCGTTCTCAATGTCGGTGAGGCGGAGCGAGGCGATGCGGGTGACAGGTTGCGCGAGCAGCAGGACGAGGCAGCCGGCGACACGGTCGCCGAACTCGAGCTCGTCGTCGCTGAGGAGCCGGCGCAGGAGTTGCAGCCGCTCGTCTTGGGGTCCGACGGTCGGACTGGCCCGCTTGTGTTTCGGGATCGTGAGAGACGGGCATCGCTGGTGGCGGATCGCCCAGACGATGAAGTCCTTCGCCCCCTGCGGATTGGAGGCGGTGGCGAACCAGGCGTCGAGATCGCTCTGGGTGCATCGGGCGAGGCTGCTGTGGCGTGCGCGCAGCCATGCCAGCAGGGTCAAGCCGGCGTTGGTCCGTTGGCGGGCCACGGCGACCATCGAGGCGGTCAGGGGCGCCACCTGGGCGCGCGCCGAGAGCTCGCGATGATGCCGCCAGCGCAGGTAGGCACGGATCTGTTGGCGGTCGTCGCCATCGTCGATGCTGTCGAGGCGTTCGATCTCCCAGCGTTCGTAGGCGGCGAGGAACTTGTCGCGGGCGGGAAGAACGTGGTGGGCGACGAGTAGCTCGCGCAGGTACTCGCGACCCTGGCCGCCGAGGAGGGAGTCGATGCCCTCATGGCTCAGTGCCACTTCACCGGTGGCGACAGCGACGAGTCGTCGTCGAACGTGGGCGGCGCCGAGCCAGACCAGGCCGTGCCACGGGTCACCCATGGCGACGAGAGCCTCCACCAGCGGGACCAGGCTCGGGTTGACGGTCCCGTCACCGCCGTCGAGGACGACGCCGAGGCGACGGCGCAGCGAGCAGCGTAGGCAGGTGTGGGCGAACCACAGCTCGCCCTCGGCCCCACACATCGCGCACATGAACGAGGTGGTGATCCCCGCGCAGTCGACGCACACCGGCTGGCGTTGATCGTCGACGCCGGGTAGAGGCCGGTCGTCGTTGCAACTTGGGCAGATGCCCCGTCGTTTCACGCCGTGGCGGACGCAGCTGACGCACACGAACCCGTCCGGCCACTGCCAGCCCGTGATCACCGAGTGCCCGCAACGCCCGCAGGCGCGCGTCCGCCTCCGGTAGGTCACCGCTGGTCGGGGTTGACCCGGGCGCGCCGGGGCCGACCCACCTTGGCCAGCTCGACGACGACGTCGCTGTCGGGCTTCGGCGCAGGTGACGCCGCCCCCACCTCGATGAGGTCGTTCGGGGTGCAGTCGAAGATGTCGCACAGCGCGGCCAGAGTGCGAAGCGACAGCCGTTCGGGGACCTTGGCGGCCAACCGGTAGACCTGGGCGGCGGACAGGACCACGCCGCGCTCGGCCAGCAGCGGGCCGAGGTCGCTGGTCTTCCAGAGCCCGTGGGCGGCCATGATCTGGCGCAGCCGCCACGTGTAGCCGAGCGACCGGCTCACGGCGGCCCTGTGAGCCCGCCAGCTTGGCCGATCGCTCGGTCCAGGGCGGCGCGCAGCATCCGGGTCCGGTAGTCCGACGACACCGAGGTGTAGATCGCCGTCGTCGACGCGTGCTCATGGCCGACCTGTTGCTGCACGAACAGCGCGTCGAACCCATCTTCGATCAGGTGGGTCACATAGGAGTGCCGTAGGCAGTGCGGGCTCAGCCCCGACGCCAACCCGGCATCGGCGGCTGCCGCCGCGAACGCGGCGTTGACCCGGTCCTCGCTGACCCGAGGGCCGCGCTCGGAAGGCCACAGGCCGTGTTGTCCGACGCCGCGGGCGTGGGGCCAGACATCGTCGACCCACTCGCCGATCACCTCGACCGACCATCCCATGACGGTGAGCACCCCCCGGCGGCGGGGCTCCGATCCCTTGGCTGCCTTGCCCCATCGCACCTGGCACACACCGAATCGCCCGAACTCCGCGCCATGGGGGTTCGCTGCGAAGTCGTGGTCTTCGAGCATCAACAGCTCACGGCGGCGCAGCCCCCATCCGTAGATGACCTTCAGCATGGTCGCGTCCCGGAACGCCGGCACCCATCCCTTGCGGCCGTTGGCTCTGACGGCGACAACCCGGGCGTCAGCGGCGTCGAAGAGGTCCTGGCATTCGCCTCGGGTCAACGACCGTCGAGCTGGGCGGCCCTCGTAGTCGGCGCTGTGGACGGCCAGATTGGCCCGCGTGCAGATCTGGGTCGGGTGGGTTCCGAAGCGGTCGAGGCACGCCCGGTTCCACCCGTAGGCCGGATCGCACGAGTACTCCAGGAAGGACCGCACCGCCGATTCGTAGGAACGCACCGTGGAGCGCGCCCGGCTATGCGTCACCCGTAGCTCGGCGATCCAGCGTTCCATCTCCGCCGGCGTCCACCGCCACGGGAACGAACCAGCGTGATCCTGGAAGCGCCGCACCACCCGCGAGCCGGAGTTGATCGTCCCGAACGACAGGTTGCGCGACAACTGCTGGGCCCGCCAGCCGTCCAACATCGCCTCGAACATCTCGACCTCGACATGGTCCGCCGTATCGTCGCCGACCAGCTGCAAGCGGGCGGCAGCGACGCCATCGACCGTTCGATCTGCCACTCAGCCTGCCTCTCATCGAAAGACTGATCCAAGCATCAAATGCGAAGCAGCAGGTGGATGGCCCTTTCAGCGCCCCGCGGCGCCACTCACGCTGAACGACGACTGCGCCAATTCCTCAACAACGGCAAGCATTTTCGGCTGACCGGCACCGTTCTGCCGAACATGCATCAGATGAAATATGCGAGGTGGTGGGGAATGAGGGCGGCCTTGTGGAAGCGGGGCA
>JBBSIS010000315.1:0-3276 GCA_038231955.1 Acidimicrobiales bacterium
CACCGTGCCGTCGCCTGCCAGGACCACCACGGCGTCGATGCCGTCGGCGGCTGCCTCACGGGCGAGGACGGTGGCATGATCACGACCGGTGGTCTCCAGCTCCTCGACATCGTGTGCCGCCAGGGCCAGTCGCACCGCGGCACGGGACTTGGCGGAGGCGCGTGTGGCCGTCGGGTGCACGATGAGTCGCAGACGCCAGCGCGACGCTGTCTCCTCCATGAACCGACCTGCTTTGCTTGGGTGCGGGGCAGTCTCCCACAACAGCCGACAGGGACGTAGGAGTCCGCTGGTCGGCCGGAAGTGGCGTCTTTGCCCTGACGCCCCTGCCGAGACCCCCTGGTTCGCCCCCGTCGGAGCCGAGCCCGAAGCCCGCCTCATAGAAGCACCTATCCGGATCGGGGCCTCGGCGACCCGGGAGCCGGCTTAGGTGATCTGCTCGACGGGGCAGGGGACCTGAGCTGGGTGGTGCAGGCCTGGCCCTTCCTCGATTGGCCCCATCCGATCCCGATCGCCCACCGGGGCGGTGGTGCGGAACGGCCGGAGAACACGATGGCCGCGTTCAGCGCCGCGGTCGAGCTGGGCTACCGCTACCTGGAAACCGACGTTCGCACCACCGCCGACGGCATGCTCGTCGCCTTCCACGACGACGTCTTGGACCGGGCGACCGACCGCCGGGGAGCCGTCCGGGACCTCTCGTTCGACCAGGTGCGCCAGGCACGGGTCGGCGGAGAGCCCATCCCGCGCCTCGAGGAGGTCCTGAGCGCATGGCCTGAAGCGCGCGTCTACATCGACGCCAAGGACGACGAGTCGGTGAAGCATCTGGTCGCCGCCATCGGGCGCACCGGCGCGCGCGAGCGAGTCTGCGTGGGCTCGTTCTGCAGCCGGCGGGCGGCCCGGCTGCGCCACCTCACCGACGGGAAGGTCTGCACGTGGATGGGCCGGGTCGACATCGCCCGCATGCGGGCGGCCAGCCTCGGCCTGCCCGCCGGCCCGTTCCGCGGCCAGTGCGTACAGGCGCCGGTCCGCACCGGGCCGATCACGGTGGTCGACCGCCGCTTCCTCGACGCGGCGTCCCGTCGCGGCGTCGCGGTGCACGTGTGGACCATCGACGACCGGGCGGAGATTGAGCGACTGCTCGACCTGGGGGTTGACGGGATCCTGTCCAACCGCACCTCGCTGCTGAAGGAGGTGTTCTGCCAGCGCGGCCTGTGGGAGTGAGCCAAGCCGGCGAGGCGTGCTCCGCGGGCCGTGGTTGTCACGCAGAATGGCACAGCAACATGATGCTGAAGGACCGGGCTCTCGGGAGCACCGGCTACCAGTTCCGGGTCGATGGCGGGACGGTCTAGGACTGGTCGGTGGGCACCACGGGGGGCCTGGTCCTGACCGAGGCTGCGCCTGACTCCAGCGGCCTGGGTCAAAGATGGCGGCAGCCCTCTGACACAATCGACCCGGCTGGCCGGGTCACGTGGCACTCCCGCTTCAACGACCAAGACGGTTCCTCGCGGCCATCGGATCTCCAAGACATCATCCAAGTGACTACTGGAACCCCGGTGAGCCGGTGAGCCCGCTGAGCCCGAGGTTGGCCGTCCGGCGCCTGTCAGTGCAGACTCGCCTGGTGCGTCCGCAGGCGGTCACCGAAGCCGAGAAGCGAGCCCTTGGCCGCCTGGTCCGTAGGCTTCCTCAGCCCATCGCCACGACGGCTGTGACCGTCGGCGAGGGGTCGAAAGGCAGCATCATCTGGCTGGTGTCGGCGGCCGGGCTCTCGCTCCTCGGGCGAAGAGGACGGCTCGGCGCCGGCGGTGGCCTGGCCGCGGCCGGTTTGGCGTCCGCCCTGGCCAACGGACCGGTGAAGTGGGCGGTTCGACGCCCCCGGCCGCACGGCGCCGCCCTCGCCGGCCTCAGGCGCGCGGGTGATTCGCCGGGGACCTCGTCCTTCCCGTCCGGCCACACCGCTTCGGCCGTCGCCTTTTCCGTGGCCGCCTCAGCCGAGTACCCGCTGGCCGCCACCGTCCTCTTGCCTGCCGCACTCTGTGTCGCCCTTGCCCGGATGCGCTCCTTGCGCCACTACCCCAGCGATGTCCTGGGAGGCGCGGTCATCGGAGCGGCCATCGGCGCCGGAACGGCATACAGCCTGCGCCGGTACCGGACATGGCGGACGTCGCGACACGCAGCCTGAACCCACGAGGCCACGCTCGCGGCCGCAAGCATCCAGAGCGGAAGGATGCCGGGGTCAGCGTGCGGAACGACGGGCAGCCCAGCTGTAGATCCTCGACCGATCCGCTGACCGGGACCTCCAACCGCCACCTCGACGAAGTCGGCCTCCCGGTAGCAGGCGTGCAGGATTCGCGTTAGCGACCGCCGTGAGTGGGCCTGGAAGAACGTCGTCGCTCAGGTGCGGGCTGGTGGGCTGGAGTGGCCGTGACCGCCGGCGACGTAGACCGGGGGAGTGGCGTGGCCACCTGGTGGACGGTGACCGTGACGGCGGCCGGAGCCAAGCCGCTGGCTGAGGTCGATGAGCGCCTGGTCGACCTGGTTGAGGCGCTCGAGGAGCACTCGGCTGTGGGGATCTCCGAGCCGTCTCGTTATGGGACTCGGTTTTCGGTGCAGGCGCAGAGTCCTGGCACGGCCGTCGAGGTGGCCTGCAGGCTGTTCCAGGAGGCCGCCGAGCGTGCCGGGCTGCCGGCGTGGCCGGTCGTGCAGGCCAGCGCGGCTACCGAGGCCGAGGTCGAGCTGAGCTGGCAGCCCCGAACTACCCCAGGCTCATGGGGGTGGCTGAGGTGGCCGGAGCGTTGGGCACGAGCCGCCAGCGCGTCTCCGCCCTGGCCCGCCAGCCGAACGGCCTTCCATCTCCGCTTGCCCAGCTGGCCGCCGGTCCCATCTGCAGCAACCCTCCACCGCTTCGTGGAGGAGTGGGACCGGCGCCCAGGCCGCCGGGCTCGGGCCACGGGGATGAAGTAGCCGCCTGGACCGGCTGCGAGCCGCGACGCATCGAAGAGGCCCTTCGGCCTACGGTCTGGCAATGCTTTGGCTGAAAGAACCAGCCCTGGAATGTTGAACCCTCGTATGAGGACGGCGAGTTCAAGCGGCTGTTGCAACGAGGTGTGGTGAGAGTAGGTCGTGGGCGGTGCGCCACTGGTGGAGGCGGCGGGGCATGGTGTTGAGGTTCGTCTCGATTTGCCGGAGTTGACTGGTCGGGACGCGGGCGAGGTCGAGGCCTCGGGGCAGGTGACGGCGGAGGATCCGGTTGGTGTTCTCGACGGTGCCCTTTTGCCACGG
>JBBSIS010000316.1:0-3206 GCA_038231955.1 Acidimicrobiales bacterium
CCGATCACTGGCGCCATCAGGTCGTAAGTCCAGGTGGGACGGTACGAGATCCTCTCGCCCACCATCCTCGCGCGTCGGAGAACTCGTCACAATGTTCAAGGTTCCAACCCCCAAGCAGATCTAGTAGATCCCGCACAGGGCCCACGATCGCAGCGACACCACATAGGGCGCCCAGCCGTCGCCCCGGCCGAAGGGAGTTCCGTCGCGCCACGAGCGCCAGAGCCCAGCGAAGATGGTCCGAGCCCAGGCGCGGTCGGGATGGGCATGGAGCGCCCAGGCCCACTCGAAGTAGTGCAGGTGGAACCTCCAGAGCTGATCAGCGCCGAGCTGTTGCCAATCGTGTGGGGTGCCCAGCTCCCGCGTCTCTCCCAGGAACCGGAACGTCCCGGCCGCGGCCAGCTCGGGCGGTTGTTCAGCCCCGGTCACTGTGCCGTCGAGGGGCACGGCCTCGGCCGGCCATCCGCACCGTGTCGGGACGGGCCCCGACAGGCCACGGACGGCGACACCGGGAAGGGCCGCCACGACGGCGCGCTGGATGCGCAACCGGGCCCGGTGCAACACCTGGGACGGCCGGAGGTGTCGAGCGGTGCGGGCCAACATCAGCGCCCGCTCCATCTCGGTCATGGGCCCGAGCGGCTCTTCCGAGCGGGGTGGCAGCAGCATGTCGGCTTCGGATCGGATCCCCTCGGAGAAGCTGCGGGGCCGGAAGCCGAGGTCGCGGTGGGCCGGCCCGATGTCGAAGGTCTTGTCCTCGGCCAGGCGCTCCAATTGCTCGGCCCGTAACCGGGGGCGACGAACCAGCCGCTCATAGGCCCGCACCATCGACGCCGCCGGACCGAGGGGCACATGGACCATGAGGGGCCGGCGACCCACGGCCTCGGCCGCGGCGGCGATGATGGCGTCCAGAGTCAGCGCCTCGGGACCGGCCACGTCGTAGGCGGCGCCGGCCGTCGCCGGTCGCTCGGCGGCGGCGGCGATGGCGGCAGCCACGTCGGCGACGTGAACCGGTTGCTGGAGTCCGCGGCCGGTGCGGGGCACGACAACGACCGGTGTCCGCCGGATGAGTTTCAGGAGGCGGGCCATGTTCCGGTCGCCGGGGGCGCCGTAGATCATGGTGGGCCGGATGGTCCAATGCAGACCACTGGCGACGATGTCGGCCTCGGCCGTCTGGCGGGCCGCCTTGGAAGGTGCCGACAGAGTGGTGAAGATGGCGGTGGTGGAAACGAACACCGCCCGCTCGATGCCGGCGCTGGTGGCCGCGGCGATCACCGCCGGGGCATGGCCGAACCCGAGCGAGGCCAGGTTCACCAATACCTGGGCTTCGGCGGCGGCGAACCCGTCGCCCAACGACGCAGCGTCGTCGAGATCGCCCCTCAGCGGTTCGGCCCCGAGGGAGGCGATGCGCCCGGCGGCCTCGGGCGAACGGGCCAACCCGGTCACGTCATGGCCGCGTTCGAGGAGGAGGGGCACGACGTGGCCGCCGAGGAAGCCGCTGGCCCCCGTTACCAAGAGCCTCAGGCGGCCCTCCCGATGAGCTCCAGGAGCAGCCGGCGGTAGCGGTCGGCTTGTACCCGTCGGTCGTAGTGCTCGGTTACGAACGCCCGGCCCACGCGGCCCATCGCCTGGCGACGTTGCGGAGCCTCGGCCAGATCCCCGACCGCGTCGGCCAATGCCCCGACGGAGCCGGGAGGGACCACGACGCCTCCAGCCGCGGCCAGGATATCGGCCGCCTCACCCCTGAGCGCTCCGACCACAGCCTTGGACGCGGCGAGGTACTCGAAGAGCTTGGAGGGGACGAAGCTGGAGAACAACGGGAGGTCGCGCAGGGGGACGAGGCAGATGTCTGCGGCACCCAGGAGCGTTGGTACGGCGGCCCGAGGGACGCCGCCGAGCATGGTGACGTTCCCGAGACCGAGATCGGCCACGCGGGCCGCAACGTGGGCCCGGGCCGCACCTTCGCCGATCAGGGCGAAGTGAATGGGCTGGCCTGCGAGCTTGGCGGCGGCGTCGACGACGGTGTCGAGGTCCTGGGAGATGCCATGGGCACCGAGGTAGCACACGAGCGTCTCGCCGGAACGAGCGCCCATTCGGGTCCGGCTCGGTTCGACATCGCCCACAGGCTCACCGAACAACTCGGGGTCGGCTCCGTTTGGAATGACCTGCACCTTGGCCGTCGGGACACCCCTCCCCACCAGGTCTTGCCGAAACCCTTCGCTCACGACGACGACGGCATCAGCGGCCCTGTAGGCGGCCAGCTCCATCGCTTCGAGCACCCGTATCAGGATGCGACCGCGTATGACGCCGAGCTCGACGAAGATGGCCGGCCACAGATCGCGCACCTCGACCACCAGCCGAGCGCCGCGGCGCCAGGCCACGAACCAGGCGGCGAAGATGGAGAAGAACGTGGGCGACGACACGATCACCACATCGGTCGGCCCGATCGAGCTGCTACCGAGAACCACGGCCGACACCATGAACGAGAGGTGCCCGAGCGTCTTCTTGACGATGCCCTCGTTGGGCGTGGCGTACAGCCAGGTGCGAACCACCCGGTACCCGTCAACCCGCTCTTCGATGCGCGCCCGGCGGCGGTAGAAGGGCGGCACGACCCCGGTCGGATGGTTGGGCATGCCGGTGAGAACGGTGACCTCGTCGCCTGCGGCAGCCCAGGCGCGGGCGAACTCGCTGAGCCGGGCCTGGGGAGCTCCGGTCTCGGGTGGGAAGTAGTGGCTGACGACAAGCACCCGCATCAGGAGACGAGGACTGTGCGGTGCAGACGCGGAGAAGCCGCCATCCTCGGGGAGAGGAGATAGCCGGTCAACATTGCCACCACGCTCAGATCGCCGGCGATCCTCAGGGCCACCGACCCGGACAGGCTCAGGGCGCCGAGGCCCGAGATCACCAGCGTGCAGGCGCCGACAAAGGTTGTCGTGGTCCCGTGCGACCACCCGGCCTGCATCAGCCGCTGGTAGGTGTGCTCGCAGTGGGCCTCGTACCACCGCTCCCCGTGGACGACCCGGCGGGCCAGGGTGATCCCGGTATCGACCAGGTACAACACCAGGGGTGCGATCAGCGCCTCTACGGGAATACCCGCCCGTAGACCGACCACGACCACCACCGCCAGCCAGGCGCCGATGAAGTAGCTGCCCACGTCACCGAGGAACAGCCTGGCCGTCGGAAAATTGAACGGCAAGAAGGCGAGCGCCACG
>JBBSIS010000317.1:0-3176 GCA_038231955.1 Acidimicrobiales bacterium
CGAGCTGGCGGCCGTGGTGGTCGAACCGCTCGTGCAGGGCGCCGCCGGCATGCGGATGGCCCCCGCCGAGGGCTTCACGCAATTGGCGACGGCGTGTCGCGCCGCCGACGTCCTGCTCGTCTTCGACGAGGTCGCCACCGGGTTCGGGCGCACCGGCACCCTCTTCGCCGCCGATCAGTGCGAGGGCGTGCGCCCCGACCTTCTCTGCCTGGGGAAGGGCCTCACCGGGGGGTACCTGCCGATGTCGGCCACGGTGGCGAATGGCCGCATCTTCGACGCCTTCGCCCTCGTCGGCCAGGCCTTCCTCCACGGTCACTCCTACGGGGGCAATGCCCTGGCCGCCGCCGTCGCCCTCCGGCACTTGCAGCTCATCGAGGAGCGCGACGTGCTGGCCAACGTGCGGGCCCGGTCCGTGCAGCTGCGCTCGCTCCTCTCCGAGCGAGTCGGCCCCCTTCCCGGCGTGGCCGCCATCCGCATCCACGGCCTGATGTGCGGGGTCGACCTGACGACCGGCATGGCTCGGCGGGTGTGCGACGCCGCGGTCGGCGCCGGAGTGCTCTTACGCCCGATCGGGGACACGGTGATCGTCCTGCCTCCGCTCACCATCACCTCCACCGAAGTCGAACGGATCGTCGACGTGCTGGCCGCCGCCATTCGTTCACAGCCAGCCTGAGGTGGGCTGGCCCGAGTGGGTCGTCGCCGAGTCGGCGGCCATCGAAGCCGCCGGGCAGTGGCGTCGCGTCCGGAACGTCGACGAGCGCCTCACCTCCTTCGCCTCCAACGACTACCTCGGGCTGTCGCAACACCCTGCGGTGGTCCGCGCCGCCCAGGCCGCGCTGGACCGATGGGGTGCCGGCGCCGGGTCGGCGCGGCTGGTCGCCGGGTCTCGAGCCGTCCACTCGGAGCTGGAAGCGGCGTTGGCTGCGTGGCGGCAGGAACCGGCGGCCCTGCTGTTCCCGACCGGTTACGCCGCCAACCTGGGCGTACTGGCCACCTTCGGCCACCGCGGGGTGCGAGTGCTGTCCGACGAGCGCAACCATGCCTCGATCGTCGACGGCTGTCGCCTATCGCGCGCCGAGGTCTGCGTCTACCGCCATGGTGACGTGGACCACGTCGAGCACCTCCTCGCCGAGCGGTCCGGTCCGGTGATGGTGGTCACCGACACCGTGTTCTCCATGGACGGCGACGTGGCCCCCGTCGCAGCGCTCACCGAGCTGTGCGCGGATCGGGGCGCGTTGCTGGTGCTCGACGAGGCCCATGCCGTGCTCGGCCCCGATGTCGACCTCGCCGGGGTCGCCCACCTCCGGGTCGGCACGCTGTCGAAGTACCTGGGCGCGCTGGGCGGCTTCGTCGCCGGGCCGCGGGCGTTCGTCGACCTGTTGGTCAACCGGGCCCGATCGTTCATCTTCACCACCTCCTCCACTCCAGCCGACGCCGCCGCCGGCCTGGCCGCAGTGGAGTTGCTCGGTTCGCCCGAAGGTGCATCGCTGGTGTCCCGGCTGCGGACCAACGTGGAACGGATCGCTCCCGGCCACTCCTCCCCCATCGTGGCCGCCGTGGTCGGTGAAGAGCGGGCGGCGGTGGACGCGTCGGCCGCGCTGGTCGAACTCGGGCTGTTGGTGCCGGCCATCCGCCCACCGACTGTGGCCCCCGGGTCGTCGCGGCTTCGGATCTCGATCTCGGCGACGCACACAGAGGCCCAGTTGGCCGCGCTGATCAGTGGGCTGGCGAAGGTGGGCGTGGCCGTTTGACGACGGAGCGTCCGACCGCTCAGACCCCGGCGACAACCAGCCCGACGGCCCGCCCGGAGTCGGCCTCGTCGACGTCGCGTATGAGCAGGGCACTGGAGTCCGCGTAGAGCGTCACTCGCCTCGGTCCTCGGCCAGGGCCTGAAGGACCGTACCCGTCGCCGGGAAGCGCCGAGCCGGGCCGAGACCCGCGGCGGTCGCAGGGGTGACCCATCCGGCCGCCACCGCCGCCGACAGGTCGACGGCCTCGATCACCGGCCCGAGCACGGCGATGGGCCGCCCCCGGTCGGTGACGGTGATCATCTCCCCGGCCGCCGCACGCTGAAGGTAGGCGGAGAGCTTGGCCTTCAGTTCCCGCACGGCCACGTCCATGTAGTCATTATGTCATCAGAGGTGACCACATCGCTCGGGCGGCGTCCAGCACCTTCCTATCCTGGTGCCGTGAACCTCGAGAGCGAAACCGTCGGCCGTGCGTCCTGAGCGGCTCATCGTCGTCCTCGGCGCCGGGACCGACGTCGGCAAGACGTGGCTGTCGGCATCGGTGTTGGCTCGACTACGTCTCGGCGGGACCACGGTGGCCGCCCGCAAGCCGGTCCAGTCCTTCGCTCCCTGTGACCGGAGTACCGACGCCGACGTACTGGCTGCCGCCACCGGCGAGGCGCCTGAGCAGGTCTGCCCGCCGTCGCGCTGGTACGCCATGGCCATGGCGCCGCCGATGGCCGCCGCCTTCCTGGGCACGGCGCCGCCCATCCTCGGCGAGCTCCTCGCCGAGCTGACCTGGTCGCCCGGGCCCGTTCAGGTGGGGTTGGTGGAGACGGTGGGTGGGCCGCGCTCGCCCGTGGCCGACGACGCCGACAGCGCGGCCCTGGCCGGGGCCCTCGGCGCCGACCTGAACGTGCTCGTCGCCCACGCCGGCCTGGGCGCCATCAACGCCGTCCGGCTCTGCACCGCCGTCCTACCGACACCGCTCGTGGTGTTCCTCAACCACTTCGACGGCGGTGACCTCCACGACCGCAACCGCCGCTGGCTCCAGGCCGAGGGCCACGACGTGGTGGTCGACCCGGTCGTGATGGTCCGACGGGTCGCCGGGGGGTGAAGCTGCGGTTCGGCGGCCTCCGGCTCAGCGGCGGTCGCCCCGGGTACGGGGATCGAGCGCGTCGCGCAGGCCGTCGCCCAGCAGGTTGAAGCCCAGCACCATCAGAAAGATGGCCATGCCCGGGAAGAACATCATGTTGGGCGCCCGGCTCAGGTAGGTCCGGCCCTCCGACAGCATGGCCCCCCACTCGGCGGTCGGTGGCCTCACGCCCAGGCCGAGAAAGGACAAACCCGATATCCCCAACATCACCGAGCCGAGGTCGAGCGTGGTCAGCACGACGACGGGGCCGACGATGTTGGGGAGCAGGTGGCGGCGGATGATGCGGGACGACG
>JBBSIS010000318.1:0-3159 GCA_038231955.1 Acidimicrobiales bacterium
GAGGCTGATGGCGGCCCCCGCTGGCACGCCCCGAACGGCCAGCGTGATCGCCAAGATGCTGGCTGCCAGCCCGGTGAGAGTGAGCAGATTGGCGGCGTCGGCGAGGTGGGACAGGATGGTTGGAGGCGGCGGAGCGGCGTCGCCTTGCGCATCGGCGACCGGTGATCCGCTCAGAGCCGGTCCAGCCCGAGCTGGGACAGGGCGTCGACGAGCCGCCGGTTCTCGGCCACCGTGCGCGACGCGATGCGCAGGTAGCGATCAGCCTCGGGCATTGTCTTCGACGCGCAGTCCTTGATCAGGATGTTGTGTTCGACGTACAGCCTTCGGACCAGCGCCGGTCCCGTGAGACCGGGCTTGGTGATCCTACAGAACACGAAGTTGGCGTCGGGTCGGAAGGGAGCCATGCCTGGCAGCTCGCAGAGGGCGCGGTAGAACTCCTGGCAAGAGTCGCGTACCACCTCGCAACTGGCTTCGAACTCGCTGCGGTAGCGGCCCACCCGGCGTAGGAAGGACTCCGCCATACCGTTCAGGTTCCAGATGGGTAGATGGGCGCGAACGGCAGCTGCGAAGTGGTGGTCGGCGGTGAGGAGGTAGCCAATGCGAAGGCCGGCGATGCCGAACACCTTGCTCATGCTCTTGATGATGACCAGGTTGGGGTGGTTGTCAACGTCGCCCTCGACGCTGGCTGTCCGCCCGGCGCGGGAGAATTCGATGAATGACTCGTCTACGATCAGCCGGCACCGGTGTTCGCCTAGGCGGCGGGCTAGTTCCAGGACTGCCTGGCGATCGACGGAGAGCGCCGTCGGGTTGTTGGGGGTGACGAGGACGGCCACGTTGGAGCCCGCCCGCCGGGCCGACTCGGCGAAGGCGTCGAGGTCGAGCTCGAGGGTCACCGGATCGAGTGCCACGCGGTCGAGCTGCGCGGGCTGCAATACGTTCTCGTACTCGTTGAAGGAGGGGACGGGGATCGTCATCTTCTCGATGAAGTGCTGGCCGAGCACCTTGATCAGCTCAGCGGCCCCGTTGCCGACGACGATGCCCGCCGGGTCGGTTGCCGTCCATTGGGCGACGAGGCGGTCGAGCTCTAACTGACCCACCGGGTAGTTGGTGACGATGTCGGGTAGCTCATCTCGGAGTTCGGTGAGCATGGCGGGCGGAGGGAAGTGCAGGTTGTACAGGTAGGAGTGGTCAACGACGCCGTAACGCCAGTGCGACCCATGCAGTGACTGGATGCGGTCGAACTGGCGTTCACGGCTCAGGAACATGAACTCGGCGATTTCGAGGTCGCGGTGATCGTCGAGTTCGTACCACCGGCTGGTCGACACGTCGATGGCAACGAGGTCCGGGAACGAGCCGTCGGCTACCAGGTCGCGGAACACCGTCTCGTAGTAGACCTGCACGTTGCCGCGATCCACTTGGCGGCATAGTTCGGGCAAGATCTTGGTGCGCAGGACCTCGGCCCGCAGCAGATAGAGGTTGACGGTCTTCTGAGCATCGTTGCCATTGAGAACCCCGTCCAGCTCGGCGCCCAGGATGAAGGCGGTGACAAAGCCGTTGTCGTCATGACGCACGACGGTGCCCGAGAAGTTGGCGTTGTTGGGGGCCACGGCCATACTGCTGCCGACCTGCTCGCGCAGGCGCATCACGACGTCGCGGTCGAAGACGATGTCGCCCTCGAGCAAGAGGATGTCCTCGTCGCAGTACTGGCGGGCATCCCACAGCGAGCGAATGTTGTTGGTCGTCTCGAAGAACGGGGCATCGACGTACTCGATATCGATCCCGAAAAGACTGTGCCCTACTCTCCGGCGGACCTGGACCGCTTCGTGGCCGACCACGATGATGGCTTCGGTTACCCCCGCGGAGGCCAGTACCCGCAGCGAGCGGAACAAGATCGGGATCCCGTTCACCTCGACGAGGCACTTGGGCACGGTGGTGGTGAGGGGGCGCATGCGCAGGCCAAGGCCAGCGGCGAGGATGAGCGCGCGGCGTACCGGCGGCGACCCCTGCGACAGGTTCCCCGGTACCGGCTCCTGCGCGCCAACCGCTATCGTCTGCGTCACTGCAAGCCTCCCGATGGGGTCGTCATCCACTGCGTCGCCAGGTCGACGGACCCTCGAGGAACGGCTGCGGACGGCCACCGCACAGTCGAAAGACGAGAGGATTTCTCTCGACGAGTCAGATCGACTTTAGCATTTCTCCTGAAGTTCACCCTGGGTTCACCCGCCGAGGTGCTGCGAAGCCAGGTCATCAGCGGTAGGGTCGGCTCAGCTCAGATGTCGATTCATCGTGATGATCACCGCCTCGACTACGAGGTGGTGCGTGCCTACTGGGAGAAGGCCGCCGACGAGGCCGAATCGGCTTCGTACATGGCCCATGAGCAGGGCCTGCCGCCCGGCTGCGTCGAGCATCGCTTCTCGCTCGAACAGGCGGTGGTCGACCGGTGGTTCGCCGGACTGGGACCCACGGCCTCGGTGCTCGACGTCGGGTGCGGCGCCGGGGCGTGGACAGAGCGGTTCGCGCATCGCTACGGGCGAGTCGTCGGCGTGGACGCGAGCGTCGGCATGCTGGACGCAGCCCAGCGACGCCTGGCCGGGCAGGGCAACGTAGAACTGCTGCAGGGCGATGCCCTCACCGTGGCCATCGACGGCGAGTTCCAGGGTGTCCTGCTCGGAGGGCTGCTGATGTACCTCGATCGAAGCGACGCAGTGGCGCTGCTCGTCCGCCTCGGCCAGCTCGCACCGAGGGGCCGAATCATCCTTCGCGAATCGGGGATTCGCTCCGGGGTTGAGGTAGAGACAGACACGTACCAGGTGGTGTACCGGTCAGTGCAGGAATACGAAGCCGTGGCCGCCGAGGCCGCACTGCGCGTCGTTGCCGTGGAGCGCAACCGGGGCTACGCGCATATGGAGATTGCCGTTGCGCTGGTTGACTTGGCTCGACGCTTGCCGCCACTCGCCCGGCGTGACGCGGCCACAGTTGGCGGCCCGCTGTGGCGCCTCCTACGGGTCACTGCGCCCGTCACCCTCGAGCTGATCCCCCGAGCCATCGAGGCCGTCGGCCTCGACTGGCCCCGTCTGACCAACCACTTCCTGCTCCTCGAGGCGGCCCCGTGACTGACGCCACCGGCCGGTCGGGTTTCCGCGTTCGTGCTCACCGAAC
>JBBSIS010000319.1:0-3159 GCA_038231955.1 Acidimicrobiales bacterium
CGGGCAGCTGGTGGGCTACCCCATCCTTTCCGTACCCGATGGGCCGGGCGCCACGCCGGCGTACGTCCGCTCGGTCGAACAGATCGTCATCGACGTGTGCGCGCAGCTGGGCCTGCCCGGCCTGGGCCGGATCGACAGCGCGCCCGGCGTGTGGGTCGACGCCGACGGGCTGCGGCCACGGAAGATTTGCGCAATCGGCATCCGGCGTTCCCGGGGTCGGACCATGCACGGCTTCGCCCTCAACGTCGACCCCGACCTGTCCTGGTTCGCGCCGATCGTGCCCTGTGGCATCCTCGACAAAGAGGTGACATCACTGGCCGCCGAGGGCGTCCGGGCGGACATGGGTGACGTCGTCGACGCCATCGTCGCCGCCGCCGCCGACCGGTGGGGGGGCGGCCATGCCCGTCGGGTCGACGTGTCCTGGGAGCGCAGCCAGGAGCCGACCGGCCTCCCGGTCGCCACCCGCAAGCCGGAGTGGCTACGGGTAAAGGCCGACCTCGGCCCCGCCTACCGCGGGGTCAAGGCCACCATTCGCTCGCTCGACCTGGTCACCGTGTGCGAGGAGGCGGGCTGCCCCAACATCTTCGAGTGCTGGCGCGACGGCACCGCCACGTTCATGATCAACGGCGACCGCTGCACCAGGGCGTGCGGGTTCTGCCAGGTCGACACCCGTCGACCCTCCGGCCCGGCCGATCCCGCCGAGCCCGGGCGCGTGGCCGAGGCGGTGGCCTCCATGGGCCTGTCCCACGCGGTGATCACCGCGGTGGCCCGCGACGACCTGCCCGACGGCGGCGCCGCCGGCTTCGCCGAAACGGTCCGCGCCGTGCGAACCCGCGGCCCCGGTACCACGATCGAGCTGCTGGTCCCCGACTGCAAGGGCGATCCCCACGCACTGGCCACTCTGTTCGACGCCCGGCCCGACGTGCTCAACCACAACCTGGAGACGGTCGCCCGCCTCCAGCGCCGCGTCCGGCCGTCGGCCTCCTACGCCCGCAGCCTGGCCGTGTTGGCCCAGGCCGCCGCCGCCGGCCTGGTCACCAAGTCGGGCCTGATCCTCGGTATGGGCGAGACCGAGGACGAGGTACTGGCCGCCATGGCCGACCTGCGCAGCGTCGGTGTGGCCATCCTCACCCTCGGCCAGTACCTGCGGCCCTCGGCGCAGCACCTGCCGGTGGTGCGCTGGTGGGCACCCGCCGAGTTCGACCGCCTGGCCGCCGCCGGGCGGGCCTTGGGTTTCGCCCACGTCGAGGCATCACCCCTGACCCGCTCCAGCTACCACGCCCGCCAGGCCGTCGGAGCCGCCACCAGCTCCTAGAACTCCACCGGTCGGCACGCCATGCGGGCCCCCGCCGCCCCGGGGGTCGCCCCCCCGGCCTGGGTGGGCTGGGCGTGGACGACCATGGCATGGGCGGTGCCGGCTTCGATGGTGAACGGCACTGTGGTGACTGCGACGGCGTGACCGCCGGGAAGCACCGTGAAGTCCAGCCACACCTCGGTGTCCGTGCTGGGCGTCCCGCCGGTGTTGTAGTGCGGCCCGGCGGCCGCGCCGTTCCCGGCCACGCAGGTTCCGGTGTGGATGTGCGCGCCAACGGTGGTACCCGCCGAGGCCGGGTCGAGGCCCGACATGACAAGGATGAAGGTGGTCGACCCTCCGCCGCCGACGGCGAACAGGTCAGCGGACGCGCCGTCCGTGAGGTTCGGCGTGCTCGGCGCCAGATCGACGAGCTCGCCGCGCGACTGCACAAAGGGCGATGCCGCGCTGGCCGGCCCGGCGCCCAAGAGCAGCGCAGCCGCCGTCATGGTTGTCCCGAACCAGCCGAACCTGTACCTGGTACCCACAGCGATCGCCTCCTATTGGTCGACGTCGGGACCATAACAGCCGCCTCGCCTACCCTCCCCCCATGGCCACTCCCGTCGATCCCCGTCCCGCCCGGCTCGCCGCCGTCCGTGAGCGGATGGGAACGGCAGGGGTCGACACGCTGCTCCTCTCCCTCGGTGCCGACCTGCCGTGGTTGACCGGCTACCGGGCGATGCCTTTGGAGCGGCTGACCATGCTGGTCGTTCCCCTCGAGGGCGACCCCATTCTCGTCGTCCCGCAGCTAGAAGTGCCGAGGGTGGAGCCCGCGCCCGAGCTGTTCGCCGTGCGCGCCTGGGGGGAGACCGAGGATCCGATCGAGATCGTCACCGGCGTGATCGGGCGGTCCCGCCGGCGACTGGCCGTCTCGAACCGCGCGTGGGCCGCCGCCGTACTGGCGCTGCAGGCCACTCTGCCCCGGGCGACGTGGACCACGGCATCGACTGTCACCGCCCCGCTCCGGGCCGTCAAGGACGCCGCCGAGGTCGATGCCCTCCGTCACGCGGCGGCGGCTGCGGACCGGGTCGCCGCCACCCTGGTCAGCGGCGACATCCCCCTTCTCGGGCGCACAGAGGCTGAGGTGTCACGGGAGCTGAGCGAGCGCCTGGTGGCCGAAGGGCACGACTCGGTGAACTTCGCCATCGTCGGCAGCGGCCCCAACTCGGCCAGCCCCCATCACGAGCCAGGGCGGCGCCGGATCGAGGCGGGCGAGGCGGTGGTCTGCGATTTCGGCGGGACCATGGCCGGCTACTGCTCCGACATCACCCGGACCATCTTCACCGGCACGCCGCCGGCGGCGTTCGTCGACCTGTACGCCGTTCTCTACACGGCCCAGGCGGCGGCGGTCGACGCGGCCCGGACCGGCATGTCCTGTCACGACGTCGACGCTGTGGCTCGGGACATCATCACCGACGCCGGGTTCGGTCCCCAGTTCCTCCATCGCACCGGCCACGGCATCGGTCTCGAGGAGCACGAGGATCCCTATCTCGTAGCCGGCAACCGGGAGCGACTGGTGCCGGGACACACCTTCTCCATCGAGCCCGGCATCTACGACGCCGGTCATTGGGGAGCGCGCATCGAGGACATCGTCGTTGCCACCGAGGCCGGCCCCGACCCCTTGAACCGGGCCGATCACGCTTTGGCTGTGGTCGAGACCTAGCGCCGATCGGTCAGTCGTCGGTGGGTTCCGGGTGACGCTGCTCGTGGCCACGCCGCTCGTCCTGGGCCCTGAAGTCGTCGGCCCAGGAGGCTACGACATGCTCTGCCTTGCCCAAGCGGTGCCGGAAGCGGCGCGCCTGGGCCCG
>JBBSIS010000320.1:0-3133 GCA_038231955.1 Acidimicrobiales bacterium
ATCGTCCAACGGCCACGGCCTCGAGGTTCAAGAGGTTGAGGCGGGGATGTCGGCCGGCGATCGCGACCATCTCTGGAACGGTCCGCCGCGGGTCGGGAAGCGCGATGTCGTCTCGAAGCTGCAACAGGCTCGTGATGGCTCGTTGCTGGTCGTCGTCGTCCACCCGCTCGAAGGGCCCTGACAGGTGGCCTCCTGCGCCAAGGACTGCCGCCCGGCAGGCGCGGTAATACCAATAGGCGGTGGTCGTCAACCCGATGGGGTCGGCCCGAAGGCCTACGAGCAGCGCTTCGATCAGCACCCTGTCGTCGAGGACGACCGTGGCACGGGAGGTCATGAGGGCTACTGATCAGCGAGGTCGGGATCGTCGAGGGCACCGACTCCCATGCTGTAGCGGTCCCGCAGCACGCGGCGCAGCTCGGAGCGGGCCACGGTCACGCCGCCCGGGACGACGAGTGCGGCATCGCCCAGATCGATGAAGCCGACATCGCCCCCCTCGTTGATTCCCCACCGGTGACGTAGTTCAGCCGGGAGGCTGGTCTGCCCGCGGTTCGAGACCTTCGCGTTCGTTGTTGCTGCCATGTCATGCATTGTAGCAGCGGTCAGATACAAGGCGACACTTTCGACGGACTAGAACCGCACGACTTCGGCACGAGTCGGGCGCTCGGTAGCGCGCCCATCCCCGGTCGGGATGTCTTCGCCTGTCATCCGGCAATGCCGGCTGCGGAGCGGATCCCGCCGGAGGAGGGCGCCCGGCATCGGCGGATTCGAGAGTTTGTGTCGCAGGAGCGACGCCGTGTCGTCGACGCTGACCCGGGCGACCCTCCTTGGCGAGCCTCCTTGTAGCGCATAGTTTCGCGATACGATATTGGCTACGTCGACATCTACGCGTCGGCACGGAAGCACGGCGTCGACGACTCGGACATCCGTCACGCAGTGGAGCAGGCCGTGGCAGTCGGCGACCAGGAGGACGGGAAGGTGCTCTATCTCGGACCCGACCGGGCCGGCAACCTCTGGAGATCGTCTCAGTCGTCCGCGACGACGGGACCGAGATCGTG
Source organism: Acidimicrobiales bacterium (assembly GCA_038231955.1). Taxonomy (GTDB): domain Bacteria; phylum Actinomycetota; class Acidimicrobiia; order Acidimicrobiales; family AC-14; genus CADCTB01. Next base: position 1,056 of record JBBSIS010000320.1, read on the forward strand.
ATCCACGCCATGCGTATGCGCCGGGGCTACGAGTCGTTGCTCCGCCAGAAGGGAGCCACAGATGGCTGAGAAGACGTCACACGGGCGGTCGAGGGCAGGCGTCGACCTTACGGATGAGGTCCTGGAGCGGATGGCCGAGGAGGCCGAGGCCGGCCCGGACGTCACCAAGCTACGGCGCCGGCCTGGTCGGCCAGCGATGGGTTCTGGCCCGGCCGACACCCTTCCCGTCCGGCTCGACCCCGAACTCCGTCGAGCTGTCGACGACCGCGCCGCCGCTGACCACACGACTGCGTCCGACGTCGTGCGTGAAGCGCTCCGCCGCTACCTGAAGGCGGGTTGACGCGACCACCCGGCAATGCCGGTTGGCGAGCGGTCCAGGTTCTGCGAGGCCGTCGGAACCGAGTCGAAGTCGAACGTTTAGGCGCTGCATCAACGCGCAGCCTAGGCTGGCCCACCCCGGACTCTGACCCCCTCGGCCCATAATCCCGAGTCACCCTTGGCCAGTGAGGAGCGCACACTGCCGGCTTCCGGATGACCCAGCCAGGTTCCAGCGCGTCCGGCAGCAACGACTCGCGCATTGTTGCTCGGCGACTCGGACGTCCGGATGCCAAGGCGCTCGGCGAGGGCGCGAAAATCGCCGGCTCGGAGGACCAGCCGTGGGTGAAGTAAGGAGGAGGAGGAGGAGGAGGAGGAGGATCCGGCCACGGTCGCCGTTGGGCTCGACGGCCTTGAGCTCCACGACCTCCGATGGGCCGACGCGACCGGCATGGTGCTCGACGGGATCGACCTCAAACGCCCAGACGCGCCTCGGACACAGCGATCCCGAGGCTCACGTTGGCCGTCTACGCGCAGGCAACGAGTGCTGCAGACGCCGCTGCCGCCGAGCAGCTCGGGGCGCGATTCATGAACTTCCCGCGGCCTGCTCGCGGTCTGGGCGCTTCCTGAACCGCCGGCCGGCCAGGGCCACAACACCCTGACCAGCACGTTTCCCGTCGGGAAGGGGGGACTTGAACCCCCGGCCTCAGCGTCCCGAACGCTGCGCGCTACCAAGCTGCGCCACTTCCCGGAAATCCTGATCCTACTTCACCGCAGCGGGACGGTCACCGGGCGGTAGGAGGGGTCCTCGTAGGTACCGCCGGCGAGGAGGGCGGTAATGGCCCGGGCGATGCGCATGGGGTCGAGGGGCTTGATCACCCAGCCCTGGACGTAGGAGCGCCGGGCCAGGAACACGTCGGCCCTGCGGTCGAGGAGCATGAGCACCGGCACACTGGGGCTCCGGCCCGCCCCGGACTCCAGGTGGAGGTCGAGGGCGGCGGCCATGCCGCCCATGCGGCCGATCTGAAGGTCGAGGACGATCACCTGCGGCGTCCGCTCGAGCACCGCCGGCCGTACGTCGGCGCCGACATTGAGCTCCCGCACGGTGAGGCCGGAGTCGGGGAGCCCGGAGATGACTTCCTCACGGACACGGGGCGAGTCGCTGACGATGAGCACCTCGGGCATGCCGGAGGGTACCGCCCCAGGGCCCATGGGTAGCATCGACGGGTGCTTCACATCGAGCTGGATACGCGCGAGGACTACACCATCTGCCGTCCGGTAGGGGAGCTGGACGCCTACACCGTCGGCCAGTTTCGTGAAGCCCTCGGCGAACTGGCGTCGGAGCCCAAGCTCCTCATCGACATGTCGGAGGTTCCCTTCGTCGACTCCGCCGGCCTGGGGGCGCTCATCGGCGGCATCCGCCGGGCCCGGGAAGCGGGGGGCGACGTGGCGGTGTGTTGCAACCGGCCCACGCTCGTCCGCCTCCTCCACACCACCGGCTTCGACCGGATCGTCACTGTCACCGACACGATCGAGGAGGCGGCGGCGTCGCTTGCCAGCAGCGACGACGGCCAGTCGGCGGAGACCACCCGGCCCAACTAGGCGGGATCGGAAAATACAAACGCCGCCACCCGGGCCAGGCCCGGAAGGTCGTGGACGTCGGTCTCCAGCTCCGGGATCCGCACCGCAGGCGCGTCGAGACGAGCGGCCAGCCCGGCCACATGCTCCTCCTCGCCCTCGGCCATGCGGGCCAGCTCGGCGAC
>JBBSIS010000321.1:0-3117 GCA_038231955.1 Acidimicrobiales bacterium
ACGCCAACGACGAAGAGGAAGACTCGTCCATGGACCGAACATACATTCGATCCCTCACGAGTACAAGATACTTGTGAGGCACGAACGCCCCGGTCCTCGTGACCCACGTCCCTCACGGGATTAGACCCACCGGAGATAACGAAGGTGTGCCGGAAACGATGGGGGCTCACCCGGGCGGGACGACCGGCGCCGTCACGCAGGTCGATCGCCTCCTGCCAGCGGCCCATGCGCTGGCGGAGAGCGTTGTAGGTAAAGGGACGAGCCCCGTCGGGGTTGGCGCCGGCTGCGGGGAACAACCACGGCGAGGACGGCCAGCACCGGGCCACCTCGGCCTGCTGGGAGCGGATGGCATCGGCGGCCCGGGCGGTGATCGGGACCAGCTGCTCGGCGCGCACCTTGTTGTTGATGAAGCGCAGGCAGGGCCAGCCGACGCTGTCGGGGACCAGGCAGTCCACGCCGAGCCGGCAGGCGTCGCCGGCCCGCAGCCCGGTCTCGATCACGACCACCACCAGGTGGCGGGTGGTGGCGTCGGGAAGGCGGGCCATCGCCGCTTCGGACTCGAGCTGGGCCATCTGGTCCTCGGCGACGAAGCGGGGCAGGCCGGCGGGTCGCCGCGGCAGGTCGTCGTGATAGAGCACGGTGCCAGCGGGAAGCTCCAGCCAATCCCGGCGCCGGGCGCTCTCCAAGAAGCCGCGCAGGCCGGTGAGATAGCCGAGGCGGGTGTTGGGTGACGGGCCGTGGGCGGCGAGGTGGGCCAGGTAGCCCTCGATCGTCGCCCTGGTAATGACGGAGGCGCCCGTCGCCCCGGGCTGCGCATCAGCGAGCCACCCGGCGAACCAGCTCATGGCGGTGGTGTCGCGGCGGATGGCGCCGAAGGACATCCCGCCGACCAGGCGAGTCCGAGCCCACGTCTTGACGGCGGCGCGTAACCAGGGCTGGGGGATGCGCTCGAAGCTCACCGAGTGGTGCCCGACGGTGACAGCGACGCCGAGTCGCCGGGCGTCCCAGCGGTCACGGGCGTACTCGCCCTCCACCCCCGTGTCGCCCACGACGGCTTCGAGGTGGCGCCAGGCGTAACGCACGAAACCCGTGGCGCTGGCGAGACCCGTCCGGCTCCCGGCAGCGAGGTCGGCGACCCAGTCCTCCAGCGGACGGTCGAGCAACGAGTCCACGCCGGAGCGGGCGATCATCGCCACCACCGGGCGCACGGCCAGCGGCCGAATGCCCCGGCCTCGTTCGTCGTGGCGTCGCTGCAACACCAGGGCCAACTCCAGTCGGCACCGTGTCGCCAGCGACGACAGATCGAACACCTCGTCGGCCCTGGATCCGCCCGGCCGCACCGCAGCGGCACCGGCGGTGAAGGCGGCCAGGTCCGGCTTGCCATGGGCCGCCCAGCGGCCATGGTGGGCGGCGCACAGCCCCCGTGAGCGGGCGGAGCGATCGCAGCCGCCCACGCCACAGCGCCTGCCGGCCAGCACCGGGTCGTCGGGTTCGGGTCGGACCACCGCGACGTTGAACTCGGGCCGCAGGAGGGCGAGGAGGCGGCCGACGACCTCGTCCACCTCTGGGTCCGGGAGAGCGACAAGGGCACTCATCGCATGCCGGCCCTGGCCAGTTCGGCCCGCAGGTCCTCCACGTCGAGGTGCACGTAGGTTCCGCTGGTGGTGGTGACGTTGGCGTGGGTGAGCATCTTGGAGACGACCTCGATCGCCACCCCCGCCCGGATCATCTCGCTGGCTGCCGAGTGGCGGAGCATGTGGAGGTTGAAGTCGATCCCGGTGCGGGCCCGGAGCCGCTCCACCAGACCGGCCACCGCCGAGTAGCGGAGCGGTCGGCCCACAGGCGGGGCGAAGAGGTTCACGAACACGTAGTCCGAATCGACCTCGCCGTACTCGTCGAACAGGTAGGTGCTGTAGAGACGGACCAGGGCGGCCGAGACCGGGATCGCCGCCTCCTGGCGGCACTTGGCCCGTGCATCGTTGGCGTTGTCGTCGCGGGGGACGATGCGCACAGTCAACTCCCGGGACACGATGTCGGCGTGGCGGAGTCCGAGGGCCTGACCAATGCGCATCCCCGTCTCCGCGAGCAAGGAGAGCAGGAACCGATCCCGTAGGTGCTCGCAGGCACCGAGCAGGGCAGCGACCTGCTCGGTGGTCAGCGTCTCGGGGAGTCGCCTCGTGGGACGGAGGCGCACCGGGCGGCGCGGTGCCCGCCGGGAACGCCGCCCACCTGGTCCAGGAACGGCTTGTAGGAGCCCCGCCCGCCCCGCCGCCAATCCACCAGCTCGGCGGCCACCCGAACCCCGCGCCGGGCGTGGAAGTCATAGAGGCCGAACACCGCGGCGAGATGGCGATTGACCGTGGCCACCGCCCGGCCGGCGGTCGCGGCGTCGATCACGATCACGCCTTCGGCCGGGGCCCGCAGCCATGACACGAACCGGCCGACGTCATCGAGGCGAACGGCATCCCAGGAGACGCCCCGGTGCGCCAGGTGCTCGAACCACAGCCGCAGGCTCGACGCGTAGGCCCGCACCGTGTTGGGCGAGCGCTCGATCGCCTCCAAGTGGGCCAGGTATGCCTCGGCCGGCTGTACCGGCTCGAAGCGGTCGTCGACCACCGTCCACGACACCGCCCCGCTCACCGGAGCCACCATCTGCTGGACGAGCATTCGTCCCTCCGTCTTGCACGAACACACGTTCGTTACACGACCGGTGTACTCCTCAGCTAGGCGACATGCAAGACATCAGCGACATCATGCCGATACGCGGGCGCGGGCGAGGTCCACAGGGCTCGGTGCGGGCTCGTTGGTTACTTCGTAGACACTCGGGAACCCGGTGTAGAGAACCACCTTGTTCCACTTCGAGGTTCCGGGCGGCAGGTGGCAGACGGTGATGATCAGCCCGATGGTGGAGGCCAGGTTGGCCAGCTCGGTCTTGAACGCCCGGGAGCGGTAGCCGTTGGACCCGCCGGCGTCGGCGGTGATCATGAGCTTGGCCGCGTCGGGATAGCGGAGCCGGCCCATGCGCTCCCACCACCGGGCGATGGACGCGACCGCGAAGGCTGGGGTGTCGTGGTGATCGCCGACGTTGACCCAGCCCTCGTTGCCGGCGATGTCGTA
>JBBSIS010000322.1:0-3096 GCA_038231955.1 Acidimicrobiales bacterium
CTGCTCCTCGTCGACGCGGTCGCCGTCCACCGCCATCGACGGTACCTCTCGGGACGGCTTTCGGTTCACCGCGCCGCCCAGCCTGGATACACCGGGACCACGCCGGCGCCCAGGTCCGGCCCCGCTTCGATGGCCCGGGCCACGAAGCGTTTGGCGGCCAGGCAGGCGTCGGCCGGCTCCATACCCCGCGCCCGCGCGGCGCAGACCGCCGCCGACAGCACGCAGCCCGACCCGTGGGCGCCGCGGTGGACCAGGCGGGGCCCGTCGAGCCACAACACGCCGCCAACGTCGCCCCCAGTGACGAGGCAGTCGGGCGACGAGTCCCCTCCCAGATGACCACCCTTCACCAGCACCATCCCCGCTCCGAGCCCGACCAGGGCCCGACCGGCGCGCTCCATCCCGGCCCGGTCCACGATCGGCTCCCCGCCGGTGAGGGCGGTGGCCTCGACCAGATTGGGGGTGAGGACCGTCGCCAGGGGCACGAGCCGATCGCGCACGGCGGCGACCGCGTCGGCGTCCAGCAGGCGCCCGCCCGTGGTCGCGATCATGACCGGGTCGACGACGAGGGGCCGCACCCCCAGCTGGACGACGGTCATGACGACGATCTCCACCACCTCGACCGAGCCGAGCATGCCGGTCTTGGCCGCGTCGACGCCCAGGTCGGAGACCACCGAAGCGATCTGGGCCCGCACCACCTCGGGTGTGAGGGTTTCCACCGCCTGCACCCCGAGGGTGTTCTGGGCCGTCACCGCGGTCACGGCGGCCGTCCCCCACACGCCGTGGGCCTCGAACGTCTTGAGGTCGGCCACCACCCCGGCGCCTCCGCTGGAGTCGACGCCGGCGATGGTGAGCGCCACCGGCCGCCTCCTGACCGAACCGGGGTCGTTCAACGTCGTGGGGCGACGTTCAGCGAGCCCAGTTCGGGAGGGGTGAGGCCGCGCATCACCGGTGCACCCAACCGACGACGGGAAGGTCAACGTCGCGCAGGCGGCGCTCCATGGGGTCGGCGGTGCAGCGCCCGATGCGCAGCGGTTTGCCCAGGCCCAGTTCGGCGAAGAGGGTCTCGACCGGCGAGCCGTCCGGGGCGGCGAAGACGAGCTCGTAGTCCTCGCCGCCGCCGAGGGCCAGCGCCTCGGGCTCGTCGCTCACCCTGCTCACCCCCATGGCGACGGGCACCCGGTCGAGCACCACGCCGACTCCGGAGGCGTCGGCCAGGTGGCGCAGGTCGGCGGCCAGGCCGTCGGAGACGTCGATCATCGCCGTCGCCCCGGCGGCCCGAGCCGCGGCCCCCTCCTGCAGCCGGGCCCGGGGGCGGCGGTGGGCCAGCACCAAGTCGGGATCCTCGGCGGCCCGCCCACCGCGGAGGAGAGCGAGGCCGGCGGCGGACGAGCCCAGCGGGCCGGTGACGAACAGGACGTCGCCGGGTGCAGCGCCCGAGCGCAGAACGGGCCCGGGTGGTGCCAGCCCCCCGTCGCCGGCCACCGCCACCGACACCACGAGCGTCGGCGACGACGAGATGTCGCCCCCCACGATCGGGCAGTCGTAGGCCTCGGACGCGGCGATGAGGCCGTCGTAGAGAAGCTCGAAGTCGAAGAAGTCGGGGCGGGTCAGCGGCCCGGCCACGGTCACCAGCGCATAACACGGTCGGCCGCCGACGGCGGCCAGATCGCTGATGTTGGCCACCAACGCCTTCCACCCCATGTCGTCGAGGCCGACCAGATCGAGGTCGCAATGGACCCCTTCGACCACCGCGTCGGTCGCCAGCAACAGTGGGCCGGATGGGCTCCTCACTACGGCGGCGTCGTCGCCCAACCAGGTCTGGTCGGGCGGCGCTATCAGGCGCTGGCGCAGGCGCTCGATCAGGGCGAACTCCGGTATTGTCGTTCCCAGAACGTACCGGTCCAGAACCTACCGGCCCGACAGGAGGGCTCGTGCAGGGAGTCATCAAGTCCTACGACCCCGGCACCGCCGAAGGCGTCGTCATGCGCGACACCGACCGCTCCGAATACGACCTGTCGCCCAACGCCCTGACCGGCTCGGTCTTCCGGATGCTGCGGCAGGGCCAGCGGGTGGTTTTCGACCTCGACCCCGAGGGCCGGGCCAGCCGCGTGCGCCTCGGCTCCGAGGTCGACATGGGCACCCCCGGCTTCCCCAACCGGCCCGACGGACGGACGGTCTAGGACCACGACCCCCCCGCCGGCCACCACCAACCAGCGCCTGCTCGACTGGGTGGATGAAACCGCGGCGCTGTGCGGGCCCGACCGGGTGGAGTGGTGCGACGGCTCCCAGGCGGAGTACGACCGCCTGTGCCAGCTGCTGGTGGAGGGGGCGACGTTCACCCGCCTCGACGACGCCACCCGGCCCAACAGCTACTGGGCCACGTCGGACCCCGGTGACGTGGCCCGCGTCGAGGACAGTACCTACATCTGCTCGGCCAAGGAGATCGACGCCGGTCCCACCAACAACTGGCGCGACCCGGCCGAGATGAAGCAGGTGCTCACCGGGCTGTTCCGGGGCTCGATGCGGGGCCGCACCATGTACGTCATCCCCTTCAGCATGGGCCCCATCGGCTCCCGCATGGCGCAGGTCGGCGTGGAGATCACCGACTCGGCGTACGTGGCCGTCAGCATGCGCACCATGACGCGCATGGGCCGCCGCGTCCTCGACGCACTTGCCCCCGACGGTGAGTTCGTGCCCTGCCTGCACTCGGTGGGCGCACCGCTCGATCCCGGCCAGGCCGACGTGGCCTGGCCGTGCGACGCCGAGCGCAAGTACATCGTGCACTTCCCCGAGGAGCGGGCCATCTGGTCCTACGGCTCGGGTTACGGCGGCAACGCCCTGCTGGGCAAGAAGTGCTTCGCCCTGCGCATCGCCTCCTCCATGGGGCGCGACGACGGCTGGCTGGCCGAGCACATGCTCATCCTCAAGCTCACCAACCCCGATGGCGAGACGCGCTATGTCGCCGGCGCCTTCCCCTCCGCGTGCGGGAAGACCAACCTGGCCATGCTGGAGCCCACCCTGCCGGGCTGGATGGTGGAGACGGTGGGCGACGACATCTGCTGGATGAAGTTCGGTGACGACGGCCGGCTGTGGGCC
>JBBSIS010000323.1:0-3092 GCA_038231955.1 Acidimicrobiales bacterium
CTTGGACGAGCTACCTCTCCTCGGTGCGTCGGACATCAAGGTTGTAGAACCTCGGAGGTCCATCGGCAAGCGAACCCATCCGCCTGGACATCTCGGCGGTCTCCGGTGTCGTTTGCCACGCTGATGGGACCACCTTGAGGGCAGTTTTGCCACGGGCATGGGACCACCCCGTTGCCAGTCATGGGACCACCTCGGTATCCCCCAACGCCGGTCGGACACACGTTCGACTCGTACCCAACGTCAACCAGGCGAAGGGTGCCCATGGCTTTCAGGGAGGTATCGGTGTTCGAGATCAAAGAGGTGCTGCGGCTGTGGCTGCGGGGTGAGGGCTACCGGGGTATCGACCGCCTCAGCGGCGTCGACCGCAAGACGGCCCGCCGCTACGTGGAGGCCGCGGTCGAGGTCGGGCTGACCCGTGACGGCGGGGAGGCGCAGCTGACCGATGTCGTGATCGGCCTGGTGTGCGAGAAGGTCCGCCCCGCCCGTCCGGCCGGCCACGGGGCGGGCTGGGAGTCCCTCGTCCCTCACGAGGAGCAGATCAAGGCGTGGCTGGCCAAGGACCTGAAGCTGGTCAAAGTCCAGGACCTGCTGGCCCGCAAAGGCACCGTCGTCGCCTACCGGACCCTCAACCGTTTCGCCACCCAGCGCTGCGGCTTCGGGCAAGCCAAGACCACGGTGCGGGTCGCCGACGGCGAGCCGGGGTCGGAACTGCAGGTCGACTTCGGGCGCATGGGCCTGGTCCCCGACCCCCTCGGCGGCGGCCAGCGGATGGTGCAGGCCCTGATCTTCACCGCCTGCTGGTCCCGGCACTGCTTCGTGTGGCTCAGCCACCGCCAGACCACTGCCGCGGTGATCGCCGGCTTCGAGGCGGCGTGGGCATTCTTCGGGGGCGTGTTCGCGGTGGTCATCCCCGACAACATGGAGGCCATCGTCGACACCGCCGACGCGCTGGCCCCCCGCTTCAACGCCGCCTTCTTGGAGTACGCCCAGTCCCGGGGCTTCGTGATCGACCCGGCCCGGGTGCGGTCGCCGAAGGACAAGCCGAAGGTCGAACGCCAGGTCCAATACGTCAGGGGATCCTTCTTCGCCGGCGAGGAGTTCGCCGACCTGGCCGATGCCCAGCGCCGGGCCGCGACGTGGTGCTCGACCACGGCGGGGCTGCGCACCCACGGCACCACCCAGCACCGGCCGGCGGAGGTGTTCCGCCTCGAGGAGGCGCCCCTGCTGCTCGCCGCGCCGGCGGAGGCCTACGACCTCCCCCTCTACGCCAAGCCCAAGGTGCACCGTGACCACCACATCGAGGTGGACAAGGCGCTGTACTCGATACCCGGCAACCTCATCGGCTTCCGGGTCAACGCCCGGGCCGATTCCCGCCTGGTCAAGGTCTTCCACCGGGGCCAGCTGGTCAAGGTGCATCCCCGCCAGCCCCAGGGCGGCCGCCGCACCGACCCGGCCGACCTGCCATCGGGCACCGAGGTCTACGCCATGCGTGACATCGAGGCCCTCAAGGCAATGGCCACCCGCCATGGCAACTCCGTCGGCGCCTACGCCGAGGCCCTCCTCGACAGCCCCCTGCCCTGGACCAGGATGCGCCAGGTCTACCGGTTGCTGGGCCTGGCCAAGAAGTGGGGAGACGAGCGCACCGAGGCAGCCTGTGCCCGGGCGCTGGAGGCCGAGGCGATCGACGTCGGCCTGATCGGTCGCATGCTGGAGCGGGCGAAGGAGAACGCGCCGGCGCCGAGCCCCCCGGCGGCGGCCAACGTGATCCCCGGGCGTTTCTCCCGTGACCCCTCCGAGTTCGCCACCGGCGCGGGAGGGCGGTCATGAGCCCGGCGCCGACGGCCAGCGTTTCCTCGGAGCTGGCCGCCGTGCTGCGCCGGCTCAAGCTGGGCCAGATGCTCGACACCCTGCCCGAGCGCCTCAGCCTGGCCCGCCAGGGGGACTTGCCCCATGCCGACTTCCTGGAGATGGTGCTCACCGACGAGATCACCCGCCGGGACCGGGCCTCGGCATCGGTGCGGGCCCGGGCCGCCCACCTGGACCCGACGATGATGGTCGAGGCCTGGGACGCCACGGCCAAGGTCAGCTTCGACAAGGCCATGTGGGCCGAGCTGGTCACCCTGCGCTTCGTGGAGGACAAGGCCAACGCCTTGGTGCTCGGCCCCGTCGGGGTGGGCAAGACCTTCCTGGCCAGTGCTCTGGGTCACGTCGCCTGCCGGCGGCGCTTCTCGGTGCACTTCGAGCGGGCCGACCGGCTGCACAAGAGATTGAAGGCCACCCGCCTCGACGCCACCCACGACGCCGAGATGCGAAAGCTCATGCGGGTCGACGTCTTGATCTTGGACGATTTTGCCCTCCAAAGCCTGGACGCCGTCGAGACCGCCGACTTCTACGAGCTGGTGGTCGAGCGCCACCGCCGGGCCTCCACCGTCATCACCTCCAACCGGGAGCCGGCCGAGATGCTGGCCATGATGGCCGACCCACTGCTGGCCCAGTCGGCCATCGACCGCCTGCAGAGCGCGGCCTATGAACTGGTGGTCGAGGGCGAGAGCTACCGGCGCCGCCAGAAGCCCGTCGTGGGCGCCAAGCCGGCGCCCGACGGGGACGGCCCGCCGGCGCGAAGGGGGCGGTCGTGATGGTTTCGTTGCGACACGAAACCCCAGGCCCGACCTGTGGCGGGCCCGAGTGCGACAACCCCGTTCTCCGGTCGGCGACCGGTCGTCCCGGTCGGTTCTGCTCCGGCGCGTGCCGGAGCCGGGCTCACCGCCAGCGCCAGCGCCCCTACAACGTGCCCGTCGTGGCCGAGGTCGACTTCGGCTCGGCCAGTTCCCGGGGCCGCCTCGCCGAGCAGTCGTGGATGGTCCGGCTGCGCCGCGGCGAGGACTGGGTCATCGTGGCCATCGGGCTCCGACGTCATGCCGCCGATCGTCTCGTCGAGCAGATCACCGACCTTCTCGCCGACCGCCCAACTGACAGTTCTTGACGGCCTCGGCCCGGGGGAGGATCATCGTCGTCGATCGGCTTTCAAGGGTCCGAGGTGGTCCCTAGGTCGTGGCAACGGGGTGGTCCCATCACCGTGGCAAACGACAGGC
>JBBSIS010000324.1:0-3036 GCA_038231955.1 Acidimicrobiales bacterium
GAAGCTGTCGTCGTTGAAGCTGACCTGGCTGATGTGGGGGAAGCGCTCCCGCACCTTCTTGACCTCGTCGACCACGTAGCGGGCGCTGGGGTGGCGGATCTTCTTGTACTTGGGGTCGTTGGCGATGAACTTGGTGTTGCCGCAGAAGCTGCAGTGGAACGGGCAACCGATCGACCACAGGGTCTGGTAGCCCAGGCCGTCGTTGTTGAGGTAGTCGGCCAGGCCCATGGGCCGCCACCCGTGCCCTCGCTCGAAGATGGTCTCGCCGGTTCCGTATTGAGGGAAGGGCAGGCTCTCCATCGCCTCGGCCGTCATCAGGGGCAGGAAGTCGTTGCGGACCTCGTCAGCCTCGCCCTTCTTGAACCAGAAGTTGCGGAGATCGCGGTAGTTGCGGCCGTCCTGCAACCGGTCGTAGAGCTCTTGGAAGGCGAACTCGCCCTCGCCGGTGCAGATGGCGTCGACGTCGGCGGTGATGGCGTCCTCAGGCTGGATGATGGGATGGATCCCGCCCCACAGGATGAAGGTTGACGGGTCGAGCTCCCGTACCCGGCCGATGATCTTGCGGGTCAACTCCGAGTAGCCGGTCATCGACGAGAAGCCGACCAGGTCGGCGCCCGTGAGCCCGTGGGCGATCTCGTCGATGTCGTGGTCGCCCAGCTCGCCCTTGGAGCCCGAGGTGCCCTTGATGGACGTGCGCAGGCTCCGGAAGGTGTTGGTCGTCACGTAGAACGACTCGGTCTGCGGGTTCATCCGCTCGATGTAGGCGGCGATCTTGCGAAACCCGTTGGCGGTGACCCCGTCCTCGAGCGAGACCAGCTTGATCTGCATCCGACCTCCGATACATGTGGACCCAGGAACGCGAAAGGGACCGGGCACATGCCCGGCCCCTTTCTCAACAGTTGTAGATGGCTGAAATCAGCCGGTGAAGCGGGGGGTCTGGTTGATCGGCGTGGCGACGCCGCTCGTGATGCCGCCCGTGGTGCCGAAGCCGGTCGTACCGAAGCCACCGGTCGACGAGGTGTTACCCGAGGTGCTGGTGATGCTCGAGCCGGACAGGCTGGTGTTGCCCCCGCCGCTGAGGATGCCGCCGCTCAGCGTCGTGCCACCGCTGCTGCCGCCGCCGCCGCTCAGGATGCCGCCGGCGAGGCTGGTGCTACCGGTGATGCCCGTCCCCGTGAGGCCGCTGTCGACCACCGTGAAGGTCGGGCCGCCGGAGCTGGCCGGTCCCCGGCCGCTGGCGTCGGAGCAACGGGCCACAACGGTGAAGACCTCGCCACTCCTTGCCGTAGTCGGAATGAGCACCGAGCCGCTGAAGTCGCCAGCGCTACCGCCGCTGGTCATACCGGGCGTTGCAACTGGAGTGGTGATTCCGGGGCCGACGACGAACAACTCGACCACCGTGGCGGGGGTGGTCGTGGTACCGCAGCCGGTACCGGTGACAGTGACAGTCATACCCGCAGAGCCGTTGGAGGGCGACAACATGTTGACCGTGGGAGTGCCCGGCACCGCCTCAGCGGAACTCATGAGCGCCATCGGAGCTGCTGCCATCGCAACCCCGGCCACTGCGGCCCGCATCTTCCAAGACTTCAGCATCCGTGTCTCCCGTTCGTAGGTCCGTCATCGATTCCGAGTCGCCTGGCAGTTCGCCGCCGAAGCGACCATCGGCAGCAACCTAATGCAGCACTTGCCCTGGTACAAGCCTCCCCGGAACATCGATCCCGCTCGCCGGGGGGCGTAGCGCGTCAGGTCCAGAGAATAGCGGATCGCAGCCCAGGCCTCCATCTGGCGCAGATCCGACGTGAAGTCGGTCGGCGGGAACCGGCGGCCCGCTCCTCCTCATCCCCATGGTGTCGGCAGCCCCGGCTCCACCTGTAGCTATCAGCGTCCGCTGATCCCTCGGTAGTGACGGGACGGGTGCCGCCAGGGCACGCGGCCGGGCCGCTGGTACGTTGGCCGCCCGGATGAGCGCCCCGTCGGAGACAGTTCCTGTGCGCGTGTCGCCGGCGGAACCGACGACGCAGCCGACGCCCGTCCCTGGCACGCGCCTGCGGCGCCTGGGCCGCAGCCCGGCCGCCCCCTTCGCCGCGCTGGCCGCCACCGTGGTGGCCTTCACCGGCGGCTGGGCTCGCGGCGCCCTGGTGATCGACGGCCCGGGCATCGTCGTCTACGTCCGCCTGTCCCTGCGCTACCTGTTGGCCAACGGACGGGTGCCCTACTGGCTCCCCGACATGTGGGCCGGCTCGCCGGTATGGGCCATCGGCCCGTCGTTCCCGGCCTTCATCCTCCTTCCCTTTGCCGCCGCCCTCGGCCCCACCGCCGCGGTCAAGGCCGGCATCCTCGGGCTGCAGATCGTGGGCGCCTGGGGCGCCTTCGTGCTGGCCCGATCCCTGTGGAAGAGCACGCCCGCCGCCCTGGTGGCGGGTGTCGTCTACGGGATCAGCCCGCTGGTCGTGTCCCACGCCGCCCTCTCCGGCAGCGAGAGCACCATGGGCGTGATCGCCGCCGCCCCGTGGCTGACCTGGGCGCTGCGCCACGGGCTACGGGGGCGGGGCGCCCGCTACCTCGTCGCCGCCGGGGCGATGGCCGCGTTCGCCCTACTGCACCAGGCCGAGTACGCCTACGGGCTGGCCCTCCTGGGCGCCGTCCAGGTGGTGGGCGAGATCGGGCGGACCGGGCGGCGAGGACGCGCCGCGGGCGGTGTCGTCCTTCCCACGTTGCGACAGATCCTGGCCCGGACCGGCGTGGCCGTGGCCGTCTGCGTGGGCCTCGTCGCCCACTGGATCCTGCCCTTTCTGGCCCTGTCGAAGTCGTTCGTGCTCTCACCTCCCGAGCTGGTGAGGGGAGAGTTGCTCCGAGGGGTGGGCCACGCCGTCGGCCAGGAGTTGGGCTACTTCCTGCAGCGGTCGAGCGAGCTGCACGGGGTGGTGAGCGTCTACCGGGAGAACCTGCTGGCCTACGCCCTCTACGTGGGCGCGGTGCCGGTGGCGTTCACCCTGCTGAGCGCGCTCCTGGTGGCCCGGCGGCGGGACGACCGCA
>JBBSIS010000325.1:0-3000 GCA_038231955.1 Acidimicrobiales bacterium
GGTGTGGGGCCCGGCGTACTGCGGCGACACCAAGACCCTCGACGTCCATGTCAAACGTCTTCGGTCCAAGATCGAAGCTGATCCTGCCTCGCCGGTAGCGATCGTCACCATCCGGGGCCTGGGCTACAAGTTCGAACCGCCAATGCGCTCGGGCCTCATCGCCTGACCGACGAGTGCGGAACACCCCGATCGAACTGGTCTCGCTCAGTGCTGCATAGCGCACTTGTGCGACCCCGGTTCGCTCTGGGCGGGCGGTGAGGTCGGCATCGACATCTCCGAGGAGTTCCCCAAGCGGACCGAGGAGATCGTCCGGGCCGCCGACGTGGTCGTCACCCTGGGCTGCGGCGACGCCTGCCCCCGTTTCCCCGGGAAGCGCTACGAGGACTGGGTGCTGGCCGACCGTTTCGGGAAGAGCGTCGAAGAGGTACGCCCGGTGCGGGACGAGATCGGCCGGCGGGTTGGAGACCTTCTCGCCAGCCTGGGCGTCGCCACGACTCCGGAGAGCTGACGGGCGGCGGGTTCGCGTTCGTAGAACCGTCGCCCAGTGTTCACCCACGGTGGCTGTGTTCGTCAGCTGACGTTCATCCTCGCCTCCTACCTTGCCTCCCATCAGCGACAGGAGGTGCCCAATGGGTGACCATCACGACCACGAGGACGTATCCGCCGAGGGCGCCTTCCTGGACCCCGAGGTGCTTGATCGGGAGCTCTCGATGCCGGATCTAACCAGGCGAAAGTTCCTCCGGGCCATGGGGCTGATCGGTGCGGCGACCGGCGCCAGTCGGGTCATCGGCCTGGGTGGGGGAGCTCCGGCTGCCTCGGCGCTGACCATCGGCGGCCTGCCGGTCACCATCAACACGGAGCGATATCGCTGGCTGGCCGGCGACCACCACACCCACACCCAGTACAGCTCCGACGGGCAGTACACGGTGAGCCAGCAGGTGGCACACGCGTCGCAGTACGGGTTGCAGTGGATGGTGATCACCGACCACGGTCGGGTGGCGCACGAGAAGGTCGGCATCGACAAGACCCGCCCCGGCATCCTCCAGGCCCGGGCCGACTTTCCCGCCATGCTCGTCTACCAGGGCCTGGGTGGAACATCCCCGGGGCCGAGCACGGGACGGTGTTCATGGCCCCCTCCGATGCCGAGGTCGCCCTTCTGCACGAGTTCGAGCGGATGTTCGACGGTGTCGTGGTCTTCGGCGCAGCGGCGTCGGCCCCCTCGTCGGAACCCCTTGCCCTCGACGGTATCCGATACCTCGCGGCCCAGGTCAGGGCAGGACGCACGTCCTCGGCGCTGTTCCTGGCCAATCATCCCTCTCGTCGGGGCCTCGATGCCCCGCACGAGATCCGGAACTGGATCGACGCCGACTCCACCGTCGCCGTCGGTATGGAGGGTGCCCCCGGCCATCAGGCTGCAGGCATCGCTGCCTCTGCCATGGGACCGGGTTCGGCTCGTGGCTTCTACGACAACGCCCCCACGGCCAACTCCCACCCCGGGTACCCGCCCGAGTCCTACCGGACCTTCGGTGGCTTCGACTGGATGACGGCCAAAGTCGGCGGCCTGTGGGACTCCTTGCTGTCGGAGGGCCGGCGCTGGTGGGTCACCGCCAACTCAGACGCCCACGCGGTCTACAAGGGACACTTTCGTGCGGGGCCCGGGCAACGGCGAATACGACAATCCCGCCAGTCCCTACTTCGGCGGCTATGGCGACCCGGTCGACACCGGTGTGCCCCAGAGCGGTCGGGGGGACTTCTGGCCCGGCTACTACAGCCGAACCCATGTCGGCTCCACCGCTCCCGAGTACGCCGCCGTGATGGAAGGCATTCGTAAGGGGCGTATGTGGGTGGGTCACGGCGACCTCATCCGCTCGCTCGACGTGCGGGTGCTGGCGCCCCCGACCACCCTGGGCCTGGGCGCCACCCTCGGGGATAACGCCGTCGCCCCGTCCGGCGGCGAGGTGATCCTGATCGTTCGTATCGACCTGGCCATCGCGCCCAACGCCAACGGTGACCTTCCGCAGCTCCGCCGGGTCGATCTGATCACCGGCGCTGTCACCGGCCCGGGCGCGGTTCGCGATTCCATCAGTGCCCCGGCAACGCAGGTGGTCAAGTCGTTCGACGTGTCCCGCAACCGCTACGTCGCGGCCTTCCAGTACCGCTTCACCAATGTGCGCCAATCGTTCTTCCTGCGGCTTCGGGGCACCGATGGCAACTTCAGTGCGCCCGGATCGATCGAGCCTCGCCTCGACCCCGTACCGATCGATCCGTGGACCGACCTTTGGTTCTATTCGAACCCGATCTCCGTCGACGTACGGTGAGGCCCGTCGGTGACGTCGCCTGGATCGGCCTTGACGCCAGCCACCAGGGTCTCGGAGACACGGAGTACGCGGCCCTGGCGGTCGCCGATGTGCTCGGGTGTGTCGAGGAGGTTTGCACCCATGCCATGCAGGGTGCGGTTCCGTACTACGCAGCCAGCCTCCGCCTCGTTCGCGGCGTCGACGCGTGGGAGCCAGAGTTCGTCGAAGAGCTACGTGGCTTGGCCGAGGGCGCTGTCGTCTACGAGCGAGGGAATTGGGCCATCGAGGTTGGCGACGCGCCGGGTCGTGTCGGAGCGAGGGCGGCGATCGCCGCCCACGCGGCCGGCGCCGGCGGCCGGGCGATCCGCTTCGGGGGTCAGGCCCGGCTGCAGGGCGCGGTTCGTGTCGCCGACGTGCTGAGCAGTACTGCGATACGGGACGTACAAGTGCTCGGCGGCGCCCTGGCGGCCGAGGCCATCGTCGAGACCAGGAACTACGTTCGCCCGCAGTACACGGTTGGTTCACTCACGCTGATCGTCACGCCGCTCGACGACGGCCGGCTGCAACCGTTCGAGCTCGAGCATGCTGACCAGAGCCGCCATGGCCCCTGAGCCCGGCGTGCGCCCGGCAGGCCGACGCTCGGGGGGATGAGCGCAGGCCTCCGGTCGCACCGGATCAGCCTTCCCGGCGAGAGCGTCGTCAC
>JBBSIS010000326.1:0-2989 GCA_038231955.1 Acidimicrobiales bacterium
CGGCGTCGCCCGTCATGACAGGCGACACATGAGCGCCGGCGTCGACCAGCCGGCGGCACAGTTCCACTGCCTTGTAGGCGGCGATGCTGCCGCACACGCCGAGCACCACTCTTCGGGTGGACAGCCGCCCCCCCGCTCCTCGGGTGACCGGAGAAGGCTCGGTCGACCGGCCGTCGGCCGGGCGGCTGGCTGGTTGTCCCGACAGTTCGCTCGGCGAACTGTCGGTCATTTCATGGCTTCCTCGGCCTCTTCCGTGCGCACGAAGGTGATCTTGTTGGCCGAGATCTCCTCGAGGGCGATCGACAGCGGCTTGCGGGAGACCGACGCCACCTGGGGGGGCACGATGGCGCCCAAGCCCTCACCGAGCTGGCTGAAGTAGGAGTTGATCTGCCGGCCCCGCTTGGCGGCCAGGCTGACAAGACTGAACTTGGAGTCGACCTTGTCGAGCAGGCTCTCGATGGAGGGGTAGATCATCGTGGCGCGTTCAGACATCAGCGTTCTCCAGTCGGGTCGCTCTTGGGCTCGGGGCATGGTCCGCGCCGCGAGCGACAGGCAGCCAGAATAGCAGCGACCTCCTCCACGGCCAGGTCGAGGTCGTCGTTGACGACCAGGTGGTCGGCCAGGGCCCGACCGGTCGCCTCCTCGTCGGCGGCGGCGGCCAGGCGGCGAGCCATCACGTCCTCCCGGTCGCCGCGTCGGCGGAGCCGCTCCTCCTGGGCCTGCCGAGAGGGGGCCTCGACGAAGACGACGACGGCGTCAGGGTGACGGGCCCGGATCTGGGCCGCGCCCTGGACATCGATCTCCAGCAGCACGTCGTCACCGGGGGGAGGGTCGGGAAAGGGCGTGCCGTAGCGGTGGCCGAAGACCTCGGCCCATTCGAGGAAGCCCCCGACAGCCACGTGACCGTCGAAGGTGGCCCGGTCGACGAAGACATAGGCGTCGTCGGGCTCGCCGGCGCGCCGCTCCCGGGTCGTCCACGACCGGCTGAGCCACAGGCCCGGTGTGCGTCGGCGAAGGGCGGCGGCCATCGTCCCCTTGCCGACTCCTGACGGCCCGGCGATGACCAGGATGAGGCCGGCCCCCGTCGGAGCGCTCAGCGGGGTGTCGGCTCAGGAGCGTGCGGGCTCAAGACTGTGCTGGCTCAGGAGCCGGCAGGGAACGCCTCCAGCAGCGATTTGCGCTGCTTGTCGCCCAAGCCGCGAACCCGCCGGGCTTCACTGATGCCGATCTGTTCCATCATCCGCCGGGCCCGTACCTTGCCGACCCCTGGCAACGACTCCAGCACGGTGACCACCTTCATCTTGCCCACGACCTCGTCTCGATCGGCCTGACCGAGGAGCTCCTTCAGGGTGGTCGAGCCCATCTTCAGCTTCTCTTTCAGCTCGGCACGCTGGCGGCGGGCCACCGCGGCCTTGGCCAGCGCTGCCTGGCGCTCGTCGGGCGTCAGCGCAGGAGGCAGCGGCATGGCGCGCACCCTAGCGCACGCCTCCATCGCCGGGTCGACCTGTCGCGGCCCTGCCGAACCGGTGCCCCGCAGGGTCGAATGCGGCACCAGGTGGGTCGGGAAGGGCGCGGTCACCCTTCGGTCGACATTGAGGCGACCAGGGCCTCGGCCGCGGCCCGGGGGTCGTCGGCCGCAGTGACGGTACGGCCGATCACCAGCAGGTCGGCGCCGGTGTCGAGCGCCTCCCGCGGCGTGGCCGGCCGAGCCTGGTCGTGGGGGTCGGGCACCCCGGTCGGGGGGACGCTCCGGCCCGACGGGGCCATGCGGATGCCCGGCACGACAGCCAGCAGGCGCGGCGCCAGCTGCTTGGCCTCGTGCACGTCGGCGGCGGCCACGATGAGCCCGTCGCAGCCCGCCTCGACGGCGGCCGCCACCCGGTGGCCGAGGATGTGCTGCGGTGCGTCACCGTCGCTGGTGAGGATGGTGACGGCCAGCGCGCTCGGCTGTGGCAGCCCGGCCGCCTGCGCTCCCTCGCGGAGCCCCTCCACGCCGGCGCGCAGCATGACAGGGCCGGACCGGGCATGCAGGGTCAGGTACGAGGCCCCCAGGGCGCCGATGACGCGGGCCGCCTTGCGCACCGTGGTGGGGATGTCGTGGAGCTTCAGGTCGAGGAAGACGTCGAAGCCGAGCTCGGCCACGGCGCTGACTGCGTCGGGGCCCGAGGCGCTGAACAGCTCCAGGCCCACCTTGGCCGTGGCGAACCACGGTTGGAGCTGGCGGGCCATCCGGAGCGCCACGACCAGGTCGTCGACGTCGAGGGCCAAGACGAGGCGATCACGTGTCTGCACGGGCCCTCCCTACCAGATCGGCGACCCGGGTGACACCATGACGGCGGCACCAGCGCTCGAGGCCGGCCAACACCGTGGCCGGGGCCCTGGGGTCGGCGAAGGTGGCGGTGCCGACCTGGACGGCCGCCGCGCCGGCCAGCAGCAGCTCCACCGCATGCACACCGGAGGCCACACCGCCCACGCCGACCACCGCGGCGCCGGGAAAGGCGCCGCACACGTCGTGGACGGCGCGTACCGCCACCGGCCTGATCGCCGGGCCCGACAGGCCGCCGCCCCCGGCGCCCAATCGCGGCCGCCGGGTCTCGGGATCGATCGACAATCCCATCACGGTGTTGACCAGCGTGAGCGCGTCGGCGCCGGCGCCGAGAGCGGCTCCGGCGATCTCGACCAGATCGGTCACGTTGGGGCTGAGCTTGGCCCAGCGCGGTCGCCCGCACCCCGCGGTCGCCTCCATGGCGGCCGCCGTCAGCTCCGGCGACTGGGCGAACATCGTCGTACGGCTTCCGCTGCTGCGGGCAACGCCGTGGAGGTTGGGGCAGCTCAGGTTCACTTCGACCGCCACCACCTCGGGCGGGGCCCCGGCCAGGGCGGAGGCCGCCCTCTCGTAGCCGTCCACGGTGAAGCCCCAGACGCTGGCGACAACACGGGCGCCGGTGGCCAGCAGGGCGGGCAGCTCGTCCTCCAGCCACGCCTCCAC
>JBBSIS010000327.1:0-2986 GCA_038231955.1 Acidimicrobiales bacterium
CGAGCGAGGTCTTCTGCGACATGCCGTCAGTCTCCCACCGCGACGCGCAAACCACCGGCGAGCCGTGACCAGCCGGGCCCACCGTGGTCAGTGGGAGAGTATGGACCTCTGAGAATGGCACACTCAGACGTCGCCGTGCCGACGCTTAGCCCTTGCCGACCGCGGCCTTGAACACGGCGCTCACCTATCAGATTGGCCCGTCATGAGTTGACACCTGACGCACGGCCTCCGCGACAGTCGGCGTGGCGTACACGATCACCGGTGGACGATCCTGAGGCGCGGCGCTGATCACCGACTGGATCGGGTGGCCTTGTCGATTGTTCTGCCGTAGCTGACGGCTTCGAGCAGCGCAGGAGGAGCGGACGCGCCAAGCTGCGGGTCGGGGCGCACGCCGAGGGCGTCGTTCATCGTCGACCATGCCATCCGGAGGGTGAGAAACGCCGTGATCGCAACGATCTTGGCGTCGGTGTAGCCCACTCGTCGCAGCGGTTCGAGGTGCTCCGCGGCGGTCCCGTTCGGGTCATGGACGACCTTCCGGGCCCAGGCCGCGAGCGCCTGCTCGTCCTCGGTCCATCCGCTGTCGTCGCCACGGATTAACCCCGCGGTGAGGGCGGGGCGCCGAGCGTCGAGGCTATCGCCGCGATCAGACCCCCCGCTGCCGAATGCTGAGCGAGGCTAGACATCCCACGGGTGGAAGATGTCAAGTCCGAGGCGGTATTTGTGGAGGGGTTGGGCACAGATCAGGCTCCGGCTGTGAGTTCGTTGGCGGCAAGGGGCGTCTCGCAGGCGGGGCAGGTTCCCCCGATACCGACAGCGCGCATCCACCGGTTGCAGGCGTCGCAGCGCTGAGATCCGAGAGAGCGTTCGCCGCAGGCGTCGCACTCATAGACGGTGACGGGTCGCCGGCGGCCCTTGGGGGGAAGCGGCGGCTGAGGAGCGGCGGGAGTGTGGCGTCGACGCCAGGCCGCCACCCGGCAGGCAGACGAGCACCATGTCTGTCGGCCGGTCGGCGCGAACCCTGCTCCGCAGTTTCTGCAGGTCGTTACGGGGTCGTTACGCGACGGGGTGTCGGCCATCGCCCCGGTGGTCATGCCGCCTGCGTCGTGGCGGTCTTGGTGCGGTGTCCCCAGGCGGTGGTCTCGTCATAGACGCAGCGGTGTCGTAGGCAGCCGTCGAGGATCCCGACTAGGCGGTTGGCCAGGACTCGCAGCGCCTGGTCGTGGGTTTCGCCCTTGGCCCGGTGCTCGTCGTAGAACGCTCGGGCGCCAGGCGAGCAGCTCAGGGCGCAGAACGCCCACTGGTAGCAGGCGTCGGCCAGGAACCTGTTGCGGACGTAGCGGGCCAGCACGGCCCGTTTCTTGCCCGATGCCCGGGTGACCGGCGAGGTACCGGCGTAGTTCCGTCGTGCCTTACCATCGGCGTAGCGGTCCGGGTCGTCACCGAACTCGCCGAGCACCCGGGCACCCAGCACAGTCCCCAATCCTGGCAGGGAACGGACTATCTGAGCGTCCGGGTGCGCCTCAAAACCCGCGCCCAGCTCCGCTTCGAGAGCGGCGATCTGTCGTGTCATCTCGGCGATCACGGCCACCGCGGCGGCCACCTGGGCCCCATAGGCGGTCTCGACCGCCGTCGGAGCTCGCATCTGTGGTGCCCGCAGGCAAGCTTGGATCTCGACGGCGCGGGCCGCGACGTTGCGCTGGCGGCCTCCTCGGCGCAGGGCCGCCGAGATGGCCGAGATCGACAACTTGGCGCCAACCCCGGGCGTGGGAGCCCGTCCGAGCACGCCCAGCGCATCGGCGTGCGCCAGGTCCGTGCCGAATGCGTCGAGGGCGGCGGGGTAGAACTCCCGCAGGCTCGAGCGGCACCGGTTCACTTGGCGTTGACGGTCCCAGACCAGGCGCTGGTGGGCCCGGGCGATCACCTTCAGCCCCTGGGCCTCTTCGGAGTCGACGGCCACCGTGCGGTGATGGTGGCGGTCGGTGCGGACCATGTCGGCCAGGGTCGCGGCGTCGCCCGGGTCGGACTTGGCGCCAGACACGACATGGCGTTCCCGGTAACGGGCCACCGACAACGGGTTGACCGCGTACACCCCGTAGCCAGCGGCCACCAGCGACGTCACCCACAGCCCCCGATCGACCTCGATGCCCACCGCAACCTCGGCGTGGTCGTCGGCATGCTCGGCCAACAACGCGTGCAGGGCCGCCATCCCGACCACCCCCTCGGGAAATCGGCGCCGGGCCAACATCCTGCCGGCCTCGTCAACGACCGCCACGTCATGGTGGTCCTCCGCCCAGTCGTCGCCTACATAGATCATCTGTCTCCTCCGTTCGATTCGATCCCTGCTGTGGGTGTTGAGCCGGAGAAGGAAACAGCCTGCGACCTAATGGATCAGTGCTCGATGGCAACGTCATCCCACCAGTGGTCAGTCCCTCCTCACCACCGCCGGGGGCACGGTCTAGCCTCAGGGCTCGAAGGCCCTGGCTACCCGAGTGCTCACCCGTCGGCGGCTCGGCGCCCAGCCTGCAACCACAAGGGCCGACTGAGAAGACCCCAGAGCAAAATCCACAGCTCCAGGTACGAAATCCCCAGTACCCACAGGCAAGACGGGCTGTCCACCCCTCCCTCCGCGCCCCCCTCCCCCAAATGAGCTCCGCTCTCTTCCACGCCCCCATTAGGCGCGCAGCGGGGTGCTGGCCATTCCACAAAAGTGGTATACGGGCGGGCCGTCTCCGGGGCCTAGATTGGTCGGGTGAGCACGGGTGAGGCGCAACGGTCGCTGGACAAGATTGTCCGGCTGTCAGAGCGGTCCACTGACCTGGTCTCGCTGTGGCGGGAGTCGTCGGACGTGATCGCCGGTGCGGTGCCCTACTATCAGGCACCGTGCTGGTACACCCTCGACCCGGCGTCGCTGCTGATCACCAGCCACTTCAACGCGGGGATGCCCGAGTTCCCCCGCGAGTGGCTCGCCCACGAGTACTACGGGGAC
>JBBSIS010000328.1:0-2946 GCA_038231955.1 Acidimicrobiales bacterium
CCGCAGATCTTCGACGGACCGCTCGAGGGTGACGATCCGGTCGACGCGCAGCGATGGGCGGTCATCACCGTTCGTGGCCGCCTGGTCGGCGGTGGCCAGCACCTCGGCCAAGTTGCCACCGAGGAGGTGGGCCCACCGGTTCTCCTTCTGACCGGGCTGGCGCTCCAGCCGGGCGACCAGCGGCTCCTGGCGGGATGCAAGTCGCCGCAGGGTGTCCTCGACGTCCTCCTGGTCGGCAAAGGGGTGAAGGCGCTCGGTCCTCGACCGCAGCTCGCTGGCCGTCTGCGCGCCGCGCAGCATGAGCACCGACAGCACGGCGAGGATGTCGGGCTCCACGGCCAGCGCCTCGTCGAGGACGTGGCGGAACTTGTCGGCTCTGTTCGACCGGCTGTAGACGATGCGGACGATCTTGATGGCCCGCAGGTTCTCCAGGGCGTTGCTCACGGTGGCCTCGTCGAGGCGGGTGACCGGGCTGCGGTTCGACGTCTGGTTGCAGGCGGAGAGCAGGGCGTTCATGGTCAGCGGGTAACTGTCCGGCGTGGTCATCTCTTTTTCGATCAGGCAGCCGACGATGCGGGCCTGCACCGGGGTGAGGTTCACCGGACCAGCGTACGGTGCGGAGCGATGCCTCTGGCCCTGAGCGTGCTCGACCAGTGCCCGGTACCGGCGGGCGCCTCCGCCGCCGAAGCCCTCGGCCACACCGTGAGGCTGGCCCAGGCCACCGAGGCGTTGGGCTACCGCCGCTACTGGCTGGCCGAGCATCACAACACCGCATCGCTGGCGGCGACGGCCCCGGAGATCCTCGTGGGGGCGGTGGCCTCGGCCACTTCGAGCATCCGGGTCGGCTCCGGGGGCGTCATGCTGTCCCACTACAGCCCGCTCAAGGTGGCGGAGACCTTCCGAACGTTGGCCGCGCTGCACCCCGGCCGGATCGATCTGGGCGTGGGCCGGACCGCGGGCGCCGACCCCTTGGCGGAGGCGGCGCTGCAGTACCTGCCGGGCGTCCCCGGCGACGAGCGCTACGACGAGAAGGTTGCAGATCTGGTGGGCTTCGTTCACGGCGACCTCGAGCCCGGCCACCCGTTCGAGGCGGTCCGGGCCATGCCGGACGGAGAGCCCACGCCCGACGTCTGGCTGCTCGGCTCCAGCAGTCACAGCGGGGCCGTCGCCGCCTACCTCGGGCTGCCGTTCGCCTTCGCCCACTTCATCACGTCCGCCTTCGGTCCCCAGGTGATGGCTGCCTATCGGCGCGGCTTCCAGCAGTCAGGTCCACTCGGGGGGCCGCAGGCGGCTGTCGCCGTATCGGTGATCTGTGCCGACACCGACGCCGAGGCGGACCGCCTGGCCCGGTCGGCCGACGTCTGGCGGCTGCGGCCCGAAGGATCGGCGCGAGGCCCGCTGCTGTCGCCCGAGGACGCCGCCACTCTCACGCTGACCGAGCTGGAGCAGGCCAGGTTGGCCCAGGGACGCGAGGCCATGGTTGTGGGCGGCCCGGCCAAGGTGCGCGCCGGCCTCGTCGACCTGGCGGCCCGGTTCGCAGTCGAGGAACTGATCGTCGTGACGATCTGCCACGACCCTGCGGCGCGCCTGCGCTCCTACGAACTGCTGGCCGACGCCGTCCTGCGGGCGTGAGCACGCGCTGGTCGGCGACGGGCCGGACTACTGCCGGCGGCCGAGCCGCCTCCACCACGGGGCCTTTTTGCGGTCCCGCTCGATACCGAGCTCCGACATGATCCGCGGCCCGGCCGCGTTCACGATGGCCTCGGCCTCGTCGAGCAGCTCGGCCGCCCCGTTTTCCAAGCCCGGGGGCTCAGGGGGCGTGGGGGGCGACAGCAGGTTGCCGTGGGCCCAGTTCACGTCGGCCAGTCGCGGGGAGAATCCCACGCAGTTCTCCGGGCACCGCCACGGCGCCTCGGGGGCCAGGTCGATGTTGCACTTCCGCACCGTCTCGCCGGTCGGATAGGTGCGGCTCTCGTAGTTCTTGCAGTCGGTCCGCATGGGCATGTACCCATCTTTCCAGTTGTGCCGGGAAATCGGTTGACGCCGCCGCAGTCGTGGGAGCACCATGGGGCCATGCGAGTAATGACCTGGCAGTGCGCGACTGACCCGATGGGTCTCGGCCGCGGTCTGGCGCGCTCGCGCACGGCCATCGCACCGCACGCCGCCGGACGGTCGTTCGGCATTCACCGGTCCGGCACTCACAAGGACAACGGGCGGCTCAGGGGCTCTGGAGGCTCTTCACCGGGATAGCGACCGGTTCACTCCGAGAGACAGGCCCCAAGGCCGCCGGGACTTCCCGGCGGCCTTTTTCTTTTCCGGGACAACGACACGCAACAGAGATCACCCAGTCACACGCAACAACAGAGAGGAGCAGGAAATGCTGGCCGAGCGGCGGTACGAAGACACGGGGCCCGGAGGGGCCACAGGCGTCGGGGACCAGGCGTGGCTGTGGGACAACGCCCGGTGCAACGACGGCACGGGGAACCTGGTTGCGCTGTTCTTCTCGGAGCACCTCGACGACATCGCCCGGGCCAAGGCGTTCTGCGGGGCATGCCCGGTACGCGAGGCGTGCTTCGAAGCCGCCCTCGACCGCCGCGAGCCCTACGGCGTCTGGGGAGGGCGGCTGTTCTTCAAGGGCAAGGTTCTCGCCGTCAAGCGGCCCCGGGGCCGCCCCCCCAAGAACCCCCGCCCCGAGGCGTTGGACGCACCCGAGGCGACGACCATGATCGCCTGAGGCCGGGATGACCTCGTGACGGGCCGGCCGTTCGGCGGTGCGGAGATTTGGTGCAGATGGGTAGGAACGGACCATGGCAACCGATACTCCTGATCCCGACCGGCTGGACCAGCTCGACGAGCACATCGGCAAAGCGAGGTCGAGAGCCGAGGACGCGGGGGTGCTGACCGACCCCGACGAGGAGACCTTCGCCGAGAGCGGCACCGTCGGCG
>JBBSIS010000329.1:0-2916 GCA_038231955.1 Acidimicrobiales bacterium
AGAGGGCCGCGCTGGCCCGGGTGAACCTGGATCCACCGCGTCGGTTCATGAGTTCATCTGATCCAGGTGTGTGATCTTGTGTCGGGCGCCGGGCGTGGGTGTGCGGCCGGGGTGTCCGGTTCTTCCACTGCGGGTCTGCGGTCGGTGCCCTGACGGGGCGGGGGTGGACGGGTCTTAGGCGGGGCGGGTGGTGGGTGCAGCGCGGCGGTGAACAGGGCCTGGTAGTCGTGTTCCCGGGGCCAGTCACGCGGGAGGTGCAGCCGCATCCGCCTGACAGGGAGGGTCCCGAACGAGATCCTGGAGCGCACAATCCAGGAATACAGCTATCCGGGCATCGCCGAGGCCGTGCCGCGCCTACTTCAACAGCTCGACCTTCATGCAGGAGTGGCTCGAACGGCGCACGCGGCTCATGTCGGCCTGGCGCGCGCCGATGCTGCTCCTCCAGGGCGCCCACAGTGACGCCCAGCCCATCGAGTTCTACGAGGACGCCGCGCTATACATCCCCGAACGTCCCGAGCGTCGAGGTGAAGCTGATCGACGCCGGGCACTTCTGGCCCGACGAGAACCCGGAGGAGACGGGTGCGGCGATCGAGACGTTCCTAACCGGAACGCCTCCCTTCGATGCCGCGACCTGGCTGGAGACCCTGATGGCGTGAAGACGGCGCGCCCGCGACGAGGGCGAGACGGACGTCGGCGACAGCTCCCTTCCAGCTGATCGCATCAATCGAAGCAAACATCGAAAGGCATGCACATGAGCGACGATCAAGCGGTACTCGTCCCCGCCTACCACGAGCCTGAGGGCGGGCAGGGCCTGTTTGCCGATTTTCAACCGGGCACGCGGGTCCTTCCGGCGGGCTTCCAGGTGCAGCCCCGCTTCAAGCCGCTGCCCGTCGGCATCGTCTTGGAGAAGGACGTCGCCGTCAAGTTGCGCGACGGCGTGACGATTTACGTCGACGTGCTTCGGCCCGTCGGCGACGAGAAGGGTGCCCGTGCTCGTCGCGTGGAGCCCTACGGCAAGAGCCGGGGCAACGCCCCGCAATACGTCGACCTCCTCTCCATGCTGGGAATGGACGTGGGCGCGCTGTCCGGCCTCCAGAAGTTCGAAGCTCCCGATCCCGCCTGGTGGTGTGCGCACGGGTACGCCGTCTGCAATCCCGATCCGCGTGGCTCCTACCACTCGGAAGGCGATATCCGTTGGTGGAGCCGGTTCGAAGGTCAGGACTACCACGACCTCATCGAATTTCTCGGCGTCCAGGACTGGTGCAACGGCAAGGTCGGGACCTGCGGCAACTCGTGGCGCGCGATCTCGCAGTGGTTCGCCGCCGCGGAGCAGCCTCCGCACCTCGCCGCGATCGCGCCATGGGAGGGGATGAGCGACATCTACCGCGCCCGACTCGGGAGGGCCGCCAGATGTGCGCGTCCACCCCCAGCGTCGTCACCCCGTCCAGGCGGGTTGGGTCAGCGACCCGGCGGGTGGCCTCGGCCTGGGCAGCGTCCCGCCTACAAGGTGCGCGGCCTTCGGCGTCCTGATCAGGTGTGGAGCACCGGCGCACCCGTTCCCCGACGGATCATCGGCTGCGCCGCAGGGAGGGGCATGTCACGCGCCAGCATGCGCCTGCATGGGGAGCTGGATGGAGGATGCGTGGCGACCGCCGGTGTGGACAACGTGCCGGCCGTGATTGTCGGCGGTGACGTTGTCGCGTCCAGGGAACACGCCGCCTAGAATATGGAAGCCGCTGATTATGAGCCGAAGCTGTTCGCCCGGACGCCGACCGGGCGATGACGGGGATGGTCGACCTGCCCCGCGATGAGCTCGGCCGGCTGCACGCCCGCCTGCTTGATGTGCTCACCGGCCGGTCGGGGACCGCTTACGTCATCTGGCTGAAGGCCCAGCCGAAGACCTTCACCGCCGGGGTGCAGCACGCCGCACTCGACCTGTTCCGCGTTCAGGAATAGCACGTACACCGGCAGGTCGTACCGGCTACGGGCCTCAACCATCTTGAAGTGTTCCGCACTGCGGTGATTGCCGTGGCGTAGTTGGTCTGTCCGAAGATCCGGGGCGACGTTGTGCCGAGGTGAGAGCCTGTTCTCGCCCTGTGCGGAAGGGATAAGGTGCTACCAAAGGTGTCTCACGTCAGCCTGATGCACAGCGGATCGGCGTTCGTCATGGCCGGCCCACCGAGGTAAGCGTGGCCTTCGCACCGAGGACGCGGTCGAAGATCGCCCCAGTCGCCGCGATTACCACGACCTTGTCAAGGGCGTCGATGGTCCAATCCTTGCGTGACCACTCCCACGGCTTACCGAGCTGCAGCGCTGGGATCATGACGAGGTCCTGGGCGTAGATGGCGGCGAACGTCGCTGCTGCGCCTCGCGCACCACGCAGGCCCTTGTGAGCCGCCACCCCGTAGGCGGCACCCCACATGGCGCCCAGAGCCGTGTGGGCCGCGTAGTTCAACGTCCACCGCCCGGCCCTGCTCTGCGGATGGATGGGCAGCAGCTTCTCGGCGAGCCCCGCCGGGGCGAAACTGTCTTCACGCTCGGAGATGGGCATCTCCACAAGTTTCTGGAACGCCGTCATCACCACACTGCCGGCCATGCCGGCCAGGACGCCCCGACCGAGATTGACCGCAAGGGACGGACGGCTGGTTGACATGCTTCTCAGTGCCATGACCCCCGCCTACCCCGTCGGAGCAAGTGTACCCTTCGGTACAGTTGCCGTTGTGCGGCGGCCCGCGCAGCGTCACTGCTGCTGTCTCCCGTGCCCCACGTTGACCGCCGCCCGAGAGCGCGATCCCCTTGCTCGCCGCTCCTGGGCGGTCGTGTACGGCGTCTCGTGTGAGGCGCCCGCTTCGGGTAGGACCTGGGCCAGCCGAACGTTTCCCACCTCTCGAGCAAGGCCAGCGATGCCGGAACCGA
>JBBSIS010000330.1:0-2901 GCA_038231955.1 Acidimicrobiales bacterium
GACGTACATGCGCAGGTCCTCATCGCTTCGGCCGAGGAGGGACTCAGCGTCTCGGCCTGGATGACTGCGGCCGCCCGGCAGGCGCTTCTCGTCCGTGACGGTCTGCGAGCAGTCGCTGAGTGGGAACAGGAACATGGCGCGTTCACGGCGGCCGAGCTCGAGGCTGCCCACCGTCGTGTCGCCGGCAATTTCGTCACGTCTGCCCCGGCCCGCTCGGCGTGAGCGTGGCCTATGACGCCGGGGTGTTCATGGCCGCCGAGCGCAACGACCGCGAGGTCTGGGCCGATCATCGGGCGCGATTGGAACTTGGTCTCGTCCCTCGGACAACTGCGCCCATCGTCGCGCAGGTCAGCCGCGCTCCACGACAAGCGCAATTCCAGCGCATGCTGCGCGGCTGCGACATCGTCACCTTCGCCGGTGAGGAGTCGCACGAGGTGGGATCGCTGCTGGCAAGGGCGGGTACGGCGGATGTCGTCGACGCGCATCTCATGGTCATCGCCTCTGGGCGCTCGGCCACCGTCGTCACTTCGGACCCCGACGACCTACGGCACCTGGCGGATCACCTGCCGACGCCGGTTCGGGTACAGCGCGTTTGATCTCAGACCAGCGGAGTGCGATCGCTGGGCCCGAACGCGACACGCCCGGGCATGGAGTGCCGTTCTTCATCGTTCGACGGAGCCGGAAAGCCTCCTCGGTGCCGGCAGGGACGCAGCAAGTCCCCGCTCACGCGTCGGCGTCCTTCATTGCCGCGCATGCCTCGCACGGGCACCAGGCCCGGAGAATCTCCCAGGTGTAGATGCCGGTGGTGTGGCCATCGTTCCAGTGCAGGTTCAGGCCCCAGTTGCCGACCTGTCCGGCCGAGGTGGCCTGCAGCACGGTGGGCTTGCCCGGCCGGGGCCACGCCTCCTCGCCCATCTCCCGT
The DNA here is from genome assembly GCA_038231955.1 of Acidimicrobiales bacterium. Taxonomy (GTDB): domain Bacteria; phylum Actinomycetota; class Acidimicrobiia; order Acidimicrobiales; family AC-14; genus CADCTB01. The sequence goes on from JBBSIS010000330.1 coordinate 923, forward strand.
AGGCCTCGGCACTCGGCGCAGGGGCAGCTGATGCGCAGGCCCTCGAGGCCGAACCGGCTCACGTGGCCGTCGTCCCAGGTGATGGTGACGGCCTCGGCCCGGTCGACGTCGATGGTCGAGGGGTTGGCCGGCGCCGACCACGCCGCCCCGTCCGCCATCAGAGCGTTTCCGCATCGGCGACCGTGAGCTCGCAGTCGGCGGGCAGGCCGGCTCGGACGAGCGCCACGGCCTCGGCCACGTCCTCTGGCGCTCCTTCGACGGTGACGGCCAGGCGGGCCCGGTCGGGCAGCCCGGCGAGCGGTTCCGGGCGGTCGGCTGACGTGAGCTCGACGCCCTCGGCATCGGCCAGCGCAGTGGCGGCTCCCATTGCGAGCGCGGCCGGGCCCTCGTAGGTGATTCGGTGGGCGGTCACCCCACCAGCGTGTCACGGCGACCGCACCTCCGACCGCAGGGCCAGCCGGTACAACCCGAACCGAGCGTGGTGGCGCCGGCCACCAGGTCGATGCGGGCCAGGAACGAGCAGGGGTGCTGTGGCCGGTGCTGCTCACCATCCGGCGGAGGGATGGGCGCGGAGATCGCCGGGTGTCACTCCATTTCATCGGCGCCGTGGCGGTCGACGAGCACCAGGGCGCCCTTGCCGTCGAAGGCGACGGCCGCGGTACCTGCGACGATCCGGCCCACGGTGGTCCCGACCAACTCGGCGCGCCAACCCCGCGACAGCGGGTTGTCGGGCACCCGGCGTAGGAAGGCCTCGATGTCGGTGCGGGTGGCGAGGAGGGAGCCGTCGATCGACAGGGTGCGGGCCTGCTGGGCCACCCACGCCGCGACCAGCGTGGCCACGGTCTGTAGCTGCGGGGGCAGGTCGGTGTCCGGCGGGAGCCGGACGTCGCCCGGGGCCAACTCGAGCCCACGCCCCACCGCGGCCATCATCTCGTCGACCACCTTGGCCGACAGCCGGCCCACGTCGAACAATCGTGACTTGGGCATCTCCGACCGCGAGCGGGGCGGCCGCTCGGCCAGCAGCATGACGACCTCATCGGCCAGGACCCGTCGAGCCGGCTTGTCGACGGACATGGCCGTCCGCTCCCGCCAGGCGGTCAGCTCCTGGGCCACGCCGCGAGAGCGGCCACGGAGCTGGCGCCAGCCCTTGAGACGCCACCATGCGGCGGTGACGTCGACCTCGCGCACGCGTCGGCGACGCTCCGACTCCTCGTAGGCCCAGGCCAGGCGACCGGTGGCGGCCAGGCGGTCCTCGATCACGGCCCGCAGGGCCAGGAGGTGATCGACATCGGCCGCCGCGTAAGAGATCTGCTCAGCGGTGAGGGGCCGCTTGAACCAGTCGCTCATGCGGGCGCCCTTCTCCAGGCGCACGCCCAGGAGCTCGGATACCAGCTTGGCCAGCGAGGGGGAGCTGAACCCGAGGAAGCCGGCGGCCACCTGAGTGTCGAGCATCCGGCTGGGGATGGCGCCGGTGGAACGCTGCAGGACCTGCAGATCCTGCTCGCCGGCATGGGCCACCATGAGCCCCGGGCCGCTTAGCACGGCCTCGAACGGCCTGACGTCGACGGAGGTCACGTCCACCACCGCCACCCGGTCGGGCAGCGCCACCTGCAGCACGGCCAGGCGGGGGTAGTACGAGCTCTCGCCGTGGAACTCGGCGTCGAGGGCATAGGCGTCGGCGCCCCGGAGCTCGTCGAGCAAGCGAGCGAAATGGTCGTCGTCGGCGACAAGGCGCTGGTCTGCGGGCATCCTCACCTGTCTACCGGGTCACCTGCCTACCCGTCAGCCGGGCTACCGCTGTGGGCGGCCACGACGAGGTCGGCGAGGCGGCCGACGGCGGCGACCACCGCAGAGCCGGGACAGGCGTCGATCGGGGCGCGGCCCTCGCGCTCGGCCTGGGTGAGGTCGGCGTCGAACGGGATGCGGAGGTCCGGCGGGAGGCCGGGGTGGTCGGGCTCGTCGCGGAAGCGGTTGTAGAC
>JBBSIS010000331.1:0-2895 GCA_038231955.1 Acidimicrobiales bacterium
CACATCCTCGCCGTTCCGGAACAGCACCAGCCCGATCCCCGCCACCTCGACGCGCTGCGGCTTCCCCGCCTCCAGCGCCGTCGCGGGCAGCACCGGCGTCCACTCCCGGATGGCTAACCGCGCACCCGACCGGTCCACGCCAGTGCCCGAGCGGTACACCAGAGCGGCCCCGAGATAGCCACTGGCCATCGTGATGCCATAGCCGAGGCCACTGGCCGCCACCCCACGAAGGTGCCGGCCACGACGACGGTCCCACCACGACGCGACGTACAGCCCCGTCGCGGCGGCGTTCAACGCGCCGTGCACGAGCCCGACCCGGCGGGACTGCTCCTGGGTGTGCTGCCAGTCGTTCAGGCCGGTCACCGCCGAAGCCAGGCTACCGACGATCCCGACACCTAGGGTGAACCGCGATGCGTCGCGCAATCCCGAGCCATGGCCAGGCAGCACACCGGCCACGTCCAACGCCACCGTCGTCGCCACGGCCCCGGTCGGCAGCGACGTCAACAGGGGGTGCAGCGGATGCCCCAGCCACGTGCCGTGCAAAAGGTTGCTGATGCGCCCACCAGCACCACCGCAGGCAGCCCGCGCCAACCCGAGTATGTGCTCGAGCCGATAGCTCGGACGATCCATCCACTTCTGACGCCCGAGCGTTGCCAGCAGCCGCTCTCCGATCTCGCGGACCCGCTCCTCGGGAGGGCCGGTCCGCTCACGCGGCGCGAGTCCCCAGATCCTGCGTTGTGCTGCCACTCGAGATCCCTCTGCTGATGCCCTCTGCGCGGCTGGATTGCCCCCGGGGGGTCATCCCAACACCACAGGCTGCCTACGAAGGCGAACTCGCATGCTTCGACTGGTGCTCGCTGCGACGTCGCGAAACGGAGCCTAGCATGACAACGGTGTGCGGGTCCGCCAGCCGGATGCTGTCCGCGGGTGTCGTCGACCGTATACAGGTGGACTCAGCGAGACCAGCTCGCCCGATACACCAACCGTGGTTCGACAACGCCCGACGCCTCAAGGAGGCTCATCGCGATGCTCCAAGTCGACTCAGTCCACGCAGTCGAAAGACACGAAGCTGGACCACACCCGCCGCAGGCGACTGAACAGCCCCGGCCGGACGCGATCGGTGCAAGGCACCCGCTGACGTCAACCGGCACGCCCATGCACGACACTCCAGGGAAGCCCGCACCCAAATCATACTGGCGGGGCCGGTCGACCGCGCCGCCTATCTCCAGCTGCCAGGAGCCCTTGCGCACCTGGGGGTCGATCAGGTTCTGGGTCACCACGTAGAAGCGGTCGTTGGGCGTGATGGCGCCGAGGTCGACGTTGTTCTGGAGGCCGTCGTAGCCGAAGGTCGAGCGGGTGTAGAGCTGCGGAGGACTCCGCCCGTCGCCACGGCCAGCCCGAGGCCGGCACCTCCGGCCAGGACGGCCCGGCGTCCGACGTGCGGCATCGCCGCGCTGGGCGCCACCCTGCCGCCGGCCTGCTGGTGAGCAGCCCGTAGGCGCCGATCAGGGTGGCGGCGAAAACGGCGTAGGCGAAGAGCAGCCAACCGGCATTGGCCAGGCGGGCGGTGCCCCGGGGGCGCCCCCGGTAGTAGCTGGCCAGCAGCGGCCAGAACACGGCGATCGAGACAATCCGGCCGACGGCCACCACCGCGGCCAGCACCGCCAAGCCCCGGCGGCTCAGGCCGCGCCGGCCGAGAGGGAGGCCGACTCGATCCAAGCTGTCAGGAGAAGGCCCGTCGAGATGGCCGTCTCCCCAGCGGCGCCGGTTCCGACCACGCTTGGGGCCAGCACGCTTGGGGCCAGCCCCCGGACCGATTCGTCCGGTTGGCTGTCGCCAGCGACGATCGGGGCGGTCCGCCGTCGAGGCCACTCCGGTTCAACCTGGCGGCCAGCCGTCCCGACCTTCTCACCGGCGTCGACCCGGCCACGGGGCAGCCCCAGCCCTACGGGTCGGTCGGCATCGACATCAATTGTGCGGTCATCGGCTTCACAGCGTCGGCCCCCAACCGCGAACTCAGCCGGGTCGGCGAGCCTCCGGCGAGCAAGCCCCGCTGAGCATAATCCTCACACGACAAGGCGGATCAGCCCTGAACGCGGCCTCGCCGAGTTCACGCGACAGCTCCGCTCTCCGCGCCCCCACCGTGGTGGCAGCTCAGGTTGCGAGCGGCGATCGCCCGGTTTGGACGCCGAAGTCGGGCGCGGCCAGCCGCACCTCCAAGCGGGAGCGCTCCTGGTCGTTCAGGAGATAGCCGTCCCGACCCCGGGAGGTGGGTGCCTCGATGCCGGTCATGTTCGCGGCCCTCAGGAGACCGCGGTCGTAGCGGTCCAGGTCGGCGACGTGCTCCTCCTCCTTGGTGGGCCAGGTGTGGAGATTGGCGCTCCGGGCGTCGATACGGGCGCGGAGGATCCCCAACTCGGCTGTGACGCTCTCGATGCTCACCGCCCGGCCTCAGCGAGGGTCGGCGATCCCAGCGTGCATCCAAGGCCGTACCCGGCCATGAAGGTGGCGAGACCTGCCTTCCCGTGACGCATCATCAGCGCGTGGTTGGCCACGAAGGCGGGACGGGCCGCTGGCGACAAATGCGTTGAGCAGGCGCGTGTGGGTCACGACCTCCTGGTCGTAGCTGAGCGCAGTGTCTGGGCCATCGGCAGCGACGGTCCAGCGTGACCGGCCATCGAGGTCACCGGGGAGATGCGCCTCCAGAACGCCGTGTTCGGGGTCGATGAGGGCCTGCTCGGTGACGAATCGCAGCGCATAGGGCATTAGGGAGCGGCACACCGTGTCGAACCGCCGCTCATCCAGGCGCCGCATCGAGCGGACCTCCGGCCACCACGCCGGATACAACTCGACGTGGCAGAGGATCTGGTAGACCGCCGCCGGCGCAGCGGCGAG
>JBBSIS010000332.1:0-2889 GCA_038231955.1 Acidimicrobiales bacterium
CGAGCAGCTCCTCGACGTCGATGTCGAGACGGGGTTCTCCCTACTCGCGCGACTGCGGCGCCAACCCCGCTCCCCCACCATCGACGGCCTCGTCGAAGCCCGGGACCGCCTCAATGAGGTCCAGCGGGTGGTGGGACCCCGACGCCTCAGCCTGGACGGACTCGCTCCGGGGCGAGTCCGCGCCCTTGCAGCAGACGCCGCGACAGCCAAGGCCCAGCGCCTGCGCCAGCGCATGCCGCAACGGCGGGCGGCCACGCTCGCCTGCTACGCCGAGCGCCTCCTGGCCGAGGCCCACGACGACGTGATCGACCGTGCTGCTGATCGTGGTCCACAACCTGGCGTCGCGCAGTGAGCCAGCCGTCGAGCGCGACCGCCTGCGATCCGGCCCGTGACGAGGATCGGCGCAAGATCCTGAACGCGTAGGCCGATCTGTCGACCGGTCCGCCGGGCGCGCGGTGGCATTGCGAGTGTCGCCGTGCTCGTCGACCCCACCCGCCCGCCTGGCCGCCCGGTGGCCCGACGTGGCCCCCGGTGAGCCCGTGGCCCAGGGCACCCGGGGCTTGCCCCAGGGGCGCAGGGCCAACTCCCGGTGAGCGGCTCAAATGAAATAACCGCAGTGGTAGGACCGCCAGGGGACTGCGCAGGCCCTCGATCACCCTTGACAGCTCTCAGCTTCGCTCTTAGCCTGTATCCACCGAAACGTATTGGTCGGCGGCCGTGGCTGGCCGGGAGCGACCAGGAATGGGTCGTGACAGCCGAAAGGGCCTCCGGCGGCGCCATGGCCCGCTGAGACGGCGTTGAGGAGGAAGGGTCTTTCCCCGGTATTCGGCGCTGGGGGTGCTCGACGGGTCGGCGCTGATGACCGCCGTCTTCTCCACAACCTCAGGTGACCAGCACCACGGCCCGCAGCTTGGCCAGGGACTTGTCGAAGCGCTCGGCCCACGGCCACGCCGCGGGCAGGTGGAGGGTGGGTTGGCCACCCGAGCTCGTGATCCTGCCGGGGAGGCGGAGATAGCGCCGCCGCAGGGTCTTGGTGGTGAGCGTAGGTTCGCCCAATCCGATGCGGGCGGTCCAGCGGGCCATGTTGTGGGCAATCACGTTGATCACCAGCCATGCGGCGTTGGCGCCGAAGCGCCCCGAGGGCAGGTGATTCAACCCAACGCCGTACTTGAGATCGCGGATCACGTCTTCGACCTGGGCGTGGCGACGGTGGTCGGCCTCCAACACGAGGGTGTCACCCACACGGTCGGTGATGACGCAGTGGTAGTCGTAGGTGACCAGCAGGGCCAGCTGGGTGCCGGGGGTGGGCTTGGTGCGACGCACGATCAGGCGCAGCAGCGGCGCCAACTTGCCGAAGGGCCGGTAGGTGGTCTCGGCCACGTCGGCACCGCCGGGCAGGTAGTAGTCGATCGGCTTCCAGTCGGCATCGGGAATGGCGCCGACGGCTTTGAGCATGGCCTTTGAGTTCTTGGCCGTGATCGAAAAGGCCACATTGGCCTTTCGACAGGCGCCCACGACGTTGTGGTTGTAGTAGCCGGAGTCGGCCCGCAGCACCAGTGGGCCGGTCGCGCCGGCAGCGCGCACCCGGGCGAAGGCGTCACGCAGGAAGCTGGCCGCGCCCCGGGCGGTGTGGGCGTTGCCACCTCGCAGGCGTGTGCCTACCACCTCGCCGCTGCCGGAGATGGTGGCGACCAGGGGGTGGTAACCCCGGACCTTGGTGTGGCCGAACTTGGCACCCTGTTTGTTCAGGCCGTAGGTCTGGCAGATGGTGGAGTCCACGTCGATGGTCACCGGCGCCGCCCCGGGTCCCGCCCCCGCGGCCCACGCCCGCTTCAACAACTCCCCGGCGACGGCGTCGAGCTGGGCGCTGTGGGCCCACGTGAAGCTGCGCAAGAAGGTGCCCAGCGTGGATGGCGCCCGCAGGCCATGGCCCAACACGGCTTGGGTCGACGCCGACCGCAGGCCGTCGGCGTCGTCGATGCAATCGCCGTCGGCCAGCGCTGAGTGCACCAGCGTCATGGCCTTGAGCCCGACGTTGGCGTGCCCAGGGGCCTCACCGAGGTCGACGTGGGTGTCGAACAGCTCACGCAGTCCGAGGTGCTGGGCCAGCGTCGCCGGCGCGATCAGCCCGGCATCGGCAACGGCGTGATCGTCATCGAAGGTCACCCCGAGGCGGTCCAGGCTGTGCGAAGATGAGCGCATCGAAAAAGTGGCCTCCGACTTGGGGTCTGGTTGGTGTCAGCAACCGCCATTGTCCCAGGTCAGAGGCCCTTTTTCGTGGATGGTCACCCGTTTCCGACGCTACTTTTTCGGTGGATCCAGGCTTAGGTTCCGCTGACGAGGCGCGAGGCCCTGGCTGAGAGAGGCGGTAGCACAATGCGGATTTGGCGACGAAAGACGAGAAGGGTTCCGGCGCTAGGAGTAGCGGTCCTGGCGGCCACACTGGTGTGCCCGGCTGTTGCTGCGGGAGCGGCGACGGCCGATGCGAGCAAGGCCTCGCCGCGGATCGTGATCGACCCTCTCCCGAGCGATCCAACGACCCGGCATCCCCACCAGATCACCCACGGCCCCGACAACGCGGTGTGGTTCACCGAGCTCAACACCGCCAGCATCGGCAGGATGACCCCGGAGGGCGTCCTGCAGGAGTTCCCGGTCAGCGACCCCGACCAGTTCCTCCGAGGGATCACCGACGGCCCCGACGGGGCGGTGTGGTTCGCCGAGGAGGGGAAGTGCAAGAACGAGCGTTGCAGCGACTTCCGCCAGGGCAAGATCGGGCGAATCACGACGCAGGGCCAGCTCACCGAGTTCCCCGTTCCGTCGTCGGACAGCCACCCCTGGGAGATCACCCACGGTCCTGACGGCAACCTGTGGTTCACCGAGCTGGGTGAC
>JBBSIS010000333.1:0-2881 GCA_038231955.1 Acidimicrobiales bacterium
GCGGCCCAGGCTCGACGGGTCGTTGGTGCCGTGGATGCCCATCTGACCCTCACCGCCGCCGAAGGAGTACAACACATCGGAGTATCCTGAGAGAGGGTAGGCGAAGGGCCCGTATACCGGCTGTGTCGCCGCGGTGTCGAACAGCCCGGTCGTGTAGAAGCTCCCGAGGGCGGTGGGGGTGGCCGACGCCCCGACGGCCACGGTGTCCTCCAGGAAGACATCGTTCCCCTTCCAGACGGTGAGCTTGTGGGCGCTCACCTCGACCTCGATCCGGTAGTCGTGCGTGGCGACCGTGACGTCGGAGGCGCGGATCCATCCCGTCGCTCCGTTGGGCCGCACCGGCAGCAGCACCTTGAGCCACGAACCCTGCTGCTCCCTGGCCAGCAGGACCAGCGTGCTGCCGTCGGACTGTGGGCTGGGCAGCGATCGGGCCGGCTCCGGCTGCACCGGCGAGTCATAGATGGCCACCGACTTCCCGGTGGCCGTGGCCACCGAGTACTTGGCGGTGGCGGGCCGGGCTTCCGGCGTTGTTGTGGAGGGCGCCGACCCGGTCGTCGGATCGGACGGCAACGAGTCCAAGGGGGCACTGGCCTTGGGCAAAGAAGCCGAACCGCAACCGGTCAGGGCCAGCAGTGACGCCAGGGTCAGACCGGCCAGACGTCGTCGAGCCACGTCCCAGATGGTAGCGAGGCTCCCTCGTCGGCCGGCTTCGGGCCACGCCGGGACGACTCCTTGCTTGACAGGTGACCATATAGTCACATAGGTTCGGTGGCGTGGACGAGGTGTTCAAGGCGCTCGCTGATCCGACCCGGCGCAGCCTGCTGGACGAGCTGTTCCAGGAGGACGGCCAGACGTTGAGTGCACTCGAGGGTCGGTTCGCCATGAGCCGCTTCGGGGTGATGAAGCACCTGAAGCAGCTCGAGGACGCCGGCCTGGTGGTCACCCGGCGGCGGGGCCGCGAGAAGCTGCATTTCCTGAACCCCGTCCCGATCCGGCTCGTCCACGACCGGTGGGTATCCAAGTTCGCCGAGCCGTGGACGGCGGTGCTCAGCGACCTAAAGCACAGACTGGAGATTCCGATGGAGAAGATTTTCGAGATCTACATCCGCACCACCCCGGAGCGCCTCTGGGAGGCGATCACCGACGACGAGATCAGGAGCAAGTACCACTTCGGCACCCGGGCCAAGTCGGACTGGGCCCTCGGGTCGCACATCGAGATGAGCCACCCCAACGCCCCGGGCCTGCTCGGCGAGGGCACGGTCCTCGAGGTCGATCCGCCCCGACGCCTGGTCCTGAGCATGGTCGCCCTGTGGAGCGACGAGGTGAGGAGTGAGGGGACGTCGAGGGTCACCTGGGAGATCGAACCCATCGGCGACTCCTGCCGCCTCCTCCTCACCCACGACGAGCTTCGTGAGGGCGCCAACGATCAGCTCTACGGTGGCTGGCCCATGATCCTGTCAGGCCTCAAGACGTGGCTGGAATCAGGAGAGCTCCTCACCACCCCGGGATCGCTGATGTACGGCGGGTAGGCGGATATTGTCGTCGGTGGCGACAGCGGCGGCGAGGTCGGGGTCGTTGGCCAAGGACGCGACGAGCGCGGCGTGCTGCTCTCGGGTCGGGAGGTCGGCGACGGTAAGTGAGCGGCGGCGGCCCTCGAGGAAGCGGCGCTCGGCGGCGTTGGCGACCAGGCTCAGCGCAGCGTCGTAGGCCGCCGCCGCCTCGGCCTCCCGCCCGAGCCGGCGGAGCAGATCGGCCCGGGTGGCGTGGAAGAGGTGGTAGCCGGCCAGGCCGGGCTCGAGGGCGTCGGCCGCGTCCAGGCCGGCGGCCGGACCGCGGACCTCGGCCAGGGCGACGGCCCGGTTCAGGGCGACGACGGCCGTAGGCGCCATCGTGACCAGTTGGTCGTAGAGGCGGAGGATCTGCGACCAATCGGTCTCGGCGGCGACGGCGGCGTCGGTGTGGACAGCGTTGATCGCAGCCTGGAGCTGGTAGGGGCCCGGCTGGTTGCGGCGGATACAGGCGGCGACCAGGGCCTGGCCCTCGGCGATGAGGGAGCGGTCCCACGTCGAGCGGTCCTGGTCAGCCAGCAACACCAGCGAGCCGTCGGCCGCACTGCGGGCCGCCCGCCGGGCCTCGGTGAGCAGGAGGAGAGCGAGGAGGCCGAGCACCTCGGGCTCGTCGGGCATCAGGTCGGCCAGCAGCCGGGCCAGGCGGACGGCTTCGGCGCTCAGGTCGGCTCGCACCAGTTCGTCGCCGGTGCTCGCCGCGTAGCCTTCGTTGAAGATCAGGTAGACCACGGCCAGCACGGGACGGAGGCGGTCGGGCAGTTCGGCGTCCCTGGGCACCCGGTAGGGGATGGCGGCGGCGTGGATCTTGCGCTTGGCCCGCACCAGTCGCTGAGCCATGGTGGTCTCCGGGACCAGGAAGGCCCGGGCGATCTCGCCGGTCTCGAGGCCACCGAGCAGGCGGAGGGTCAACGCCACCTGCACGCTGGTAGCCAACGACGGGTGACAGCAGGTGAAGATGAGACGAAGGCGGTCGTCGGTCACGGGGCCCGCCTCCTCGGGCGGTTTGTCGCGTTGGTGGATGCGGGCCGCCTGGGCGTGGCGGTCGTCACGGGACGACTCCCGCCGCAGGCGGTCGATGGCCCGGTTGCGGGCGGTGGTGACAATCCATCCGCCCGGGTTCGGGGGCACGCCGGTGGTCGGCCACCGCTGGAGGGCCACGACGAAGGCTTCCTGGACCGACTCCTCGGCGACGTCGATGTCGCCGAAGAGCCGGCCCAGGGTGGCCACCGCGGCGCCGAACTCTTGGCGGAAGGTCTGCTCGATCCGTGCTGTCTCTGGGATCGTCACGCTGGGGCTCGGTGCATCAGTCGTCC
>JBBSIS010000334.1:0-2828 GCA_038231955.1 Acidimicrobiales bacterium
GACGACGCCACGCTGGTGTTCCTGGAGTGGCGGCCCGGCCGGTAGGGCACTTCCCGCCGCCACCGGTGGGTGGGAGGCTCAGTGGCCGACGTCGGAACGTGCCTCGATCCGTCGCCGGCGGCGAGTACGTCGATCTCACTGCTTGCCGGCAATGGCCCGGGACAAGTCCTCGCCCATGCCCGGCGGGCTTGGCGGGCGCTCACTTCCCGACGGCTCGTGCCGACTGGAGAGCGTCGACGTCCAACAGGTCCATCGTCGGAGAGGTGGCTGTGTCCAGCTCGAACCACACCACCTTGCCCGTCGGCGTGGGATCGGCGCCCCAGCGTGACGCCATCCTGGCCAGCAGTACCAGTCCTCGTCCGGTCCCCGACATGGAGGAGTAGTTCCTCCGTACGGGCAGTCGCGGGCTGCCATCGTGTACTTCGACGCGCGCCCGCGAGACGTCCACCGTCACACAGACCTCCACCGGCGCCCGGCCGTGCAGGATCGCATTGGCGACCAGCTCGCTGACCAAGAGGGCGGCGGCGTAGGTGAGCATCTCGGGCTCGGCTCCAGAGAGGACGGACTCCACGAAGCGCCTGGCCTCCCCGGCGCTCGCCGGGGTAGAGGGGAGCGCCCGGCATTGCCCGTGTACCGGGGTCATTCGGCGTGAGAACGCATGAGGGCCTCGATTCTACGACCACGATCGCGGATCACCAGGATCCCCCCCCGCCGCCGCCTCCGCCGCCGCCGGAGAACCCCCCGCCGGAGAACCCGCTGCCACCGGAGCCCGACGGTGTGGAGGTGATCGTGCCCGCCGTGGTCACCGCGAACCCGTCAATCGAATGGGAGAAGGCGGCGGCGGTGAAGGCGTTGCCCCCGCCGTACCACGTCGGCTCCGGGAGCTGACCATCGATGCCGGCGAAGGCCCGGGCCCACTTCTCGGTGACCCCGAACACGATGGCGTAGGGCAGGTACTCCGAAAACAGGTGCTGCTGCTCGGCGGAGCGGGCCCGCTCCTTTTCCGACTCCTGGATGAAGCGACGAAAGCCTTCGGCCCGCCGTAGGACGCCGGTGCCCCGGGCCGTGCGGCGCGGCATCCGGCCGGCGCCCGCCAGGAGCAGGGCGGCCCCGAACACCAGGGGCAGCCCGAGGAGCCCGAGATGGGTCGCCGCCGCCAGCACGATCGCGAGCACGACCGCTGCGGCAAGGGTGACACCGCCGATGATCCGCCAGCGACGGCGGATCCGGTCGGGCCGACCGACGAACCATCCCTGGGCGACCACGTCGTCATAGAGCGCGTGCTGCACCGTCGCCAACCGGGCGGCGAAGGTGTTGCGCAGCTCCGACAGCCGCACTTCGGCCCCAGAGGTGAACAGCCCGTCGAACAGCGAGCGCTCGTAGGTGAGCAGGCCGTCGCCCTCTTTGAGCCTGGTCATCGTCCAGTCGGGCTTGCCGAACCACCCTTGCTTGGGGATCTCGTCGATCCGGAGATAGCCCCGGACGGCCAGGTCGACGATCGTGGCGGTGACGTCGAGGGTATTTGCGACCTCGTCGACCAGAGTGCCCAGCTGCCCAGGTCGCAGGCCGTCCGGAGGCACGAACTCGACCGGCGTCTCCGTACGGTCGAACACGCCCACGGCCCGTTCCTGGCCTTCGGTCGCAAAGGCGACGTCCACCGGGGACCCGGCGAAGCGCCGGTCGCGCCCGGTGCGCCACATGAGACGGACGACGGCGAAGGCGATGACGACCAGCATGGCGGCGCTGAGAGCCAGGGTCGCCGGCGTCGCCGCGAAGGCTCGGCCCGGTACCCACTTCTCGTCGAGCACCGGGACCGGTTCGGGCACCGCGCCCTTCCGGAAGCCCACGACCACAGTCAGAGCCTCCGAGGGCCCGAGGTTGCTCTGGGCGAAACCGGCCACCGGCCCGGCCCGGCTGGCGTCGGAGCAGGGCAGCTTCGAGCCGCTGCCCCCACCGAAGCAGGCGACGTCGGTCAGCTCCGCAGGCGCCGTCACCCGGACGGTCGCTCGTTCGATCGGCACCGTCCATTCGGTGCCGATGGCGTTCCAGTACAGCTCGTCGTGGTCGGCGAAGCCGTTGAGCGCATGGTCGACCCGGTAGACGATGGTGTAGCGGTGGGCTCCCGTGATCGTCGTGTCGGGATCGCCGATCCGGATGCGCTCATAGCGACCGGCGTCTTCCGTCTTGTACTGGGCCGGAGTTCTTCCCGAGCCCACCACCGACATCACCTTCAGGCTGTAGAGGCGCTCGTAGCGCTTGTCGTAACCGAGGCGGACGGGAACCTGGCGGTAGATCCCATGGCGCCTGGCCGAGCCGAAGTCGTAGTCGATGGTCTCGGTCACCACCATGGACCCGGTGCTCTCGACCTCGATGTCGACGTCGTAGGCGGTGATCCGTTCGCGGCCCGCCTGCGCCCCGGCAGGAGATGCGAACAGCACCGCCATGCTGGCCAGGGTGACGCAGCAGACCAGAGCGGCCAACCCGGCGCGTGGCCCGGCCGGCGATCTATCCATCAGTGGCCCGTCTCGTCGGGCTCGCCGAGGCGGGCGACGAGGTTGCGGTAGGCGGCCCGGAGCCGGTCGAGATCGGTCCGCAGATCTTCGACGGACCGCTCGAGGGTGGCGATCCGGTCGACGCGCGGCGATGGGCGGTCGTCGCCGTTCGTGGCCGCCTGGTCGGCGGTGGCCAGCACCTCGGCCAAGTCGCCACCGAGGAGGTGGGCCCACCGGTTCTCCTTCTGACCGGGCTGGCGCTCCAGCCGGGCGACCAGCGGCTCCTGGCGGGATGCCAGTCGCCGCAGGGTGTCCTCGACGTCCTCCTGGTCGGCA
>JBBSIS010000335.1:0-2762 GCA_038231955.1 Acidimicrobiales bacterium
CTCGGACAGCTTCCCACGTGCCCACTCGGGCGGATACTCGGGTCCGGGTGTGGCGAGTGTTGCGGAAGTCGTCCCCGGCGGTGGGACAAAGAAGTATGAGATCGGGAAGTCGAAGCAGCGGGCGAACGCCGCGACCTCGCCCACGTCGAGGTTGCGCTTGCGGTCACTGTCGTAGGTCTTCTCGATGGCCGACACACCGGCCTGCTTCAGCCGGTACCCGAGGAACGGACCGAGCTCGTCGCTCGTCTGCTCCTGGGTCCAGCCCCGCTCCTCCCGAGCGCGCCGGAAGTTGTAGGCGACGACCTGGTGGACGCTGACCGGATCGGGTTCGGGAGTGCTGCGCTTTCGAGCCACGGCACCACCATAGTGCATCGCACTGTGGGATCACAGTCCTTGACTTCAGTACCGAAGTAGCGCGACACTCCCAATCCACGTTGGACAACTGTGAAAGGAAGGTCCCCATGTTCGAGGATCTGCCACCGTTCCTGACCGTCGAGCAAGCGGCCGAGGTCCTGCAGCTCGGCCGGTCGAAGACTTACGAGCTGACCACCGAGTGGGAGCGCAGCGGCGGCCAGTCGGGCCTGCCCTTCATCTGGATCGGTCGCCAGAAGCGCGTCCCGAGGGAGGCGATCGAACGCATGGTCCGCGCCCTCCTCGGCCCTGACGCCGCCTGACCGACGGACCGGCCAAGACCCTCGCCTCGGGAACTGGCGGAGGCCACCACAGGTCCCCTCCCCCAACCCCCTGATCCGCCCGCCGGACAGATCAACAACTTTCACACCAATGCACCGACGTGCAGGGAGGCTCCGCCATGCTGTCCATCGCCAAGTGCCAGGACCTCGACTACTACGAGGTCGAGGTCATCGACGGCCGAGAGGATTATCTCTCAGAATCGGGATCATCGCCAGGACGCTGGGTCGGCCGCCTGGCCACGGCCGACGGCCTGACCGGCGTCGCCGACCGCCAGGACCTGGCCGCCGCCTTCCGAGGCGAGGCCCCCGACGGCTCGCCCATGACCATCCACCGCCGCCAGGTCGCCGGCTTCGACCTCACGCTGTCGCCGTCGAAGTCGGTGTCACTCGTCTGGGCGCTGGGCAGCGACCACGACGCCCGGGAGGTCGAAGCGGCGCTCTACGCAGCTCGCGACGAAGTCGAGCGCTACCTGGAGGCCAACGCCTGTTTCGTACGCCGGGGCCACGCCGGCACTGAACACGAGCCCGGCAACGGCTTCATGGGCGCGGTCTTCCTGCATCGGACCAGCCGGCTCGGCGACCCGGGCATCCACCTGCACTGGACGGTGTTCAACGTGGCCGAGGGCCCCGACGGTCGTCGCGCCGCCCTCGACGCCCGGGCCCTATACCGCGAGCGCTACGCCGGCGAGGCCGTCTTCCAGGCCTGCCTGCGCCGGGAGCTGGCCACCCGCCTGGGTCTGGTGTTCGATGAAATGGACCGCCACGGCGTGGCCGAGGTCGTGGGCATCAGCGGCGACATGCGCAAGGCGTTCTCGCGCCGGCGGGCCGAGATCGTGGCCGAGATGGAGCGTGTCGGCGGCCATTCCGCCGAGAGCGCCCGCCTGGCCACCCTGGCCACCCGCAAGCCCAAGCCCACCGGGATCACCGAGGCCGAGCTGCGGGCCGAATGGCGCCAGCGCGCCGGCGACCTTCGCTTCGACCTGGCCCGGGTGACGCGTGTGCCCCGGGTACCCGAGCTACGGGCCGGCGACGACGAGCTGGCCACGGCACTCACCGACGAAGACGCCAGCTTCGTGCGACGAGATGCCATCCGGGCGTGTGCCCGATCCGCCCGCCAGGGGGCGAGCCTCGACGAGATCACCGGGCGCTGCCAGGCGTATCTGGCATCGGACCAGGCCGTGGCGCTGACCGCCGAGCGGTGGTCGACCCCGGAGATCCTCGCCGCCGAGGCCCGGGTGCTGGCCCTGGCCACCGGTCTCCCTCATCCCGGCCTGGTTGCCGATCCCCGCGCCGTGGCCGCCACCATGGACGCCCGGCCGTCGCTGAGCGACGAGCAGCGGGCCATGGTCGGCCAGTTGTGCCTCGCCGGTCGTCCGGCCGACGTGGTCATCGGCAGGGCCGGCGCCGGCAAGACCTTCACCCTCGACGCCGTCCGGGAGGCGTACCAGTCCTCTGGCCACCGGGTGCTCGGCGTCAGCCTGGCCGCCCGCGGGGCACGGGAGCTGCAGTCGGGGTCGGGGATCACCTCGTCCACCGCCCATTCCCTCCACAACGCCCTGGCGGCCGGGCGGAGCCGTCTGCGCCCCGGCGACGTCCTCGTCGTCGATGAGGCGGGGATGCTGGGCACACGTCTCATGGCCGACCTGGCCGACGAGGTCGGGCGGTCCGGGGCCAAGATGATCCTGGTCGGCGACCCCCGTCAGCTCCCCTCCATCGACGCCGGGGGCCTGCTCCCCGCCCTGGCCAAGCGGGTCGGCGTGGTCGAGCTGGTGGAGAACCGCCGCCAGCGCGACCCCGAGGAGCGGTTCATCGTCGCCGCGCTGCGCGAGGGCCACACCGAGCTGGCGGTGCGTCGCCTCGATGCCCACGGCCATGTCACCGTCGCCCACAACAGCGACGCGCTGAGGGATCAGATGGTGCTCGACTGGTGGGCCCATCACCAGGCCAA
Organism: Acidimicrobiales bacterium; assembly: GCA_038231955.1. Lineage (GTDB taxonomy): Bacteria > Actinomycetota > Acidimicrobiia > Acidimicrobiales > AC-14 > CADCTB01. The sequence continues at coordinate 2,641 of JBBSIS010000335.1, forward strand.
CCATGACGTGGTCATGGGCGCCATCCGCCGCAGCGACGTGCGCGACCTCAACGCCCGGGCCCACGCCTGCCTCGAAGCCGACGGACGCCTGGGCCCGCTCGTGGCCGTGGTCGACGAGCAGC
>JBBSIS010000336.1:0-2725 GCA_038231955.1 Acidimicrobiales bacterium
AAGGTGACCGACGTGGAGCCGTCCCCGATGTACTGAACCGCTGTCCGAGGCTCCGGAGCCGCTCTGCTAGGCAGGGGACGTGCCCCGCTTCGAGCCCTTCGCCGGTATCCGCTACGACCTCGACCGGGTCGACCTCGACGATGTGGTCGCACCTCCGTACGACGTGATCAACGCCGACTCTCAAGCCGCCCTGGAGGCCCGAAGCCCGTTCAACGTTGTCCACATCGATCTGTCCCGGCCCGAAGAGGGCGCCGACCGCTACGCCAGCGCCGGGTGCCGCTTCGACGAGTGGTTGGCCGCTGGCGTCCTGCGCACCGATCCTGGACCCGGCTTCTACGCCTACCGGATGGGCTACCACGACCCGAACGGCGACAGCCATCAGATCGTCGGGGTGCTCGGGGCGCTCGAGGTCAGCGCCGCCGGAAAGGGCGGCGTGCTTCCCCATGAAGAAACCCAGCACAAGGTCCGCGACGACCGGCTCAACCTCCTCCGGGCGTGCCGGGCCGATCTGTCCCCGGTCTGGGGCCTGTCGATGGCCTCGGGGCTGACCGAGCTCCTCACGCCGATCGGCCCTCCCGACGCCCGCTGCACCGACGGGGAGGGGGTTCACCACCGGATGTGGCGGCTCACCCAGCCGAGCATGCTCGAGGCCCTGTCGGCAACCGTCGCCTCGGCGCCCGTGGTGATCGCCGATGGCCACCACCGCTACGCCACCGCCCTCGCCTACCGGGACGAACAGCGGGCGACGCGTGGCGGGGCGCCCGGCGACGAGGATCTGCTCCTGGCCCTGGTCTGCGAACTGGCCGACGGCCAGGCCAGCGTGCGCCCCATCCACCGGGTCGTCACCGGCCTGCCCGAGGGCTTCGACCTGCCGGCCGCCCTGGACGCCAGCTTCGAGCCGCAGGAGGCCCGGCCCCCTGTCGAGAGTCTTCCAGATCGTATGACGGCACAGGGAGCCCTCGGGCTCCTCCTGGCCGACGGCCGAATGTTCCTCCTCCGGCCCCGGGTGGCGGCATCGGACGACGCCCCTCCCGACGCCGCTCTTCTTGACCAGGCCCTCGCCGGTCTGCCCCCCCACCGCCTGGCCTTCGACCACTCCCTGAGCTCGGTCACCGGCCGGGTCTCCTCCGGCGCCGCCCAGGCCGGGATCCTGCTGCGCCCGGTGGCGGTCGACCAGATCGCGCGTACCGCTTGCGCAGGGCGCAAAATGCCGACCAAGACAACCTTCTTCCACCCCAAGCCCCGCACCGGCATGGTCTTTCGCCGGTTGGCCTCCTGACCCCGGCCCGGCCCGCTCATCCTCCCATCACCGCCTCGGTCAGACGGGCCTGAGCCCGCTCCAAAGCGGCACCCGCCCGCTTGGCGTGGCGGGCGTTGACCACCGCCTCGGCCACCACCTCGGTACGGCTCTGGGTGCTGCCACCGGCCCGGTAGAAGCGGCGCCGCACCCGGCCGATGACCACCAGCCGCTCGTCGACATCGTGGTCGGCGGCGCTGGCCGGGGCGCCCATCCACACCACGGGCACGGTTTCAGCCCGCTCGCCATCCCGGGGCACCGTGACCTCATAGGCCACCAGGCGGTCGCCCGACGGCAGCTCCCGCACCTCCGCCGGCCGAGCCAACCGCCCGATCAACACCACCAGGTTGGCCACTGGCCCACCAGCCGTCGCCATGTTCGTCATCACCGTCTCCTTCGTCGCGTCGTCGCAGGCGAGGGGGAAGCGCCGATGACGACCCTACCTACCGGGTGCGACAGTGCCTCACCCCAGGGAATGAAGACGCTCAGCAGCGTCGGCCAGGCCCGGCTCGGCGGCGACCACCCGAGCGAACAGCTCGCGGGCCTTGGGCGTATCGCCCGCCCGTTCGTAGAGATCGGCCAGGGCGTACCAGAGCCGAGCGTGGTGCGCTCCGGCCGCTCGCGTAGGGCGCACCGGCCCCTTCTCGAGAAGGCGGATGGCGCCCCGCACGTCGCCCTGGTCGGCCAATGCCCCGGCAGCCACGATACGCCCCTCGGTGACCAGGGCCGCTCCGGGCGACGACTCCCGAAGCTCGTCCCACAGGTTCTTGACCGTCGCATAGCGACCGAGGGCCCGGTAGCAGTCGGCCAGGACCGGGTGCTGCTCGACCGATCCGCCCAGCCGGCGGAACGCCTCCAGCTCCTTGGCCGCCGCCGCCCACTGGCCCGTCCCGTACAGCGCCAGCCCCGTGAGCTCCCTTACTGCCGCCACCTCGGGTGCGTCCTTGCTCAGCGGGCGCAGGATACGCAAGGCGTCCGGCAGACGATCCCGCTCGAAGGTATCGGCCGCCTGGCCGAGCTTGCGCTGGACCCTGGCCGCCATCGCCGGCTCCACCGTCGCGCCCACCTCGTGGGCGATCACCTTCGAGCCGGTCCGCGTCCGACGCCGTGAAGTGGTCGCCGCCGGAATGGCCGTGGTCGTCTCCGGGCCGCGAACCGGGGTGTCATTCGTCCACCGCTCCGCCTCCCAAGCCGGTGGCCGTCCGCGGTCGCGCTCCGGTCCCGCGTCCCGGTCGGGCGTGGCACCAACGGCGCGAGCACCCCGCCGAGCCACGTTGCCCCACTTGGAGGGCAATTCGGGCTCACCCCGACGGCCGCGATAGCCACCGCCGCTGCGGCCGGGCCCCGACCGACTGCCTGACGAAAGGGGGTTGCCCGATCCGCTCGAGCGGGCGGGACGATCCCGTCGGCCCGCCGCCCCGCTCGCGG
>JBBSIS010000337.1:0-2690 GCA_038231955.1 Acidimicrobiales bacterium
CCCGAACAGACCGAACGAGGACCGGCGCTCCGCGCCGGGCTCCTACCCGAAAAGGCCAAACCGGCCGGGCGAACCGGACATATCCGGCAGACGTCCGGGTCAGGCGGCTGATCACCGGCCTGCAGCAGCGGATCTACTGGCTCCGCAAGGTCTCCCCCCGCCGGCTCACCGCCCTGCACCGCTTCGCCGTCGCCGGCTGGACCGTCCGCGACATCCAAACCGCCGCCGACGAAACTCTGCGGGCCCGCAACTGGACCATCCCCCAGCACATCGACCACCCCGCCGCCTACCTCGCCGCCCTCCTCCGCGACGTCGACCCGGCCGACCGGCCCGGCACGATCGAAGACGCCATCCGAGCCCAGGACAAGCTCATCCGCCAATGGACCTGGCAGACCACCCTCGGCCCCACCCAATGCCCCCACGGCCACCCCGGCGGCAACATCCCCCACCCCACCCACGGCCACCTCGCCTGCCCCGACTGCCGCAGGCAACGGTCATAACCTAGGCATTCGGCAGCCCTGGTAGGCCCGCTTCCCAGTTGGGTGCCATGCGTCGGTACGAATCGAGGCCCAACACACACCCGCTCGACGACGGCGACCTTATGATGCAGAGTTGGATCCAGGTCCAGCTGCCGTTCCTACTGGCGGCCGTGCTCCGCGAACCAAGCAACGATGCCGTCGTAGCCGTGAGCCTCTACGTACTCGTCGAGCGCCTTGCGCAGCACAGCACTGGCGCTGAGGTCCACGTCTGCCATGACCGCGCGTTTCTTGACCTCGTTGAGGTGGCTGTCGGCGCGAGCGTCGAACAGCACCTGAGTCTGGCGCGCACGGGGCTTGCGCTGGGGTGCTGCGGTTGGTTCAGGAGCAGGGGCACTCACGACCTTGGCTACGGGCGGTTCTGTCGGCGCAACCAGTGAAGAAGTTGCTTCGATTACACCCGGTCGCTCTTCGTCGACTGCTGGGGCAGGTTCTCCGGCGGTGGCGCTCACGGGCGCTTTGGCGTGGTGAGGCTTAGGCACCTGGCGTTCGGCGCGCTTGCGGCGGGCGTCGAGTTGGTCGATTCCAGCCTGGTTAGCCACCGTGGTAACCCTTCACGGCTTCAGCCACTTCCCTGACTTCGGTCACGTAGTTCTCCCAGACCTTCGGGACTGGGTTGGAGGCCGTGACCGCCATTCGCCCAGCCCGCTTCGGCAGCCGCTTCTGTTCGGAGATCACCGGTGCCACGGGGAGTTCGTAGCGCTTCACTAGGTCGCGTAGGCGCTCTAGGAGTCGCCGATCCGGCGTCCTCGGGACCTTGTTCGGCACGACGAGCAGCGGGTAGTCGGCTAGCTCTTCGACCAAGCCCTCTAGACCGTCGAGTTCACCAATAGCGAGGACCGTGGGCGTGACGATCACCGATGCGGCCGCCATGGCACCCAGCGTTGTGGGCACTCCCCCGGGGTGGGTGTCGACGACAACGTAGGGCCTCTCCCACTCCCCCGCCCACCGTCGCAAGGCGTCGGCCATCTCATCCGGCGTCGGCTGGTTAGCCTCGAGGTCACGATCGCCGGGGACGAGATCAGCCTTGCCACGTCCCCTGCGTGGCCGCGGGGCCTTCCCGCGCTCCAAGGCGTCGAGCAACGGCGAGGACTCCGTGGCTACGTAGCCCCATCGCTTGGTGGCACCGCCCTTGTCCCAATCGAGGTCGATTAGCGGCGCGTCCAACAAGTACGCCAGCTCGAGGGCCAGGGTGGTCTTGCCGACCCCGCCCTTGTAGGCGCCCGAAACGATGATCTGTGGGGCCTCCATGGGTCAAGATCATGCACCGACCAAGGGCGGCATACGGGGATACGCGCATATGTGGCGTGTCGACCAGGTGCGAACGTACATACGGGAATGCGGAGGCACGTACGTATACACGGTGGCACGTACAAGGGTACGCACGTATGCCCATACATACGCCCGTATGCTTAGGCGGTCGGCGCATGCAAAGGCGGTGGCCACCACCAGTTCTCCGGTTGAGTGGGGCCACACTCGCCTCGATGGTGTGTGACATACTCGACGGGTGGAGGGCGTTCCCGTACGGGTTGTCCGGTCAGGACGGCGCCACCGGATCGGGAATGTGCACATTCTGACCGCGATGGCGAACGCGTCGACGCCCACGCTGGTCGAGACCGAGGACGGGCCGCAGCTTCACTTCCTCGGCGCCGACGACCGGGGCGTCCTGTTGCACGTCATCGCGGTTCCCGACAACCGACGCAAGGGCGGTCTTGCTGTCATCCACGCCATGCCAGCCAGCTACACCGAGCGAGAAGGAGACGTCTGATGAGCATAGATCCGAGTCGTTACGTGGTCGGACCCGACAGCACTATCACCGACGTCGACCTCGACAAGGAAGACGTGCGGCTGCGCGACGGCCGCCGGTTGACGAACGAGCTTGCCGAGAAGATGGCTCGAGAGGGCGTGACAGAGGCCCGCCGGCGCAACCTCATCCCCGGTGGCAAGTCCCTAGCCGGCGACGGCAGTCACTCGCCGCGCGTGCAGTTCCGGGTTCCTGAGTCTCTACGCGCAGCCGCCGAAGCGAAAGCCGCAGCCGAGGGCGTGAGCTTGTCCGTGCTGGCCCGCGAGGCCCTCGAGCACTACCTGGCCTCATGACGTGGTGAGTGACCTCTGAGCGGGTGATCTCCGAGGAGGCAGAGAACGCCGAAACTA
>JBBSIS010000338.1:0-2637 GCA_038231955.1 Acidimicrobiales bacterium
GCGTCGAGCGAAGCGGTTTCTCACAGCCGAGCAGAAGTACGACCTGTGGCAGCGGATGCTCACCGGGCAGATCACGACGGTGGAGGCGGCGGCGGAGGCTGGCGTGGACCGCTCAACGGTCATGACCCTGCGCAAGACCGCACGCGACGGCGCGATCGCGGCCCTGCAGGCGTCACGGCCGGGCCGCCGGAAGACGAGCCGAGCGGAGGCGTCGGAGCTGGCCTCGCTTCGGGCCGAGGTGACCCGGTTGTCGGCCACGATCGTGGAGCAGGCGATCGAGTTGGCGGCCCTCCGGGGAAAAGGCCCCTGGGTTTGAGCGGCGCGATCCCAGCCCGAGTCGACAGCGCCGCCAAGACCCTGCTCCTCAGCCTGATCGACGACGCCGTGAAGGCCGGGTGGACACTCGCCCGGATCTGCGGTGTCCTCGAGCTCGACCGGCAACGGGCCTGGCGGTGGGGGCGGCGCCAGGCCGCCGGCACGCTGGACGACGCACCGCCGGGTGGCAGCCCTGTGCACGGGCGAGTTGCACGAGTCCCCGATCGGTGCGGTGGAGGCGTCCCTGAGGCTGGTGGCCGCCGGCGAAGCCGTGTCGTTGAAGCTCCAGAGCGAGGTGGAGGTCTTCTCCGATCCGCGGGTGACCTGGAGGCCCTTCGTGGACTTCCACCTCGACGTCGACGTGCATGTGGCGTGGCGGCTCGACATCGTGAGTCCCGCCGCTCGCCGAGTCGTCAGTGCTCTCCGTTCGAGCGTCGAGCGGCCCGACAGCTAGCTCACTCGCTCGCGGACACACCCAACTTCGGCACCACTCAGGCGCGACGTAACGCGTGGTGCCTTCGACGAGTGGGCTGGCGTGAACCGATCCGCTGAGCCGGTCGTGTGCACTGCCCGGCCCGTGTCCCCAAACCGGGGCGCTGAGTACGGTGCCTGCGGGTCACCTCCCGGGAAGCCCCGATCAGAGCGAGCGTCGGCGGGACATGCGGTCTACGGTCGCGCTATGAGCCTCGACCCTACGGTCACGGATCCGGACAAGTACAAGGCGATCTTCGAGAACGATCGCGTGCGAGTGCTGGAGTACAAGGACAAGCCTGGCGATCGCACGTCCCCGCACCGTCACCCCGACAGCGTCATGTACACACTCAGCTCGTTTCGACGACGGTTAGTGCATGATGACCGAGCGGTAGACGTTGAGATCATGGCCGGCCGGGTTGGCTGGCTCGATGCTCAAGAACACCACGGCGAGAACATCGGCGAGACAGACTCACACGCGCTGTTCATCGAGTTCAAGGAACCCGGTGGCCAACCCGCCCCCGGGGGCGAACAACAGCTTGGACCCTCTCCACTTACCTAGGCCCCAGCCAGCTTCTGGCGTGCTCCCTGATCGCTCTTGCAGCGCTCCACGGCTGGCACCGAGTACAGGTTTCGCGACGGGGACGCATCATGTATAGCCGCCCGACTTCGGCACCAGCCGGGCGCTTGGTATCACGCCCGCCGTCGATGGCCGGTCTAGCCGCGGGCAACCCAGGTCGGGAGTTGCACGTCCTCCGAGATCCAGGTGCTCCAGCTTCCCCAGAAGGAGGGTCAGGGCTCTTGAACAAGATCGAGGGCGTGTCTTGACGCTCTTGACGACCAATTGGCCAGGTCAACGGTCAACGACCCCAGGAGAATGATGGCTCCGCGGGTTCGGGGGTTCCCTCCGCCACAAGCCGCGGTCCCGCTGTGCCGCCGTGACGACGTCGGGGTGTCCCGTGTCGGCCCAGCGGGTAGAGGGTGGCAGTGCTGACGCCGCGTCAGCTGCGACGAGGGGGAGCACGTGGTTCTAGCCGGCGTGATCACGGGGACGATCAAGTTCCTGATTCTGTTCGGTGTCGTGATCGGCATCGTGATCGCAGTAGTTGTCGTCAAGCTCCTCGGGGGCCGCAAGTAGCGGTAGGCCGACCTCGATGATCGCCGGGCCCCGCCAGGGACGCAACCACGAGCACCGGCTCCCGGCCGCCATGGCGGTCCTCGTCGGCGTCGCCCTGTACGCCGGCCTGCCCAGCAACCTCACCTTTGGCGCCAGGTTCGCTGTGCCGACTCTCGAGGGGCTCCTGCTCGTGCCGCTTGTGGCCGTGAACCCGCGCCGCTTCACCCGGGAAACGGCCTGGTCCCGTCCCCTGTCCCTCCTCCTGGTGGCTGTGGTCGGCGCAGCCAACCTGGTCTCACTCGTCCTGCTCGTCCACGCACTGGTGTCGGGGGAGGCCGACGACGCCAAGAAGCTGCTTCTGGCCGCGCTCCAAGTCTGGTTGACCAACATCATCGTCTTCGGCCTCGCCTACTGGGAGATGGACCGGGGAGGTCCCGTCAAGCGGGCACAGACCAGTCGTGGCGATCTGCCCTTGGCCGACTTCCGGTTCTCTCAGGACGAGAACAGTGACTCCATCGACGAGGTCGCCGGGTCCTCCTCAGAGAAAGCCGACTGGGCGCCAACACTGGTGGACTACCTGTACCTCTCGGTCACAAACTCGACGGCGTTCAGCCCGACGGACACGATGCCCTTGTCCACCCGGGCGAAGCTGCTGATGAGCGTCCAATGCATGTCGGCGCTGGTCGTCTCGTTGCTGGTCATCGCGAAAGCGGTCAGCGGACTGCAGTGATTCC
>JBBSIS010000339.1:0-2634 GCA_038231955.1 Acidimicrobiales bacterium
AGGAACAGGTAGAGCATCTGGGTGGGCGGCTTGGCCCGGGGGATCTCGCGTAGCGGGCTGGCCACCGGCATCCACATCAGCACCGCCGAGCCCAGAAGGACGGCGTGGGCGACGAAGTGCAGCGGGTGATGGCGCACCGTGGCCTCCACCACCACCGGCCAATGGCTCAGGACCAGGACCAGGTTGAACTGGATGAGGCCGGCGACCGGACGGCTCATGGCCCGCACGACACGCAACAGTCGGCCGGCGCCCAGGATCCGGCGGGCCATCCACCCGGGTGTCCCCGCCAGCAGGAGCACGGCCACCACCAGGGTCAACAGCATGTGCTGGACCATGTGGGCGCTGTAGAGGTACCCCTCGGCCACGTCGTGCAGGGGCCAGTCCGATGCCAGCCACATCGTACCCAGTGCGGCGGCGAAGCACCCCAGCTGGGCCCGGCTGGCGACAACCTCCCCCGGCCGACGCCGGCGTTCACCGCGCAGCGAGATCAAGTAGAGAACGCCAATGGCCCCGATCAGCGCCCAGACATCAAAGTGCGGATGCCAATGCGGGAATGGAACGGCGGCGAGCACGGAGATAGCTATGTGTCGGCGGAGGCGAACGCCGCCAAAGGCGGCCCCGAACGGCTGCCGGCCAGAGAATGACGCCCGAGTGTCGGCCGCCTCTGCCGGCCGGCCGAGGGACGATCACCCTCGCCGAGCAACCTCCGGTTGCTCGGCGAAAGGTTGCGGGGCGAAATCACCGTGTCCACACGTGGAAGGTGGTGAGCACGATGGTGAAGCAGAACACGGCCAAGCCGACCCCGAGGATGAACAGGCGGCGGAACAGGCGGCTGTCGAAGCGAAGATGCATGAAGAAGGCCACGACCATGACGAACTTCACGATCGAGAAGACGATCAGCGCAGGGACCAGGACGCCCTTGAGCGCCTTGATGTAGTAGATCGCCACCTCGGCCCCGGTGATGAGGGCCAGGATCAGGGCGATCTTGATGTACTGCGCTTCCCCGGGGTGGTCGTGGGCGGTGCCACCCTCCTCGGGCGTCACTTCTACGACCGGGCCGGTGGCCTCGTCCCGGGTCTTGGTGGGCGGCGTGCTCATGGGCGGCGGTCCTCCGCTTCGCTTCGGTCCTCGCTGATTGTGCTCATGGGATCAGGTAGACGAGGGTGAAGATCACGATCCAGACCACGTCGACGAAGTGCCAGTACAGGCCGACCAGCTCGACGGTCTCCGCCTTCGACGCCGGCAGCTTGCCCTTGAGGGACAGGCTGTAGAGGGAGAGCAGCATGAGCACGCCGATGGTGACGTGGGCCCCGTGGAACCCGGTGAGCACGAAGAAGCTCGATCCGAACAGGTTCACCCGCAGGTTGAGGCCCTCCCGCACGAACACGGTGAACTCATAGGCCTGGCCGGCGACGAAGCTGGCGCCCAGCAGGGCGGTGGTGAGCAGCCAGATGCGGGTTCGGCGGTGATCGCCGCGCTGGATGGCGGAAAGGGCGAGGACCATGGTCAGGCTGCTCATGAGAAGGACGAAGGAGCTGACCGACGTGTAGGGGATGTCGAAGACGTCGTGCGGCACCAGCGTGCCCGGCTTGCTCTGGCCCTTGAACAGCAGGTACGTGGAGATGAGCGCCCCGAAGAGCATGCACTCCGAGCCCAGGAACGCCCACATCCCCACCTTTTCGTTGGAAAGACCGGTGGCGGTGGGCGGATGGCCGGGCTCCATTTCGGTATGCGAGCCGGTGCTGGCGGTGATGGCGGTATCGGTCATCGGACGGAGACGGTCTCGGCGTCATGACCGGCGCCGTCCGCACCCGGATCGTGGTCGGGCAGGTCTTCGGGGGCGGTCGCTGGCTCCAGGGCCCAGGCGTACATGCTGGCCATGGTCCAGATCCCGCCCGAGATGGCCACGATCCACGTCTTGTAGATCATGCCGTAGCAGAGGATGGGCAGCCCGAAGGCCATGACCAGGGGCCAGTACGACGGCGACGGCATGTGGATGTGGGGCTCGTGCTCGTCGGCGACGTGGTCGGGCGCCCCGCTCGCCGAAGAGGCCGGCGACGGCTCGATCTCGGTGCCGGCCATGGCCGGCTGGGCCTCGGTGGTCTCCCGCCGGACGCTCCGGCCGTGCTCGTCCTCGCGGTACTTGCGGTGCCAGAACTCGTCCCGGCTGGTCACGAGGGGGATTTCCTTGAAGTTGTACTCCGGCGGGGGCGAGGGAATCGTCCACTCCAGGGTGCGGGCGTCCCAGGGATCCTCGGCGCAGCGCTCCTTCTTGCGGGTGGCGATGACGTTGACGATGAAGGTCAGGATGGACAGGGCGATGACGAACGAGCCGATGGTGGAGACGAGGTTCCACACGTCCCAGCCCCGACCCTCCGGGTAGGTGTAGATACGCCGGGGCATGCCCTGCAGCCCCAAGATGTGGAACGGGGCGAAGGTGAGGTTGAAACCGAGGAACATCAGCCAGAAGTGCGTCTTGCCCAGCTTCTCGTCCAGGAGCCGGCCGGTGACCTTCGGCCACCAGTAGTAGATGCCGGCGAAGAGGCCGAACACGCTGCCGCCGAAGAGCACGTAGTGGAAATGGGCGACGATGTAATAGGTGTCGGTCTGCTGGGTGTCGGCCGGTACCACGCC
>JBBSIS010000340.1:0-2633 GCA_038231955.1 Acidimicrobiales bacterium
CTACCAGTGGGCGGGGCGCACGGCCGACGCCATCGCCATCGGCGAGCAGGTCCTGGCCGACTACGAGCGCCTCCTCGGCCCCGAGCACCCCGACACCCTGAGCGCCCGGGCCAACCTGGCCTCGTCCTACTGGTCGGCGGGGCGCACGGCCGACGCCATCGCCATCGGCGAGCAGGTCCTGGCCGACCGCGAGCGCCTCCTCGGCCCCGAGCACCCCGACACCCTGAAGGCCCGGGCCAACCTGGAAATCATGAAGCCGGAAAGCGGAGGTCGTCGCCACTCTCGGTGGCGGCGGCGGTAGGCGACCTCGAACAATCGTTTGCGGACGCGCTGGACGCGTCCGCCCAGGTCAGCAATGTTACGCAAGCCGTGTACGCATCTACGTCACGCTCTCACCAGTTTGCGATACAGCCTCCGACGATGCGAATCGGCTACGGGTAGGTCTCGACCCGGGACCAGAACCCCGGGGAGGGACCTGACGAAAACGGAAACTGGGGTTCGCGCTCGCAGCGGCACTCATCGATCCCCCGGACCCCGCACCAAGCTGAAATCGAACTCTCACGTTCACAGAGGGGGGCGGTGACCACGCCCGAGGTGGCGCTACAAGCATTCCGTTGCTCACCGATGGCCACCAGGTCATGCCAGCTGAAATCCGAAGCGCCAGTTATCTCAACTGCCGTTGTACCCACCGGGAGCTGTTCTACGATCACCAGCGGCGCTACCATCAACTCTAGTGCTAAGTTTCTTTGTGTCCGAGGCGTTCTTGCTCCGCCGTGGGAGCGCCTCGGACACGTGGCGGCGAAGTCGTCCAACCCCGGGCGGCGTCGCTGTGTTGCAACTCGTCCACCTGTGACAGCGTCGTGGCGCTCCCCTGCTTCGTGGTCCCCCCAACCTACCTGCGGGGCGAAGCGCCACGGTGATGCCCTATCGGCTCCGTTGCGGAGCCAAAGTCCCGAGGGCGTCGGTACCGCCGGCCGGCCCCTCGGATCGGCGAGCGGCGGGTCATGCGTATCCCAGGGTCCCCCCAGCCCCTCCGAGCGCTCGGCCCGCCGGCTCGTCTCTAGGCGCGTCGCGACCATGATTCCGCCGGAATCATGCACGCTGCTGATAATCCCCCTCGCGCTGGCAAAGCGAATAGCGTCTCAGGGACACGGCGTCGAGAGGGCGAGATGACCCGTCCGAGAGGGGAACGGTGGCGAAGCGAGACGAACCCGGCGAGCAGCTCTCGTTTGAGGCACTGCTTGCCGCACCGGCCACCGGCGACGACCATGGGGACGATGACGCGGCGAAGCGACCGGCTGGTGCGGCAGATGGACCCCTTCGGCCGCCAGGCGATGGGCTACGTGCGCGAGCACTGCCCGACCCAGTTCGCCGCCATCCCGGACCCGGTCAGCTTTTTCAGCCAACTGGGCGAGGAGATGCGAGTCCAGGTGGCGAGCGCGGCCGAGAACCTCGCGCAGGCTCCGGGCCCACCGGACCCGACGACACCCCAGGGGTGGGCCCGCCGACTCGGCGAGGCCAACATGGCCGCTCTGACGGTGGAGGAGCGAGTCTTTTCGGAGATGGTCTGGACGGCGTTCCCACCGGAAGATCTCGACGACCAGGAGGAGGGCTGGACGCCGCTCCTGCCGGATTTCTCGGAGCTGGCCCAAGCGGAAGCCGAGGACCGGCACCTGTAGTCCAGTTCCTCCCGGGCGGCCAGGACGACTTGGCCCCGGTCGGCCCCCGGGCCAAGGCCAGAGCCAACCTCGCGGCCCTCGACGTCCTGGCCCAGCTGGGCGCCGACCACCGGCCGGCCCGAGCCGAGGAACAGGCGGTTCTCGCTCGGTGGTCGGGATGGGGCTCGCTACCCGGCGTGTTCGATGACGACGACGAGCGATGGGCCGACGTGCGGACCGAGCTGCGCCAGCGCGTCGACGAGACGGCATGGGCGGCGGCCCGCCGTACGACGCTCAACGCCCACTACAGCCCGGCCGAGGCCGTCGAGGCGATCTGGCAGGCGGCGACGGACCTCGGCTTCGCCGGCGGGCGGGTGCTGGAGCCCGGGTGCGGCTCGGGCAACTTCATCGGCCTCGCCCCCGAGACCCTGGCCATCGAGATGGTCGGCGTGGAGCTGGACCCGACCACCGCGGCCATCGCACGGGCGTTGTACCCCCGGGCCGACATCCGTGCCGAGGGCTTCGAACGCAGCCGGTTCGCCGACGGCTCGTTCGACCTCGCCGTCGGCAACGTCCCGGTCGCCAAGGTGGCCCTGCACGACCCGTTGCACAACCGCGGTGGCCATAGCCTCCACAACCACTTCGTCGTCAAGTCGCTCGACCTCACCCACCCCGGCGGCCTGGTCGCCGTCGTCACCTCCCGGTTCACCCTCGACGCCCGCAACCCCGCCGGTCGCCGGGACATGGCCGATCGCGCCGACTTGGTGGGAGCGGTGCGCCTGCCCGCGGGCGCCCTGCGCGCCGCCGCCGGGACCGACGCGATCGCGGACCTGCTCATCCTGCGCCGCAGGGAACCCGATCGGGCGCCCGCGGGCCACTCGTGGGAGCGCGTCGTGTCTGTGGCCACCGCCGACGGCGAGGCGTCGGTCACCGAGTACCTGGCCCGCCACCCCGAGCGCATCCTGGGTGAGCTGC
>JBBSIS010000341.1:0-2595 GCA_038231955.1 Acidimicrobiales bacterium
GCCGTCGACCCGCTGGCCTCCACCTCGCGCATCCTCGCCCCCGAGATCGTGGGCGAGCGCCACTATCGGGTGGCCCGGCGCACCCAGGAGGTGCTGCAGCGCTACAAGGAGCTGCAGGACATCATCGCCATCCTCGGTGTCGACGAGCTCTCCGAAGAGGACAAGCTCGTCGTCGGCCGGGCCCGCAAGGTGGAGAAGTTCCTGTCCCAGCCGTTCTACGTGGGCGAGCAGTTCACCGGCGTCAAGGGTGTGAACGTCACCATCGAGGAGACCATCGACTCCTTCGAGCAGCTCACCAACGGCGAGCTCGACGACCTTCCCGAGCAGGCCTTCTTCAACGTCGGCGGCGTCGACAGCGTGCGGGAAAAGGCCAAGAGCCTGTCGAAGGAAGAGACCGCGGCGTAGCGCATGACCCTTCACGTCGAGCTGGTCTCACCCGAGCGGATCCTCTATTCCGGCGACGCCGACATGGTGGTGTGCCGCACGGTGGGCGGCGGCGAGGTCGCGTTCCTCACCGGCCACGCCCCCTTCCTCGGCGCCCTGGAGACGGGCGTGGTCCGGGTCAAGACGTCGGGCGGCGACGAGGTGGCGGCCGTGCACGGCGGCTTCGTCGAGGTCCGCGACAACCGGGTGATCATCCTGTCCGACGTGGCCGAGCTGGCCAACGACGTCGATGTCAGCCGGGCCCAGCGGGCCAAGGACGCCGCCACCGGCGACGACGAGGAGGCCGTCGCCTCCCGCGCTCGGGCCGACGCGCGCCTGACCGCCGCCAACCGCGCTTCCTGAGCAACTGAGCGTTCTTCGGGCCTGGGAGTACCACCACGGTACTCCCAGGCCCGAAGAACCGGATTGTCACACCCGCCTGGTTGGCTGGTGTGGTGAAGCCGAGCGATGTTGCGCTCAACCGGCTCGCCGCGAGGCAATACTCGCTGGCCCATCGGAAGCAGATCCTCGAGATCGGGATGACGCCTCGGCACATCCACACCCGATTGAAAGCAGGATGGCTCTCGCCCGTCCATGACGGCGTCTACCGCCTCGCCGGTGGCCGGGACTCCCCTGAACAGGCATTGCTGGCCGCGTGCTTGGCGGCCGGCCCGACGGCGGTTGCGTCGCACCGGAGTGCCGCGGTGCTGTGGGGTCTTCGGGGAGTGGATACAGGGCGGACCGAAATCACCGTGTTGGGCCCTCGTCATCTCCGGTTGGCGGGGGTTGTCGTCCATCGCACGGACCGCCTCGATGCAGTTGACGTCTCGCGGTGCGCCCGAATCCCGGTCACCACGCCGGTTCGAACACTGCTCGACCTGGGCGCAGTCGAGCCGGTAAAGACCGTGGAGTCGGCGCTGGAGGACGCGCTCATGCGCCGGCTCGTCTCATTGGCGCTGCTGACGACGACCCTGGAGCGGCTGGGCCGGCAGGGCCGGCGGGGTGTGAGCGTGCTCCGGGCGCTGGTCCAGGAGCGCGACCCGACCACGATGCCGACGGAGAGCGCCCTGGAGGACGCGCTGCTGCGCGTGCTTCGCCAGGCGGGTCTGCCGGCGCCGGTGCGCCAATTCGAGGTCGCAGGGGTCCGGCTCGACTTCGCCTATCCGGCCTACAGGCTGGGCATCGAGGCTGACAGCCGGATTTGGCACGGGGCTCGGGCCGATGTCCAGCGCAACAGCGACAAGGGCAATCTGCTGGTTGCCCAAGGGTGGCGGATGTTGCACTTCACGTGGTCCGACATTCGGCGCACGCCGGCATACGTCGTGGGCTCGGTGGCGGGGGAGTTGGTGGCGTGCCCCGCGTGAGGCTGGGCGTGGCCCTTTTGCTGCCGCCCCCCTTCGATGCCGAGGTCGACGGGTTGCGCAGAGCCCTCGACGACGGCTCGCTCGGGCGCATCCCGGCCCATCTCACCCTGGTGCCGCCGGTCAACGTCCGCGAGGACCGGCTGGGCGGGGCGCTGGCCGTCCTGCGAGCGGCGGCGGCGGTCACCGACGTGTTCACGCTCGGGCTCGGCCCGCCAGCCAGCTTCCTGCCCGACAGCCCTACGCTGCACCTGCCCGTCACCGACGCGACGGCGGTGCGGGCGCTTCGGGAACGGGTCTTCGTCGACCCGCTGGCCCGCCCGCTCACCTGGTCGTTCGTACCTCATGTCACCCTGGCCGACGAGGCGGCACCCGATCGGATCGCCGTCGCCCTGGTGGCCCTCGCCGGTTACCGGGCCGAGGCCACCTTCGATCGCGTCCACCTGCTCCGGGAAGGCCCCGGGCGGATCTGGACGACGATCGCCGACGCGCCCTTCGCCGGCCAGGGGTGAGGTAGATTGCATCCGGCGTTGCGGCGCGCCGGCTGGGAACCTGTGGCACGACACCTTCGATCTCTCTTCGCCACCACCGCGGCGGCGACAGCCCTGTTGGCGGCCGGGACCGGGGCGGGCGCTCTCCCGGCACTGCCACCCGGCGTTTCGCTGCCGCCGCTGCCGACGATCAGCGTCCCGCCCATCACCACGTCCACCACCGTGGCGCCGCGGCCGGCCCCGACGCCGACTGTCCCCGCCACCACGGTGCCACCGTCGACGGCCCCCCCGGCTCAGCCTGGGCCGCCGACCAGCGCACC
>JBBSIS010000342.1:0-2591 GCA_038231955.1 Acidimicrobiales bacterium
ACGAGTTCGGTGTCGACCAGGCACGCTTCCATGGCCGCCGGGTAGAAGGCGATGTGGCCGGCCAGGGCTTCGAAGCCGGGGAGCGGGTTGAGGTAGGTCCAGGCCACGTCGGCCTCGGCCTTGCCCCGGTGGACGACGGAGTAATAGGTCGCCTTGCCTTTCCACTCGCACCAGCTCGTCTTGAGCGACGCCCTGAAGATGCCGGGCAGGATGCTGTCGGGCGGGAAGTAGTAGTTCGGGGGATGGCTGGTCTCGAGGACACGGAGCGAGGCCAGGGTCACGGCGATGGTGACGCCGGCGAAGACCACCTCCACCTGGCTGTGGCTGCGCTCGAGGCGGGGCGGCCGGGGGTAGGCCCACACCGACTCCTGGCCCGGGCCGGGCCGATCTGGTTGCGGTCTGGAGATCACGATGGGTTCCCTAGGATGGGCGGGGTGGACGAGCATGCTACGGCGCTGGCCGACGCTGTCGTCGACGCCCTGCCGGGGTGGGTCGAGCGTTGCGTTGTCACGATCCTGACGGCCTGGCAGCCTGGCGCCGCGCTCCCGCCCGAGGTGCTCGCACAGGCTCGGGCCGCAGGCCGGCAGGCGGCCGACGAGGTGGGCGCCCAGGTCCGGTCCCTCCTCGACGCCGACATCGACGACCAGCGACACACTCCTCTCGCCCTCCTGCGGGGCGCCGTGGGCTATCCGACGGCGGTGCTGCGCGACGCCGGGGTGCCCGATGTCGAGCGGGACCGCATCCAGGTCCGCCTCCTGCCCGACGACCCCTACGACCTTTCGCCCGCCACCTTCGCCGACGTCGATCCCGCGCTGGCCGAACCGGGCATGGTGTGGGGGGCGGCGAAGGCCCTCGCCCATCGCAGGAGGCACAGCACATGACCCGAGACCTATGAGTCGCATCGTCGCCTATGTCCCCGACCTGATGGACCGGTCGAAGGTCGCCGCCGCCGGCGACGTGGTCTTCGCGTCCCGCCCCGGTGACCTGGCCGGGCTGAGCGAAGGTGCCGACGTGGTCGTCGTCGACCTCACCCGGCCCGGCGCCGTCGACGCGCTGGCCGACCTGGGCGAGCGCCGGGTCATCGGCTTCGCCAACCACACCAGCCGCGACGCCATGGACGCGGCCCGCAACGCTGGGTGCGAGCAAGTGCTGGCCCGCTCGGAGTTCTTCGCCCGGCTCGACGAGCTGTTGGGCTGAGGGAAGGACCGTTCGCCAGATCGGGCGGCCCAGGACGGACCAGATCGGCCAAAGGGCCGGTCAGCGGTCCTCGTCGGGGGGGCGGTGCCAGCCGGCGTCGCTGATCGGGCGGGGCTCGAAGAAGACGCAGTCCTCCGGGCAGGCGAACGGCATCATTTCGGCCACGCCGAGCCGGCAGCGGTCCACCGTGTCGCCCGTGGGCAGGGTGCGGCTGGAGTAGTGCCGGCAATCGGTGCGCACGCCCACAGCCCTCGATCCTCCCAGATCACCGATGTCCCCAGGAGGCAGCCGCCCGGATGACCCGGGTAGCGTTTTGCGCAGATGACCGCAACCCCGGACCTCGTGCGGTGGAGCGAGGCGCTCGCCGGCATCGCCCGGACGGGGCTGGCCTTCACCGACAACCTCTACGAGCGGGAGCGCTTCGAGGAGGTGCTCCTGGTGGCGGCCGACATCCGGGTGGCGGCCGGGCACGAGCTGGAGGCCGCCCCGCTGGTGCAGGAATGGCTCAGCCAGGTGGGGGCCGGCGTGGGTGGCTACGTCACCCCCAAGATCGCGGTGGGCGCCGTCGTTGGCAACGAGCGCGGCGAGATACTGCTGGTGCAGCGGGCCGACTCGGGTGTGTGGCTCTACCCGACGGGCTGGGCCGACGTGGGCTATTCGGCGTCGGAGGTGGCGGTCAAGGAGGTGCTCGAGGAGACCGGCATGCAGGTCGAGCCGGTGCGGCTCATCGCCGTGCTCGACGGCCTGCGCCTCGGGTTCACATCGGTGCCCCTCTACTCCCTGGTCTTCTATTGCCGCCTGCTCGGCGGCGAGCTCCGCGCCCACCCCCTCGAGTGCGCCGACGTCGGCTGGTTCGCCGAGGATGGCCTGCCGTCGCCGCTGGCCGGGGCCAACCGATGGAGCGTCCCTGCCTTCCGGGCCATCCGCGGCGAGGAGGTCGACGTGCTCTTCGATCCTCCCCGTGACCCGCCCTGGCGCCATCACGACGAACTACCGTTCCGGTAGGAGGTGCCCATGGCGCTGCTGAAACGCAAGAGATCCGGCCTGCACGACCCCATGACGGTGGTCACCAACTTCGTGAACGCCTGCAACCGGCATGACTCGGAGGGTGTGTCGTCCTGCCTGCACCCGGATTTCGACAGCATCCAACCGATGTACCCCAGCCGGAACTTCCGCGGCGCCGATCAGGTACGCAGGAACTGGCAGGCGATCTTCGACGCCGAGCCGGGGTTCCGGCTGACCGTCCTGCGCTCGTCTGCGGCCGGCGACACAGTCTGGCTCGAACTGCACGGCGCCGGCCGTGACGCCGAGGTCGCCGGTGTGTTCGTGATGGGCGTGGAGAACGACAGGATCCGGTGGGCACGCATCTACAGCGCCCTGGTCGACGATGCGCC
>JBBSIS010000343.1:0-2589 GCA_038231955.1 Acidimicrobiales bacterium
GGGGCAGGTCAACGCTTCGCGGCATCGTTGGGGATACAGGCCCATCGACCAGCGGGCAGGGCGATAATGGTCTCGTATGGCGAGTTGGCAGGACTTCGTCGATTCCGCCCCGGAGTTCGCCTCGCGCGTGGAGGCGCTCTTCACTGCGCGCAAACACCACACCATGGCGACGTTGCGCAAGGACGGATCACCGCGCATCAGCGGAACTGAGGTCGACTTCGACGACGGGCAACTCTGTCTGGCGATGATGGCCGGTACCCGCCGCGCGGAGGATCTGCTCCGCGATCCTCGTGTCGCGATCCACAGCCAGGGCGTCGACCCTCCAAAGGGAGACCCCGGCGCATGGAGCGGCGAGGCGAAGCTCTCAGGACGCGCGGTGGAGCTCGCCGCCGGAGCAGAGCAGACGTCCGATCGGTTCCGAATCGACATAGCCGATCTCGTGCTGACCCGCGGCGGCACGCCAGCGAACCACCTTGTCGTCGAGAGGTGGAGCCAAGATGTCGGACTCGTTCGCCGCGAACGCCACTGACGTGGGTAGGAGCCCGCAAGCGGACCGTCGATCGGGACGAGGCGTCAGCTAGCCTCGGCGGCGATCTGTTCTATGCATGCTGCGACGAGGTCGGGGCGCGAGAGGAAGGGGAAGTGTCCGGCCGGAAGTTCGCGGATGGTGTTCGCCCTGGCTGCTTGGGCGCGCTGAAGGTCCGGGTCGGTGCTGCGCTCGTCGGCGCAGACCAGGTAGGTGGAGGGGATTCGTTCCCAGGCGGCTGTGGTCGTCTCAGCGCCGAAGACGACAGAGGATTGTGCACAGAGGCGCTCATGGGCGCCGCGCACGAGGTCGGGGTCGGCGATGTCGTGCAGGAATCGGGCGTCGGTCGCAGCCGTGTCGCCGTCGTCCAGGCCTACCGACCCGTCCGCCTGCGGGATGACGGGCACGGGATTGGTGGCACCACTGCTCAGCACCGCGAGGCTGTCGCCGACTCTCGGGAGGAACGAGCTGATGTACACCAGCCGTTCGACCGCTGGATGCTCGCCCGCCTGGGAGGCGACTATCCCGCCGTAGGAGTGTGCGACGAGGATCGCGGGTTCATCCTCGTCCAGTACCGCGGTCGTTGCCGCGGCGTCTTCGTCAAGGCCCGGGCCGGCACCGGTCGGTGCGATGCCCGTCTCTCCGCAGGAGGGCAGCGCCACCGCTGTGCTCGTGATCCCGCTGCGAGCCAGGAGCGCGGCGGTTGGCGCCCACCACCACGCCCCGTCGCGGGAGAACGCTCCGTGGATGAACACGACCCTCATGCCAAGAAACGTTACCCGTACGGTAAGTTACGTGAAAAACTGCGGGCATCGGCCGACGCCCGCAACCCGAACGACGAGCCGCCCTCCTGGCCGCGTGCGCGGACGAGCTGCTCCGCCACGGCCTCCCGAGCTTGACGCTGGCCAAGATGGCGGCCGCGGCCGGCACGAGCCCGCGGATGCTCCTCTACCACTTCAGCACCCGCGACCAGCTCGTACTCGAGGCGCTCCGGGAAGCCCGCCGCCGCCAGCAGCAGGTGTTTGGTGAACTGCTCGCACCCCGACCCGGCGTCCCCTACGCAACGGTGCTCACCGAGGCATGGGACCAGATCACAGCGCCCGAGCTGCGCCCCTATCTCCGGCTGTTCGGCCAGCTGCACGACCTCCAACCAGACCAAACCCCCTGGACTGAGTTTCGGGTCCGATCAATCATCGACTGGCTGCCCACGATCGAGGCCGGGCTACGCGCCGACGGCCACCCCGACGCCGCCGCGTTGGCAACCGCGGTCATCGCCGCAGTCCGCGGGCTACTCCAAGATCTCAACACCACCGCCGACCATCAACGCACCACAACCGGGCTCCGAGCGATCGCGAAACTGCTCACACTCGAGCCCCGGTAGCCGAACCCCAATTGGGAATCTGCGGCGGTGAAACCCTCGCGCACGTTGTCCCTGCTGCCAGGCGGTTTGGGCTGGCGAGCGACGGGGCGCGTCCCGTAAGACCCGTCCGGAAAAGAATCCGGGGAGGAGGCGATAACCGGGAGCCTCATCGTCCGACGCGCGGCCCTGCTTTGAAGCTCGACATGATCGTCTCGGCATCACGGCGCGAGACCCGCAACGCGCGGGAAGGGGGGTTCCACGAGCTCGAGCGGACGACGCCTCAGAGGCCGGATCGATGAGGTAACGCATCCTCCGCGGGCCCGAGGGACGTGCCAAGGCGTCGCCAACGCGCCGAACGCCGGCCGGCCATCGCGGGCTCAAGTCCGCGGAACCCTCAACCACCCTCAGGTTTTCGACTCCAGAAGGACTTAAGACCACCGATCCGCCGATCAGAGCCCGGTCGCCGGCCCGAGATCAGCGTTCCGAATCGCCGATTTGCAGGGCTTTCACATGATGGCGAGACCCGGACTCGAACCGGGGACACCACGATTTTCAGATCAGCTGTCGGCGCCGCGTGAAAACTGACCCCCTTCCGCCGCGCGAAATCTGACCCCTTCGGGTGGTCGGCGGAGTCGTCCGGGGGGATGCCGAGCCTCGTCGTGAGCCAGCGATGAGGAGGCGACGAGAGGGTGGTTGGGGTGGA
>JBBSIS010000344.1:0-2564 GCA_038231955.1 Acidimicrobiales bacterium
CATCGGCCAGCTGCTCAAGAACAGCGTCGAGCTGCTCGACTTCCCCCGGCTGCTCACCATCGTGCTCGTCATCCTGGCCATGGTCACGATCATCGACCAGGTCTCGGGCCGGCTGCGGAAGCGCCTGGCATGAACGCGCTGCGCGTCTCCGGGCTGACCCACCGCTACGGCGACCGCCTGGTCCTCGACAACGTCAGCTTCGACCTCGAGCCCGGGCAGGTCGTGGCCATCGTGAGCCCGAGCGGGGCGGGCAAGACGACGCTGTTCCGGTGCATAACCCAGCTCGTCCGGGCCGACGAGGGCCGGGTGGAGCTGGCCGGACGCGACCTCAGCGCGCTGACCGGGGGCGAGCTCCGCGGGGCCCGGCGCGACATCGGCCTGGTGTTCCAGCAGTACAACCTGGTGCGACGCCTCTCGGCCCTGGACAACGTGTTGGCCGGCCGCCTGGCCGACCTCCCGACCTGGCGGGTGCTGGCCCGCATGCCGGGGGCGGCCGAGCGGGCGTCGGCGCTGGCCTGCCTCGAGCGGGTGGGCCTGGCCCGCCACGCCGGGGCCCGGGCGGACCGGCTGTCGGGCGGCGAGCAGCAGCGGGTGGCCATCGCCCGGGCCCTGGCCCAGCGCAGCCGGGTCGTGCTGGCCGACGAGCCCGTGTCCAGCCTCGACCCCACGGCCTCGGCGACGGTGCTGGACGCCCTGCGCTCGATCGCCGCCGACGACGGGATCGCCGTCCTGTGCAGCCTCCACCAGGTGGCCATGGTCGCCGGCTTCGCCGACCGCGTGCTCGGCCTGCGTGACGGGCGCGTCGTCCTCGACATCGCCGGGGCCGACTTCGACGACCGCCATCACGAGGCGGTCTATGAGACCCGGGCCCGCTCTTGACGGCGGGCCGGCGGCGGTTATGATCCATCAAGCCCACTTGATGGCTGGAGTCCCACCGATCGCAGGAGGTTGGCGATGAGCCTGCAGGAACGAATCGTGCACCTCGACCCCGGGGCGTTCGCCGAGCGGCTGGCCTTCTTCCGGGATCTCGGCCTGCTCACCGAGCCGGAGACCGACGAGGTCATGGCCCTCTTCGACTCGGGCTTCCCCTTCGCCGACGCCCTGGCCGCGGCCGAGTCGGTCCACTGCCACATCAAGGTGGACGACGTCGACCGGCTGCCGCACGCCAAGATCATCGCCAGCGGAACCCATCCCGAGAGCGAGACTCCCGGTTTCGTCAAATACCCGTTCGCCGGCGGGATCAACGTGATCTTCTCGTCCATCCCCATCTCCGAGGACGACATGCTCACCGATGTGCCCCCGGCGCCGCCGGCCGTGCTCGACCACAAGGGCATCGACCTGCGCCACGACTCCGCTGCGGTACGGGCCATCTTCGACGCCGTGCCCGTCGTGGCGTCGGAGCGGGGCTGGCGCCACAAGGGTCAGGGCGGGGGAGGGACGCCGGTTTACTGCTGCCACACCGAGGTCGAGGAGAAGCACTGGATCTACCCCGACCTGGACGGCGCCGGCCAATGTCGCCCGATCGAGTTCGCGTTCGGGGAGCTTGTGATCCACGACACCAAGGTGGGCTGTGACCTGCGCCCCATCGACCCGGCCCACCCCCGCGCCGCCGAGGCGTCGGCGGCCCTCTCGGCCTGCGCCGCGTCGCACGGGGCCGAGGGCGACGGCGAGATCGCGTCGGGCTACTACGAGCGGGGCGACCTCGGCCACTTCACCGATGTCGGCAACTTCGCCCAGCCGATGATGCGGCAGTTCTGGAGCTACTACAACGGCGTGTTCGGCACCGACACCGCCCTGACCAAGCGGGAGAAGGCCCTCATCGGCTTGGCCGTGGCCCACTCCAAGCAGTGCCCGTACTGCATCGACGCGTTCACGAACACCTGCCTTGACTCCGGCGGCACGGTCGAGGAGATGCACGAGGCCGTCCACGCCGCCGCGGCCCTGGGCGCTGGCATCGATCTTGTCCACGCCGTCCAGATGCAGAACACCCTCAAGCTGCGGGGCGCGATCTCGTAGTCGGACCGGGTTCCAGCCGCGTTCGCCGCCGGCACGTAGGGCCGGCGGCGACGACCACACCGTAGGTGCCGACCATCTCGCACTCGTACGGGGCGTCGACGTGGTCCATCTCATGCCCGACGGTCGCCTCAGCCCCCAATCTCACACCGACGGGGTCCGCCTCACCGGCGGGCGCCCTCGCTTGCGTCTCTAGATCGATTGCCGGTACCCGAAGAACTCGTGGTCCTCGTTGTAGCCGCCGTAGCCGCCGCCCATCTCCGAGAAGTCGGCGACGAACTCCACACCCTTGATCCACTTCACCTGCTTGAAGCCGAGCTGGACCTCGTTGCGCAACCGCAGCGGGGCGCCGTGGCCGAAGGTCAGCGGCTCGCCGTTCATGTCGTAGGCCAGCATCGTCAGGTGGTTGCTCATCTGCTCGATCGGATGGGCGTCGTAATAGACGCCTTCGTCGGGGCCATCGCCGAAGGTATAGAAGACGACCCACCTGGCCTCGGGCTGCGGCCTGACCAGGTCCATGAAGGACTGCATCGACACGCCGCCCCACTTGG
>JBBSIS010000345.1:0-2556 GCA_038231955.1 Acidimicrobiales bacterium
GAGTGGGACGAGGAGGATCTGACCGGGGCGCATCATCTCGCTTCCGAGGGCGCGGCCGTCGGCGTAGCGGAGCTCGCGCCACCGCTCCCCCACTCCCAGGTGGCGCAGGGCGATCCTCCCACGGGAGTTATAACCGGAACTTGTGGATCGGCCACCTGACCTGGGGCGCGGCGTACCTTCCTCGTTGAACGAACACGAGAGCCGGCGTTTGAGCGCCGGCGAGGAAGGAACGCCGATGTTGAGAGTAGTTGCCGATGACGACGCGGGCGCGGAGATGACTCTGGCCCTGGATGAGATCTGCCGGCTGGGGGCCCGCCGGATGCTGGCTGCCGCCTTGGAGGCCGAACGTGACGCCTATCTGGCGTCGTTGGCTGACGAGGTTGATGGGGACGGCCACCGTTTGGTGGTGGGTAACGGGCGGGCCCGGCCCCGGGTGGTTGTGACCGGGGCGGGGCCGATCGAGGTTGAGGCGCCGAGGGTGAACGACAAGCGCATCGACGGGGCCACCGGGGAGCGCTGCCGGTTCCGCAGCGAGATCCTGGCCCCGTGGTGCCGGAAGAGCCCGAAGGTGTCGGAGGTGTTGCCGCTGATGTACCTGCATGGGATGAGCTCGGGCGACTTCGCTCCGGCGCTGGCCGAGTTCTTCGGGTCCGACGCCGGGCTGTCGGCCTCGGTGGTCACACGAATGACCAAGGCCTGGCAGGACGAGCAGAAGGACTTCGCCCGGCGCAGCCTGGCCGAGGTCGACTACGTCTACTGCTGGGCCGACGGGGTCCACTTCAACGTCCGCCTCGAGGAGGAACGCCTGTGCTGCCTGGTGATCGTCGGCGTGCGGGCTGACGGGACCAAGGAGTTGGTGGCCATCGCCGACGGCTACCGGGAGTCCACCGGCAGCTGGGAGGATCTGTTGCGCGACGCGAAACGGCGGGGGATGCGGGCGCCGGTGGTGATGGTGGGCGACGGTGCCCTCGGCATGTGGTCCGCTCTCGGTGAGGTGTTCCCCGAGACCCGCCACCAGCGGTGCTGGGTCCACAAGGTCGCCAACGTGCTGTCGGCCCTGCCCAAGTCGGTGCACCCGTCGGCACGTCGCGCCCTCGCCGAGATCCGCGACGCCGAGGACCGGGCGCACGCGAAGGCGGCCATCAAGGCGTTCGCTGAGGAGTTCGGGGCCAAGTGGCCCAAGGCGGTGGCCAAGATCGTCGGCGACACCGACGTGCTGCTCACCTTCTTCGACTTCCCGGCCGAGCACTGGCTGCACCTCAAGACCACCAACCCGATCGAGTCGACCTTCGCGACCGTGCGCCTGCGGACCAAGGTGACCAAAGGCCCGGGCAGCCGGGCCGCCGGCCTGGCCATGGTGTTCAAGCTGATCGAGGCAGCCCAGAACCGCTGGCGGGCCGTCAACGGGGCGCACCTCGTCGCCCTTGTCAGGGCCGGCGCGGTGTTCCATAACGGTGTGCTCGCCGAACGCCACGACGGCGACGAGGTGGCGGCATGATCGCCGTTCGCGACGAAACCGCGACGACCGCCTGCCCGGTGTGCGGCGTCGCCTTCCAGCCCCAGGGTCGCCAGCGGTTCTGCTCCACCGGCTGCCGGCAGACGGCGTGGCGCCGGCAGCGCTCAGCACCAGCCGAGCCCGTCGTGGCCCGAACCGACACCGTGTACGCATGCCCGAGCTGCGACGCCCGCCTCCTCGGCCAGCAGCGATGCGACGACTGCAACACCTGGTGCCGTCGCCTCGGTCCCGGCGGGCCCTGCCCGTGCTGCGACGAGCCGGTCGCCGTCAGCGACCTCTTCAACCTCGACCAGCTCGCCAACACCGCAATCGCAAGACCGCTCAGGAGGAGGTGAGCGACCGAACCTGCTGCACCGGAAGGACGCTGCGCCCAGGAACCTCATCCACAAGTCTTGACTATTTCTCGGCGCAAACCCCTCGAACGACTCGGGCTCTGTGTCGGCTCCGGCCAGGGTGGCGAGGGCCACCACTCGTCGACGCAGCGTCTCGTCGGTGCCCAAACCGTCGGCGGTGGCGGCCCAGTAGCGGTCCTCGTGAACCACCAGGTCCTCCAGAAGGTCGCCTCTGGTGGCCGGCAGGTCATGAGCGTCACTGTGGACGGCCAGGTAGGCGGCGATTAGCACCAACAGAGGGCTGGCAAACATCGGGCCGGCAGGGGCAAGCCTGCTGGCTCAGTTTCGCTGGCTCAAGCCTTCTAGTGGCTGCCCACACGCAGGACGATGCTCGTCACCTGCGCACACGATGTTAGTGTCTGAGCGCGGGCACAAGGGCTAGTTGGGTGGAGGAACCGTGACACTGGAGACACAAGAGCGACGGGTCGCCTTGGACCCGGAGGATCTCCTGCGAGTTCGGCGACTGACCGAAGAGGTGAAGGCCCGCCTCTACGAGGTAGGCCTGATCATGGGCCGCACGCTGAACGAGAACATCCCCGCAGGAACCCTCATCAAGTATGAGACGCGCGAGAGCGCCGGCGATGCTGATCAGACGATCGAGTTCGTCGTCATTGCCCTGCCCGACGGAACGTTCTGCTGTACGCAGGA
>JBBSIS010000346.1:0-2554 GCA_038231955.1 Acidimicrobiales bacterium
AGGTACACGTCTCGAACCTTCTCCTTGGCCACCCAACAGTCACGGATGGCGTCGTCGGGATCACCGGCGTCGAGGGCGGTCTCGAGGCGCCCGTGCCGATGCCGAGCTCGAGGCGCGCATCTCCTATGCCGGCATGCCCCAGCCTGACCCCGAGCGGGCCGAGAGCGTCGACGGGCCGGAGGTGACCCTGTGAGCATCCAACGTCTCCGCTCCCACTGGGGCTTCACCCGCACGCCGTTCACCAAGGACCTGGCCCCGTCGATGCTGCACCGCTACCCCGGCCACGCCGAGGCCGTCGCCCGCATCTCGTGGTGTGTCGAAGAAGCCGCCATCGGTGTCGTCACCGGTGAGGTCGGCGCCGGCAAGACCGTTGCCGTGCGTGCCGCCATCGCCGAGCTCGACACGTCCCGCCATACCCTCATCTACCTCGGCAACCCGGCCGTCGGCGCCCGCGGCATCTACACCAGCATCGTCGCCCGCCTGGGCGGGGTTCCCCGCTTCCACCGCTACGCCCTCATCCCCCAGGCCCAAGACGCTATCGCCGCCGAGGTTGCGGAGCGAGGACGCCGAGTGGTGGTCGTGGTCGACGAAGGCCACCTCCTCGGCGCCGACCAGCTCGAAGAGCTGCGCCTGCTCACCAGCGCCGACATGGACTCGACCAGCCCCTTCGCCCTGGTGCTGGTCGGCCAGCCCACCCTGCGCCAACGGCTGCGCCTGGGCGCCTTCGCCGCCCTCGATCAACGCATCGGGCTGCGCTACGCCATCCCGCCGATGAGCCAGCCCGACACCGGCGACTACCTGGCCCATCACCTGAAACTGGCCGGGCGCTCGGACACGCTGTTCTCCGACGACGCCGTCGCCCGCATCCACAAGGCGTCCCGGGGCCTGCCCCGGGCGGTCAACAACCTCGCCGTCCAAGCCCTCATCGCCGCTCCTACGCCGCCGGCGCCTCCATCGTCGAGGACAAGGCCGCCCGTGCCGCGGTGACTGAGGTCACCTCGGAGTGATGGACGACGACGAGATCCCCACGCTGAACCTGACAATCACCTTCGAGCTTCCCGGAGGACCCGGCACCACGACCATCGCCATCGGGGCCGTCCTGAACGTGCTGAACCACTTCGAGCGCGACGGGCTCCGCCCCTACCGCACCACCATCGACCTCGACGACCTACCGACAATCTGAGCATCATCAACGACGCCCCGAGGACCGGCGGCGACACCGCGAGCATCAACCGTCCTCGACCAAGGTGTCGCCGCCCTCCTCACCCTGGCTGTCGGTCAACACGCCTGGCGTTGCTTGGCCATCCGCTCGGTGAAGAATAACTGCAGCGTGGGGGCCACTGAGCTCACGTCCGGTCCTCCTCCGCGGCTTCGAGACGACCGGCGGCCAGGGCCCACAGCTCGGGGGCTGCCGACAGATACCAGAAGGTGGAGACGGGGTCGCGGTGGCCCATGTAGGTGGACAGCCGCGGCAGCAGCGCGCCCACGTTCTCGCCGGAGCGATACCACTTCACCAGCGTATGGACCGCAAAAGAATGGCGGAGGTCATGAATCCGCGGGCGCACCGATGACCCGGCGCCGACTCCAGCAGCCTCGACCAGGTCGCGGAACGTCACGCCGAAGGCGCAGTAGTTCACCGGGGTGCCGACCATGGAGACGAAGAACGTCGAGGTCTTGGGCCGCCGCTGCCATCGGTCGATGACGATGGCGAAGTCGCGCATCCCGCTCGGATGCGACCGGTCGCAGCTGTCCATCAGTGCCTGGACGGCCGATGGGCCCATCGTGGCCGGCAGCGCTGTGTCGCGCCATCCGGCCCCGCTCGGCGGTGCGGGTGCTGTTCCCCGCCCTCATCGTGGCCGACGCCTTCCAGCTCCATCGCCGGGTGCTGACCGCTCTCACCCAGGTACGACGCGACGCCTGGAACCGCTGGCGCCATCGCAGCCGTCGCCTGGGCAAGCCCTTCAAAGACGCTCGCTTCGCCCTGGCCCGATCCCGGGATTCCCTCGAGGCCGACGAGCGGCCAGCCGGCGAGCGACAACGCCTGGCCCTGTTCGACGCCACCAACCTCGATCCCGACCTGGCCGTGGCCTACGAGCTCAAGGAGGCGTTCCGGGTGGCCATGGCCATCGGCCGCTCTGGGGACACCGCCACCTTCGCCGCCTGCATGGACCTGCTCGACGCCCTGTGTCGTTCCTCGGGCATCGAGGCCTTCGCCGCGGTGGCCAAGACCTTCCGGGACTGGCGCAGCGAGATCGTCAACTACGCGACCAGTGGCGGTGCGTCGAACGGCTTCGCCGAGAGCCTGAACCACCTCATCAAGAACCAGAAGCGCCAGGCTCACGGCTACCGGACCTGGGGCGGTTTCCGGGGCCAGATGCTGTGGGCCTTCGGCGAGGCCGTCGACCCGGCGACGGGGGGGGTTGTCCCGGCCAGCGTGGAAGTTTGAGGTAGCGGTCCCCCGCCTGAGACCTGCCGTCTGGTAGGTGTCGGGCGTTCCGCAAGAACACCGACAAGGAAGGGGACCGCTGTGAAGAAGAACTACCAGACCACGACG
>JBBSIS010000347.1:0-2541 GCA_038231955.1 Acidimicrobiales bacterium
CGGCGCCGCGGTCGAGAAGGCGAACACGGTGGGCTCGGGGGACGCCATCATCCTCTCCGGCGGCATGGCCGTGCGCGGCAAGTGGTCGAAGCCCTCGGCCGGGGCCTATCCGACCTACACCGATGCCGACGGGGCGCCGATCAAGCTGACGCCGGGCCGGACCTGGGTCGAACTGGCCCGGACGGGGGCCCCAGCCACCACCCGGTAATGCCGGCCAGCCTGGTTCGGAATGCAGGCCGGGTCGGCGCCGGGGCGGCGGTAGAATCGGCCGTATGACCGATCAAGGCACCGGGAGCCGTACCACCGGCAGCACACGCGTCAAGCGGGGCTTGGCCGAGATGCTCACGGGCGGGGTCATCATGGACGTGGTCGACGCCGAGCAGGCCAAGATCGCCGAGGACGCCGGGGCGGTCGCCGTGATGGCCCTCGAGCGGGTGCCGTCCGACATCCGGCGCGATGGCGGGGTGGCCCGCATGAGCGACCCGGCCATGATCGAGGGAATCCAGGCCGCGGTCACCATCCCCGTCATGGCCAAGGCCCGCATCGGCCACTTCGCCGAGGCCCAGGTGCTGGAGTCGCTCGAGGTCGACTACATCGACGAGAGCGAGGTCCTCACTCCTGCCGATGAGGCCCATCACATCGACAAGTGGCCATTCGCGGTGCCGTTCGTGTGCGGCGCCACCGACCTGGGCGAGGCCCTGCGCCGCATCTCCGAAGGGGCGGCCATGATCCGCTCCAAGGGCGAGGCCGGCACCGGCAACATCGTCGAGGCGGTCCGCCACCTCCGATCGATCCTGGGCAACATCCGCCGGCTCACCCAGGCCGACAGCGCCGAGCGCTACGCCTGGGCCAAGAAGCTACAGGCGCCCATCGACCTGGTGGCCGAGGTGGCCGACATCGGCGCCCTGCCCGTCCCCCTGTTCTGCGCCGGTGGGATCGCCACCCCGGCCGACGCGTCATTGGTCATGCAGCTCGGCGCCCAGGCTGTCTTCGTCGGCTCCGGGATCTTCAAGAGCAGTGACCCGGCGGCCATGGCGACGGCCATCGTCGAGGCCACCGCCCACTTCCGCGACCCCCAGATCGTGGCCAAGGTGAGCCGGGGCCTGGGCCCGGCCATGCGGGGGACCGAGAT
The DNA here is from genome assembly GCA_038231955.1 of Acidimicrobiales bacterium. Taxonomy (GTDB): domain Bacteria; phylum Actinomycetota; class Acidimicrobiia; order Acidimicrobiales; family AC-14; genus CADCTB01. The sequence goes on from JBBSIS010000347.1 coordinate 1,133, forward strand.
CGCCGGCCTGGAGACGCGCATGGCGGAGCGGGGCTGGTGACGGCCCGTTCGAACGGCAGCGACCGGGTGCCCCCAGGTGCACAAGGTCGGCGTGTTGGCGCTGCAGGGCGCGAGCGGCCTCCACACTGAGGCGCTCTCCGCCCTCGGCGCCCATCCGGTCGATGTGCGCACGCCCGGGGATCTGGTCGGGGTCGACGCCCTCGTACTGCCCGGCGGTGAGTCGACCACGATGTCGAAGCTCCTGGCACTTTCGGGCTTGCACGAGGCGATCGCCGAGCGCCTGGCCGAGGGCATGCCGGCCCTGGGCACCTGCGCCGGGCTCATCCTGTTGGCCTCGGAGATACTCGACGGCCGTCCCGACCAGCGCAGTTTTTCGGCGCTCGACGTGTCGGTCCGGCGCAACGGTTTCGGTCGCCAGGTCGACTCATTCGAGGCCGACCTCGATGTCGACGGCCTGGCCGGTGGAGATTTCCCCGCCGTGTTCATCCGGGCGCCGGTGATCGAGCGGGTGGGGGAGGGCGTGGAGGTACTGGCCCGAGTGGCCGGAGCGCCCGTCCTCTGCCGCCAGGGGGTCATCATGGCCGCCGCGTTCCATCCGGAGCTGTCCGACGACCTGCGATTGCACCAACTGTTCCTCGCCAAGTCCTGAGCAGCGAAGGCCTGAAGAAGGAGATACCCGTGTCCGGACATTCCAAGTGGGCGACGATCAAGCATCAGAAGGGGGCCAAGGACAAGGTCCGGGCCAAGGTCTTCGCCAAGGTGCTGCGCCAGGTCGAGGTGGCGGCCCGCGAGGGCGGGGCCGATATGGCGGCCAACGCCACTCTGCGCAGCATGTACCAGAAGGCGCGGGAGGCGTCGGTGCCCACCGACACCATCGAGCGGGCCATCAAGCGCGGCACCGGTGATCTGGAAGGTGTGCGCTACGAGCCGGTGAACTACGAGGGCTATGCACCCATGGGCGTCGCCATCTACGTCGAGACCCTCACCGACAACCGCAACCGCACCGGCGCCGACGTGCGTGCCATCTTTTCCAAGAACGGCGGTTCCAGCGCCGAGCCGGGGGCGGTGGCTTGGCAGTTCGAGCGCAAGGCGGTGCTCATCGTGGGCCGGGACGGCCCGGCGGCCGACGAGGACGAGCTCCTGCTCATCGGCCTCGACGCGGGGGCCGAGAACCTCGAGGACCAGGGCGACACCTGGCAGCTCACCGCCCCGCCCACCGACCTCGGCCGCCTGCGCGACGCACTCGAAGCTGCGGGCGTGAAGGTGATGTCGGCCGAGCTCACCATGGTGCCTACCAGCACCATCGCCCTGGAGTCCGAGGGCGACGCCCGCAAGGTGCTGCGCGTGGTCGACGCACTGGAGGAACACGACGACGTGCAGGCCGTCTACGCCAACTTCGACATCCCCGA
>JBBSIS010000348.1:0-2540 GCA_038231955.1 Acidimicrobiales bacterium
CACCGCGCCGCTGAACGGGGACGGGATAACGGCGGCAGCTTCGGGATTCGAGCTAATGCCCTTCGTCCCGGGGGTCAATTAGCACCGCGACAACATGCCACTTACCGACGTGAGTCACAGCCGGGGGGAAGGGCAGTCGTCGGACCTCGCTACCGAGAACAGGAGAAGCCGACTGGCGGCCCCAGCTCGAAGCGGCCGTGGCCGCCTACACCGCCGCCCTCGACCGGCAACCGCTGGCCGCGTCGACACGCCGCGCCTACACGGTGAAGGTGGAGCAGTTCGCCGCCTGGCTGGCAGCGGCCGACCTCGACGTCGGCGACCCGCTCGCCGACCCCCAAGCCCGGGACTACGCGGCCCGAGACTTCAAGGCCGACCTCAAACGTCGCCGGCTCGCCCCGAGCACCGTCAACCAGGCCCTCGCCGCCGTCGACAGCTTCTACGGCCCAGTGCTCGGGTCCGTGACACCAGCCGCAAGGTAGACGCTGGCAAAGTTCCGGAAATCACCGGAGTCGGCACTTGTCGGCCGGTTTGGGGGCATCAGCGCCCCCAAACCGCGGCGGCGTGGCCGTCACGAGGGCGACTCCCATCGCCAATGCGGGACTTCGGATGTTGAACGACGCCCGGCGGTGGCCTCACCTTGCGGCCGATGACAGCTACCCGAGCACTGGGCCTCGACGACTTGTGCGCACCAAGGTGACTCCTGCTCCGCTGAACGCTTCGCCGGGACGGGCTTCGCCGGCCGCGTCCAAGAGGGCGGCTGCGGCCGTGCGCCTCTCGGCGACACTCCCGCGAGGCGCGGTTGGAATGGGCGAGGGGCCTGCAACACTGGTCGGGGTGACCTCGCCTGCGCCGACGCCCGGCGCAGCACCGCCGGCGGTGGTGTCCATGGCGACGGCGTCCACCGGCGCCGCCGTCGAGGTGCGCGACCTGTCGCACCGCTACGAGACGTCCGAGGGCCCGCTCGTCGTGCTCGACGGCATCAGTTTCCGCGTCCCGCCCGGTGGGCACGTCGCCCTCACCGGCGCCTCGGGGGCCGGCAAGAGCACGCTCCTGTCGATCCTCGGCGGGCTCGAGCAGCCCCAGTCCGGGTACGTCCACGTGGGGGGGTCCGACCTCCACGGGCTCGGCGGTGATGACCTGGCGGCGTACCGGCGGAGCACCGTCGGCTTCGTCTTCCAGCACTTCGGCCTGCTGGACACGCTCACGGCCAGCGAGAACGTCGAGGTGGCGCTCTCGCTGGCGGGGACCAAGGCGGGCGCCCGCAGGGCACGGGCCACCGAGCTGCTCGCCGCCGTGGGGCTGGGGGACCGGGCCCGGCACCGCCCGGCGGCGCTCAGCGGCGGCGAGCGCCAGCGGTTGGCCATCGCCCGTGCCCTCGCCAACCGGTCCCGCCTCGTCCTGGCCGACGAGCCCACGGGCAACCTCGACGAGCGGGCCGCCACCCGGGTGCTCAACCTGCTCGAGCGCCTCCCCGCCGAACAGGGCTGCACCCTCGTGGTCGTCACCCACGACCGGGCCGTCGCCGAGCGTGCCCCCACCCGCCTCCACCTGGCGGACGGGCGGTTCCAGGCGCCGTGACGTGGGCCGACGCCATCCTCTTCGCCGGCCGCGGCCTGCTCCGCCGCCGGAGCCGGGCCGTGCTCACCCTCATGGCCGTCGCCCTCGCCGCCGCCCTGCTGACGGCGCTGATGATGATCGCCGAGACCGGCCGCACCCGCGTGCTGGACCAGCTGTCACGCGGCGGGCCGCTGGCGGGGATACGGGTCGACAAGCCGGTGGGCGACGCCGAGCTGCAGCAGGTGCGCGGGCTGCCGCACGTGGCGGCGGTGGTGCCCATCGCCACCACCCGGCTGCTCGTCGCCACCGACGGTGGAGGAGGCACGGCCGGCGGGAAGGCCGCGCCGGGGGCGGCGCCGGCTGCTCCCGCACTGCGGAGCGGCACCGCGGTGGAGGGGATCGTCGGCGTCGACCTCCGGCAGGCCGGCAACCTGCCCATCACCGTGCTCGCCGGCCGGCTGCCCGGCGCCGGGACGGCAACCGAGGTGGCCGTCGATGAGCACTGGCTGGAGCGGCGTGGCGTGCTGAAGGGCCGTGAGGCCGACGTCGTGGGCACCGAGGTCCTCCTCGGCGCCGTCCGGGAGCGGCCCGGCGACCGGCGCAACCCGGTGGCCGCCCGCTGGACCCGTGCGGTGATCGTGGGCGCCGTGGCCCAGGAGGCGGCCTCGGGGGGCGTGCTCGTCAGCCTGCCGGTCGTTCTCGACGCCCGGGCGTGGGCCGAGCTCGGGGCGCCGGCCGACGCCAACCTCGGCACCGGCGGCGGCGGCCGGGACGGGGCCTACGAGTCGCTGTTCGTGGTGGCACAGGGCCTGAAGCAGGTGCCCGAGGCCCGCCAGCAGCTGGCCGCCCTGGGCCTGCCCAGCCAGGCGCCCGAGAACCTCATCGCCTCGGTGCTGCGCTACCTGCACGTGGTGGAGATGGTGCTGGCCAGCATCGGGGCCATCGCCCTGGTGATCGCCGCCCTCGGCATCGCCAACGCCCTC
>JBBSIS010000349.1:0-2528 GCA_038231955.1 Acidimicrobiales bacterium
GAGGGGCGGGGCTCCGTCCTTTCCGGCCGGACCCCCCACGACGAGGACGTCGCGCAGTGATGGCAAACCGTGGCGGACGGCCTCGACCTCGGGGAGGCGGTCGTGGGCGACGATCAGGACCCGGCCCTGGCTGTGTGCCATCACCTGACGCAGCGGTTCACCCGACAAGAGGACGTTGAGTGGCAGGTAGACGGCGCCGATCTTGGCGCAGGCCAGCCATGTCGCCAGGGCGCCCCATCCGTTGCCGGCGCGGACCATGACGATGTCGCCGACGCCGTAGCCGAGGCAGACCAGCACCTCGGCCACCCGGTTCACGAGCTCGTCGGTCTCGGCATAGGTGAGGCGGCCGTCCGGCAGGCATATGAAGGGTTGAGGGCCAAGCTCGGCAGCCCTGCTCTCCAACAGGGCGCGCAGGGACCCGAAGGTGGGGGCGGCGACCGGCGGAGACTGGTCGTCCATGCCGGGTGGGACGGTAGCCGGGGTCTGGCCGGAACGTTGCGCTCGACAAGCCGGTCGCAAGGGGGCACTGCGCCTGCGGTCGTTCGGGGAGTGGCTCAGCCCCCTGTCGCTACCGGGGCTTCGCCCCGTCCGACGAGCAGCTCATCCTTGGGCCTACCAGCGGCACGCGAAGCGCAGTCGCCCTGCACTCGAAGCGGCCTCACTGGCCTTGTCGACGCCGCATGGAACCTAACCCAATTGTGTCGGCTCCTGGGCGCCAAGCGCCTAGTCGTCCAGCAACGACTCGTCCATCAAGATGCCGCGGCCGGTGCAGGTCGGGCAGATGGAGCTGACCGACTCGACCAGGCCCTCGCTCACCCGCTTGCGGGTCATCTCCACCAGGCCCAGCTCGGAGATGTCGAAGATCTGCATGCGGGTCTTGTCACGGGAGAGGGCCTGGCGGAACACCCGGATGACCTCGTCACGGTTCTTGCGGATGTCCATGTCGATGAAGTCGATGACGATGATCCCCCCGATGTCGCGCAGCCGCAGCTGACGGGCGATCTCGTCGGCCGCCTCCAGATTGTTGCGGTAGACGGTCTCCTCGAGGTTGGTGGTGCCGACGTTCCTACCGGTGTTGACGTCGATGACGGTGAGCGCCTCGGTGCGCTCGATGACGAGAGAACCGCCGCTGGGCAGCCACACCTTGCGGTCGACGGCCTTGTGCAACTGCTCGTGGACCCGGTGCCGTTCGAACAACGGCAGGGGCTCGGTGGCCGGGTCGTGGAGCTCCACCCGGTCGGCCAGCTCCGGGTTGATCGAGCCGACATAGGCGCGCACCTCCTCGCACATGGCCACGTCGTCGATGACGACGCTGCGGTAATCCTTGTTGAACTCCTCGCGGATGACCCGCACGGCGATGTCCGGCTCCCGGTAGAGCAGGGCCGGCGCCGTGGCCCGGCGGGCCAGCCCGTCAACCCGGTCCCACAGCGACGACAGCAGGGCCACATCCCGCCGCAGCTCCTCGGCGGTGGCTCCCTCGGCCGCAGTGCGCACGATGAGGCCCTGGCCGGCGGGGCGCACCTCGTCAAGGATCCTGCGCAACCGCTTGCGCTCGTGATCGGGGAGGCGCCTGGAGATGCCGTAGGTGTCAGAACCGGGGATGAGGACGACGAAGCGACCCGGGATGCTGACGTCCTGGGTGAGGCGGGCGCCTTTGTGGGCGATGGGGTTCTTGGTGACCTGGCACATGATGACCTGCCCAGGCCGCAGCACGTCCTCGATGCGGGAGCCGGTGTTGCGGGCCTTCCTGCGCCCGCTCCCCGGGCCAGCGTCGGGGCCCGGCTCGACGTCGGTGTCGGCTTCCTCGCGATCGTCGCGGACGTCACCTCGGTAAAGCACCGCGTTCTTCGGCGTACCGATGTCGACGAAGGCGGCCTCCATGCCCGGCAGCACGTTCTGGACCCGCCCCAGGTAGATGTTCCCGTCGATCTGGACCGAGTCATCCTGCGCACGGCTGACGTAGTGCTGGATGAGCGAGCGACCCTCAAGAACGGCGATCTGGGTGGCGCCTGCGCTCACGTGGACGGCCATCACGTACCGGCCCACGGGCCGGCCCTTGCGCTCACGTCCGCGCCGCCTCTCGACCGTCTCGGCGTCGAGCTCGACGTCGGTGTCGTGGGCGTCGCCCTCCCGCATACCGCCGCGGACCACGTCGGCCGACGGCGTGGCTGATGTCGGGTCGGGCCGCACCCGGCCCCCCCGGCGCCGGTGGCGACGGCCGATCACGTCGTCGCCCGACGGCCGGCCACCGCCACCACCCCGGCCCCGGCCCGCGCCCTCGCCTCCACCGGCCGGGCGGCTGGACGACCGCTCCGCCGCCGGCCCGAAGCGGTCCTCCGGTTGGGGGACCGGGGGGCGAACCGACGGCGCCGGGCGGGTGTCGCCGATCTTGGGCCTGGGCCGCCCGATGGGCGGCGACGGCGGCCGGGCGTCGGCCACCGGGGGCCGGGGGGGCCGCGCCCCCGGCGCGGGCCCCCCCGGGGGCGCGGGGGCGGCCCGCCCCGGGTGGCGGGGGGGGGGGGCCCCCC
>JBBSIS010000350.1:0-2503 GCA_038231955.1 Acidimicrobiales bacterium
GACGGACTGAGCGGCGTCGGCAAGGGAGTCGAGCCCAAGGGCGTAGGCGAAGTGGTTGAGGGTTCCCCCCGGGACGACCATCAGCGGCTTGTCGTGCTTGGCGGCGAGGGCGGCGGCGGCATTCACCGACCCGTCACCGCCGGCGACGCCGATGGCGCAGCCGCTGTCCACCGCCTGGTGGAGGGCGGCTTCCAGGTCGTCGCCTTCGTCCAGCTCCAGCACCTCGGCGTCGGGGAGCTCCTTCCGGAGCTCTTCGGCGGCCTCCTCACTGGAGCCGGCGGAGGGGTTGACGACGATCACCAGACCCTTGCCTTTCGGCGAGGGCTCGACCTCGGCGCGGGTGAGGGCGGTCCGGACTTCGGCCGCTTCGTGGGGGGCGACGGGCCACAGGCGGCGGGTGAGCAGGCCGGCGCCGGCGCCGAGCGCGGCGCCGGCGATGGCGTCTGAGGGGTAGTGGGCCCCGGAGTGGACGCGGGAGTAACCGACCAACCCGGCCAGCGCCAGTAAGGGCCCGGCCAGGAGCCGCTGCTCCTGCAGGGCGCCCACCGCGAAGCCGACGCCGGTCGCGGTGTGGCCGGAGGGGAACGACGTGGAGCGAGTACGGGGGACACCCGGGAGGAACCCGATGAACCGCCCGGGGACAGGCCGGCGTCGGCGAGCCACCGCCTTGATCGGTCCGTTGGCCACAGCCGCGGCCAACCCGGCGCCGAAAAGGCCGCGCATCGCCGCCCTCCGGCTGAAACGACCCCCGCCGACGGCCATTGCCCCGGCCACCCCCACCCACAACAGGCCGCCATCCGCGCTGCGCCCGAGCCTGAGCAACCCGGCCGACGCCTTCGCGCCACGGGGGCTGTGCCGGAGGAGCCGACGGTCGAGCCGGCCGAGAGAGGTCATGCCGCCGATCCCACCCGGCGGTACCGGGCCTCGGCGAAGGAGTACACGCCGTACGCGGCCAGGCCGACGGCCACCAAGGCCAGGAGCGGCGGTCCGAACGATCGGTCGGCCAGGTTCTTGAGGGCGCCGTCGATCCCCACCGACCGATTCGGGTCGTGCTGGATGGCGGCGGCGATGAGGAACACGCCGATCAGGACGCTCACGATCATGCGGGCCAGCATGCCCGCTGTGCCGACGCGAGGGATCCACCGGCGCTCGGTCCGGCCCATCTCGCCCGCCTTGAGGTCCTTGCGGAACTTCTGCGAAAGGCCGCGCCAGCCGACGTAGATGCCGCCGACGATGACCGCCACACCCACCGCTTCCACGAGCCACGTCCCACCAGGCCAGTTGAGCACGCGCGCCGTCCAGTCGACCTGGGGGTCGCGGCCCGACGTCCCGCCCGAGCGGACCAGGAGGCGCACTGCGCTGACCAGGAACGTCGCATACAGCACGCCCCGCGCCGCGTGGAGCACCCGCTTGGCCACCGCCTTCCTCGGATTGTCCTCGTGGGATGGTCCGGTGGCGGCCTCCACGAACTGCCAGAGGGCGTACCCGGCGAAACCGATGGCCAGCCCGACGATGAGCACCTTGCCGAGGGGCTGGCGCACGACGACCTGCAAGGCACCCTTCTTGTCAGCCCGCTCCTGGTGATCGCCGCTCGCGACCTGCACGGCGAGGAAGCCGACGACGACGTAGACCAGACCCCGAGCCACCAGCCCGGCCCGGGCCAGGCGCTCGAGCCAATTGCTCTCCGCCGCGCTCTGAAGGGCGTCCTCGGACCGATCCTTCATCTGCCCGGCCTGCGATCGTGGCCCCATAGTCACGTTGTGTCCGACTCGCCCCGCCGCCAAACGGGGGCGCCATGCCGCAACGCGGTGGCGGTCAGATCTTGACGGCGCGGACGATGGCATTGACGGCGCCGCCCACCCGTAGACGCTCGGCACGCTCGATGCGCATACCGGAGAGGTCCTCGACGATGTCCTCGGGGCTGAACAGGATGGACGGATCCCGGGGGCCGCCCTTACCCTCGGTGGCGTGGGTGGTGTCGTGACCGACGATCAGCACCGTGCCGCCCGGGGTGAGCGCAGCAACAGCTTCCCCGTACAGCCGCCGCCGCGCCGGCTGGGGCAGGTGGATGAACATGGACAGCACCAGGTCGAAGGTCTGGCCCGCCGGGCTGAAGTCGAGCAGGTCCTGGCACACCCAGTCGATGGCCGTGGCCACGCCGGCGACCGCGGCCCGCTGTTGTCCCCGTTCGATGGCCACGTCGGAGAAATCGACGGCGGTGACCGTCCACCCCTTTGCGGCCAGCCACAGCGCAGTCCGGCCCTCCCCGGCGCCGAGGTCGAGGGCCCGACCCGGCGTGATGCCGTCCACCTCGGGGCCCAGGAACGGTTCCGGATCCACCGTCCACAGGATCGTTTGGGCGGCATAGCGCTCGTTCCACGCCTCACGGTCCACGCCGGCGCCGGGATCTACAGAACCTCGCGCTCCTCCACGACGGTCTGCCGACGAGTGGCCCCGCCCAGACCGAGCCGGCTCCAGAAGAGCATTGAGACCACGACGCCGA
>JBBSIS010000351.1:0-2495 GCA_038231955.1 Acidimicrobiales bacterium
CGCCGGCGCCGACGGGTCGGCGTCCATGGCGGCCACGCCCAGGTGGTCGGCGTCCTCGATGGCCCGGTCCTCGGGGATGGTGAACGTCTCGACCCCGAGATGTTCGGCGATGCGGGCCGCGTCGGCATCGCTCACCGTGCGGTTGGAGATCCCGATGATCCGGGCCACGCCCAACTCCTCGGCCACGCGGCAGGCCCGGCGGGCGATCTCGACCGACTTGGCGCTGCCCTCGGTGACGGCGAGGACGACATCGTCGGCGCCGGGCCGGGCCCAGATGAGGTCGTTGAGACCGGCCTCCAGGTCGGCCAGCACGATCCGGTCGTCGGCCGGGAGCTCGCCGAAGAACTGTCGCGTCGTGTTGTGCGAGCCGCAGCACAGGCAGTCGCTCGACGGCCGTTCGATCTTGCCGGTGGCGACCAGGCGGATGCCCTCGGGGGCGTCGACACCGTAGCGGCTCAGCAGCTCCTCGGCCTCGATCTTGGGGTCCTTGTGGGTGTGGCCGGCGTCGAGGAGGGCGTTGAGGATGGGCTTCATGGTCTCCACCTCCTCCCGGGGCACGCCCAGGGAGATGCCCAGGTTGGGGTTCGGGTCGCAGTCGAGAGCCACCACCTTGTGGCCCTGGCGGGCGAGGTGGCGGGCCAGGGCGCCGGAGATCGTGCTCTTGCCCGACCCCCCCTTGCCACAGACGGCGATCTTCATACCGGTACCTCCTGGTTCGTGTACAGCGCTGCGAGTCGGTCGATGGCGGCGATGGCCGGGGAGTCGGGGCAGGCGTCGAGGGGGGACAGGCCCTCGCGCTCGGCCTGGGCCAGATCGGGGTCGTACGGGATCCGTAGACGGGCGGCGAGGCCGGGGTGGTCGGGCTCATCGCGGAAGCGGTTGGAAATCAGGGTGAGGCGACGGTCTTCCACCATCGGCAGCAGGCGGCGGGCGGTCATGGCCGAACGCCAAGCCGGGCCGACCACCACCACCACGTCCTCGGAGAAGGCGTGGTAGCGCTCGAAGGGCGTGGTGGGACCGGCCTCGAGGTCGGCGATGACGTCCCATTCGGCCTCGCCGATGCCCAGCAGGAGGTGGACCAGGGCGGCGACGGACTGCTTGGCCGCCGACTTGTCCGCGGTGCTCAGCTTGCCCAGTCCGAGGAAGCGCACGCCGTCGGGCGCCACCATGGCGAAGCGCTCCACCACATCGATCGGGCGCATGGCGCCGGTGAGCTGCCATCCGTAGATGGAACCCGGGTGCTCCTCGATGGCCTCCGGCGGCAGCCCGGCCTCGGTGGGCGGCAGGCCGAGGCTGATGGCCAGTCCGGGATTGACGTCGAGGTCACAGGCGAACACCTTGCGGCCGCGACGGGCCAGGAGGCGGGAGAGGGTCGAGGAGATGACGGTCTTGCCGGCGCCCCCCTTGCCGATGACGGCCAGGCGCAGGCCCAGGCCGGCCCGGGCCGCGATCAGCTCCTCGGGACCGACGTCGGCCACCGCGGCGTCGGCCCGCCGGGCGTGGTCGGCCAGGTCGACGCGGTGCTGCTCCATCTCGACCTTGGCGCCGGGGAAAGCCCGGGCCCGCCAGACGTCGAGATGGCGGGCGTAGCTGTCGGCATGGCGGCGCAGCGCCAGCCAGTCCCGGGGCTCGACGGCGCAGGCCGCCGAGTCGTCGAGCACGACGATCTGGCGCTGCATGCACTGGATCGCCCACTCGTCGCGCTTGGTCAGCTCAGCCGGCTCTGCCACCACCTCGACTGTATCGCCGGACTGCCACTACCGGCCTCCTCGAACTGGGCTCGGTCAGTGTCGTGGAGCGAACTTGACCGAGCCCAGTTCGACCGAGATCAGTACTCGATGCCCTTCTTGGCCTTGATGCCCTGGTCGTAGGCGTGCTTGACCTTATGCATCTCGGTGACGGTGTCGGCCAGCTCGATCAGCTCGTCGGGTGCGTCGCGCCCGGTGATGACCACGTTGGTGTGCGGCGCCCGCTGCTGCACGCCGGTCACCACGTCGTCGACACCGACCCAGCCGTACTTCACCGGGTAGGTGAGCTCGTCGAGGATGAGCAGGTCGAAGTGGCCCGACGCCAACTTGGTCGCGGCCACGTCCCAGGCGTGGCGGCCCTTGGCCGCCGTCTCGTCGAGGTCGGTCGACTCCCATGTGAAGCCGTCGCCCAGGGTGTGCCACTCGATGCCGAGGTGATCGGCCAGCTTGCGCTCGCCCGTCTTCCACTTCCCGCTCTTCACGAACTGGACGACGCCGACCCGCCATCCCCGAGCCCAGCCCCGGCCCATCACCCCGAAGGCGGCCGACGACTTGCCTTTGCCGTACCCGGTGTTCACCAGCACGATCGACCCCACTCTCGACGGCTGAGCCCTCGGCATCCGCCGACACTATGCTCGGCTCTGCAGCGCAGGGAACCCGGTGTGACTCCGGGGCTGTCCCGCAACTGTCACCGAGGAGCAGACCCCACGCAGTGGCCACGGCCCGAAAGGGCGGGAAGGCCGGGGC
>JBBSIS010000352.1:0-2482 GCA_038231955.1 Acidimicrobiales bacterium
AGCCTGCCAGAAAGGATCGAAGGCGCGGGTTCTTTCCGCGGCGGTCATGCCCGCTCCGTCGTCGGTGACGTGGATTTCGACCGACGTGAGTTCGTCCGATACCCGGAGTTCGACCGTCCCGCCTGGCCGACAGGCATCTAGGTGAGTCGGCAGGAAGTGGCTTTTTCAGACCACGACCCCCGTTGGTCGGCGCGGCGGGCGATCCAGACTGATGGTCCGAGAGGGTGGCGCTGATGAGCCATCAGAGGCCAATTGGGCGCCAAGTGGCCCGTTCTGCTCCCACGAACGCGGTCAAGCCGCCGTCCTCAGGCGGCGATGGCCAGTTCGGGAGCGGTGTCAAACGCGCCGAGGACACCGAGGCGCTTGAAGTTGGCCACGGTGGCCGCGAGCAGCGCCTGCAGGCGCGTCTTTCGTCGGCCCCGGTAGCGGGCCTGGCGCATGCCCAGGTCCTGGAGGTGGTCGATCTTGCGCTCGACCTTGGAGCGACGACGCAACAGTGCCTTGGTCTCGGGGTCGGCCTGGGCCGCCCGGGCAGCGGTGATGCGGGCCTCGTGCGCGCCGACGGTGATCTGGCGCCCGCCTTTGGCGGTGGTGCACTGGGTCTGGAACGGACAGGCGCCGCAGGTGGCCGCGGCGAAGACGAAGCGGATGACCTGGCGACCCTTGTGGTCGGTGACCGGGCGGGCGTCGGTGGTGGTCTCCAGAGCCGGGCAGGTGACGGTCTGGGCCTGGAGGTCGATCTCGAAGTCGGTCTTGGGGAACCGACCGCCGTTGGTCACCGGCGGCACCTTGGCCACCAGCTCGGTTCCGTATTCTTCCACCGCCACCCGTACGTCGCCGTCGGAGTAGGCCATGTCGGCGAGCAGCGTGGTGATGACGATGCCGGGCAGGGCCAGGATCTGAGACAGCAACGGGGCGGCACCCTCGCCGTCGCCGGCGTTGCCGGCGCGGACGTCCACGCCGAGAATCATCTCGGTGTCCTCGTCGGTAACGACGTCCATCTTGTGGCCGTCGAAGCGTCGAGACGCCGACTTGCGGCCGTGGCGCATCTCGGGATCGGAGTGGCTGATGGTGCGATCGGGCGCCACACCCTGGCGGATCTCGGGACTCCCGTCGTCGGCCTCGGTGACATCGGCGGCGATGACCTGGCCCAGCAGGCCCGCCGGGGTGGCCACCGCGGGATCGTCGATGTCGGCCACCTCAGCGAGCAATGCCTGCCCAGCGGCCACCAGCTCGCCAAGATGGGCCTTGCGGGCAACTGGATCCTGCCAGTCGATGTCGGGCTTGGCCCCGCAGAACGGTTCGACCGCTTCGACCACCCCGGCGCCCAGGCGATCGCCGGCCGCCTTGGTCGCCTGGGCCATGAAGGCCCGGATGAGCTCGTAGGTGTCACACAGCGCACCGGCGCCGTGCACCGGCGAGGAGTCGATGATGGCGGTGAGGGAGCCTTTCAGGACTCCCTTGGCCACTGCCGCCTCGATGGTCTTTTCGAACAGAGTGCCGTCGGCGTCGGCAGCCACCATGCGGGCTCTCATCAGACTGAAGGTGGTGGGGGCGATGCCGGTGAACTCGTCGTCGACGCCCATGGCCGCCTTCCAGTCGGCGTCGACCCGGGTGCGCCGGGAGGTCTCGGCGTCAGAGGTCTTGTCGTGGGTGGCGCACAACATGGCTCGCACCATCACCGACGGAGGGATCGAGGGCCGGCCCATCGTCGGGGCGTACAGGTGGGCGAAGTCGTCGTCGCAGACGATCTCGTCGCCATGGTCGGCCAGGCGCTCGTAGAACGAGCCCTTCGTGACGATGTGGCGCCGCACATGACGAGTTTCGAGGAAGAACCTTGCGGATCAACCCGACCGAGCACGACGACCTCCGGGGAAGTGGAGAACTACGCCGCTGTCATTCTCTCAAACCCGGATGCAGATCGCGAGCACCTCTGCCGACTTTCTGCTGGTTCACCTAGTGTCGCCGGCGATGACCTCCGTCGAATCCGAGCTGCGCGTCGCCTTCCTGGGGCCGCCCGGCACGTTCACCGAAGAGGCGCTCCTTGGCCAACCCGACCTGGCCGCCGGGGCGCTGGAGCCGATGCGGTCGTTCCCCGCCATCCTGGCCGCGGTGTCATCGGGGTCGGCCGACGTCGGCTTCGTCGCGGTGGAGAACTCGATCGAGGGCACAGTGCGCCTCGTCCTCGACGGCCTGGTGTTCGAGCACGACCTCATGATCCAGCGTGAGGTGGAGATGTCGGTCCGCCAGAACCTGATCGGGACTCCGGGCACCGATCTCACAAAGGTACGCCGCGTGGTATCGATCCCCGTGGCCCTGGGGCAGTGCCAGCGCTTCTTCGCCAGCCGCCTGCCGGGCGTGGAGATGGTGGCGTCCAACTCCACGGCCGAGGCCGTGCAGGCGGTGGCGGCCGAGCGCACGCCGGGCACGGTTGCCCTGGGCTCGGCCCTGGCCGCCAAGCTGTACGACCTGGAGGTGTTGG
>JBBSIS010000353.1:0-2480 GCA_038231955.1 Acidimicrobiales bacterium
GCCCTCGGCAAGATTCCCGAGGACGCCGCTCCCCCGATGAGCTGATGATCCTGGCGGATACTTCGGCGTGGGTGGAGTATGACCGAGCCACCGGCAGTCCGGTCGACCGACGTATGACCGAGCTGATCGACACCGGCGGTCGCCTCGCCGTCACCGACCCGGTGGTCATGGAGGTGCTGGCTGGGGCACGTAGTGCCCGGCGCGAGACGGACCTCCAGCGACTGCTCCTACGATTCGAACTTCTTCACTTTGACAGCGCTGCCGATTTCCACGCCGCGGCGCGCATCTACCGCAACTGCCGCCGCGCCGGTGTCACGCCTCGGGGGTTGATCGACTGCATGATCGCCTCGGTGGCGGCCCGGCACGGAGCCGTTCTGATGGCGCACGACGCCGACATGTCTCGCGTGGCCAAGGTTGTCGGTATCGAGATGGACGACGCGTCTCTGGGGGCCTGACCTCGAGCGGCAGCGCGATGGGGGGGGCGGTTGGCTGGCCCATCGCCGTCGAGCTGGAACTGACGTGAGATAGCTCGTCGCAGACTCGACCGTTGGCGGGCGATGGGCAGGCGAGTGTGTTGAGGTTCACGCAGTCGCTCGACCTCGGGTTTGCTGTATTTCCGCGCCCGTGCGGCGCATCATATGGGAGAGCGACGAAAGGGTCCGGGTTGGCCGCCGAGGATGACCAAAACGTTACCCCTGATCCACCGAAAAGTATCCGGCAACGACCGCTGACCATGCGCGGAAAATGCCCTCTGACCTGGGACAATGGCGGTTCCTAACGCCAACCAAAACCCAGAGCCGGAGGGCACCTTCTCGATGCAATCATCCCACAGCCTCGACCGCCTCGCCGTGACCTTCGATGATCCCCATTCGGTGGCCGACGCCGGGCTGATCCTGCCGGCCACTCTGGCCCAGCACCTCGGCCTGCGGGAGGTGTTCGACGACCACGTCGACCTGGGCGACGCCGCCGGCCATGCCAATGTGGGGCACAAGGCCATGACGCTGGTGCACTCGGCGCTGGCCGGTGGCGACTCGATCGACGACGCCGACGCCCTCCGGGCGGGCTCCACCGCCGCCGTGCTCGGCCACGCCGTGTTGGCCCCGTCCACCCTGGGGACGTTCCTGCGCAGCTTCACCTGGGGCCACGCCCGCCAGCTCGATTCAGTGTCGGGCGAGTTGTTGGCCCGGGCCTGGGCGGCGGGGGCCGGACCGGGGGAGGCGCCGGTGACCATCGACGTCGACTCGTCGATCCACGAGACCTACGGCCTGGCCAAACAGGGCGGCACCAAGTTCACCTATACCAAGGTCCGCGGCTACCACCCCCTGTTCGCCACGGTGGCCGGCACCGGCGACGTCGTGCACACCCGCCTGCGCGGGGGCAACGCCTACTCCGGACGCGGGGCGGCCGACTTCTTGACCGAGACCTTCAACCGGGTGAGGGCCGCCGGGGCTACCGGCCCGCTCACGCTGCGGGCCGACTCGGGCTTCTACTCCGGCGCCGTGGCCGGCGCCTGTCGCAAGGCCGGCGTGGCCTTTTCCATCACGGTCAAGCTGAACAAGGCCCTCCACAAGGTCATCGCGGCCATCGCCGACGACGCCTGGGTGGCGATCCCGTACTTCCTCGACGGCGGTGCCGAGGTGGCCGAGACTTCCTACCGACCCTTCGGCACGCGCGCTCCGTTGGTCCGCCTCATCGTGCGCCGGGTCAAGCCCACTCCGGGCTCGCAGCTGGCCCTGCTCGTGGACTGGTCCTACCACGCCTTTGTGACCGACCGAGTTGGCGAGACCATCGCCCTCGAGGCTGACCACCGCCGCCACGCCGAGGTGGAGAACGCCATCCGCGACCTCAAGTACGGCGTCGGCCTCAATCACCTTCCCTCGGGGCGCTTCGGAGCCAACGCGGCGTGGCTCGGCTTCAACGTTATGGCCCACAACCTCGCCCGCTGGACCAGTCGCATCGGCCTGGGCGAGACGCTGATCGCCACCGACACCCTGCGCCGACGCTATCTGCGTGTGCCCGGCCGTCTCACGTGCTCGGCCCGTCGTCTGAGCTTGCATCTGCCCGTGCGCTGGCCGTGGGCGAAGCGCTTCGGCTCCGCGCTGGCGAACCTGCGCGCCGTCGCGCTCGTCACCTGAGCGACCGAGTGGAGGGCGGCGGCCAACCTGGCCAGACCGTCGCAGCAACCCAGTCGAACCGAGCGTCCGAAGCCTCTGTCTCCCTATGCCCTCTCAGCCCTCAGAGAAGGCGCTCGGGCCCTCCCAGGCTGTCGTCACCCATCCCGAGCCGCTTCCGGCCGTTCTCGTCACCCGGCCAATACCGATCGGTGGATTCGGGCTAAACTAAAGCGGAAGCTACCAGACCAGAAGGTCGATGAAGCCTCGCAAAACGTGTGGGAGCGAGCCTCTAAGGGCATGGAGACCGTCCGGTACCCGCTTGCGTTCGACGCGTGGCTGCAGAGGATCACACAGAAGGAGATCAGC
>JBBSIS010000354.1:0-2473 GCA_038231955.1 Acidimicrobiales bacterium
CCAGCCGCCGAGTCGCCTACGACGCCAAGGATGATGGGACGCGGCATGCTTCTCCTCCTCGATCAGTGTTTTCCGGCCTCGGGCGACGGATCGTCCTCATCCGGCTCCCGCTCCTCGATATCGCTGAACACCGAGCTCTGCCGGATGTCCTCCGCCTCGATTGTTATCAGGTCTTCTTTGGTCAGCTCGCCCTCGGAATCGAACAGCCGCATCGCCTGACGCATGCGGGCGCGGTCGATTGCGTTGCGGATGCTCCGGCCGTGGGCGAAGCGGGGCCGCTCGACTCGCCGCTCGATGTACTCGCGGAAGGCCTGCCTTGCCTCCTCGCTCAGCTGGTAGGTCTGCCCCTCGAACATGCCGTCGGCGATCTGCATGAGCTCGTCGGGGGTGTAGTTGGGAAAGTCGATGTGATGAGCGATCCTCGACCCCATGCCGGGGTTGGCGAGGAAGAAGTCGTTCATCGGCTCCTTGTAGCCCGCCATCACCACGACCATCTCCTCGCGATGGGTCTCCATCGCCTGGAGCAGGACCTCGATCGCCTCCTGGCCATAGTCACGCTCGTTCTCGGGCCGGTGCAGGTAGTAGGCCTCGTCGATGAAGAGGACTCCTCCGATGGCCTTCTTCACGGCCTCCTTGGTCTTCGGCGCCGTGTGGCCGACGTATTGCCCGACGAGGTCGTCTCGCGTGACTCCGATCAGCTGACCCTTCTTGATGTAGCCCAGCCGGTGCAGGATGCTCGCCATCCGAAGCCCCACCGTGGTCTTGCCCGTGCCGGGGCTGCCCGTGAAGCTCATGTGGAGGGTCGGCGGCTCGGTGGCCAGCCCCATCTCCTTGCGCAACCGCTCGATCACCAGCAGCGCCGCGATCTCCCGGATCCGCTGCTTCACCGAGCTCAGCGCGATCAGGTCGTTGTCGAGCTCGTCGAGCACCTCCTGGATGCGCGAGTCACGCACCACCGACTGAACGTCCGCCTTGCCGTTGGTGACGGCCCCGGAGAAGTCGATGGCGTCGACCGCGGCGCCGGTCTTCGAGCTCTCGTCGGGCTCGACGACCTGGCCCTCGAACTCCTCGTCGGACGACGAGGACCCCTGGCCCCCGCCGTCCTCCGCCTGCGCCTCGGGATCCAAGGGCTTACCCGTCGTATCCTTGCCCCGGGCCACTACGACTCGCCGACGCCCTCATCCTTCTCGGGTGCGACGCCCTCGTAGGGAGCCGAGCCCTCACCGCCCTCGCGGTCGGCGGCGATCGGGGAGTCGCGGCCCGGCGTGGCGTCCTGCACGGACGCGGGATCCCGCGTCGTGGCGAGGTTACCCTCGTTCCCGTAGCGGCGCCCGACCGCATCCTGATGCGCGTAAGCCTTGATCGTGTAGTTGATTTGGCGGTCCGCCGTCTCCTGGCGCTCGAGGTAGAAGCCGGGCTCCTGCTGCGGGCGGTTCACGATGAAGCTGAGCCGCGCGCTCTGGCGCCCCAGCGACGAGTCATACGCCACCAGCTTGATGTAATGGTTCGGGTACGCCTCGCGACACTCGTGGACCGCCTTCATCGCCTCGCCCGAGTCACTCGGCTCGAGATCGAAGTCCGGCGCCTTCCACATGTCCCAGTACGAGTTGCGCGGGTGGGCATCGTCGGTGTACTCGACCATGATCGCGTAGCCGTGCTCGAGGCTGAAGGTGATCTGCTTCTCGATCTCCTCGTCGGTCAGGTCGGGCAGGAACGAGAACGTTCCCTGTGTGACTCTCATTGTGTCTCCATACCTTTCTGGGCGCGCTTACGAGGAGCTGGTCGTCGGCGTGGCGACCTTGTCCGGGGTGTCGGTCGACTCGAAGTCGAACGTGATGTCCTTCCACACCTCGAGCGCCGACTTGAGCTCGGGGACCCCCTTTGCCGCTTCCTGCAGGATGTCGGTACCCTCTTCGTAGTAGTCCACACCCTCGTTGCGGGCCTTGATGATCGCCTCGACGGCCACGCGGTTGGCGGTGGCGCCCGCGGCGATTCCCATCGGGTGGCCGATCGTGCCGCCGCCGAACTGCAGGACGCAGTCCTCACCGAGGTAGTGCAGCAGCTGGTGCATCTGGCCGGCGTGAATACCGCCGGAGGCGACCGGCATGACCTTCGCCAGCCCCGCCCAGTCCATGTCGAAGTAGATCCCTGTCTCGGGATCCTCCTTGAGGTAGCGATCGCGACACACGTCGTAGTAGCCCTTGATCATTCCCGGGTCGCCCTCGAGCTTCCCGACGACGGTGCCGGCGTGGATGTGGTCGACGCCGAGCATCCGGCACCACTTGGCGATCACCCGGAAGCTCACACCGTGCGTCTTCTGACGCGTGTAGGTACCGTGCCCGGCACGGTGGAGGTGCAGGATCATGCCGTTGGCCCGGGCCCACTTGGACATGGACGACATCGCCGTGTAGCCGACGGTCAGATCCTGCATGATGATGATGCTGCCGAGCTGCTTGGCGAACTCGGCGCGCTC
>JBBSIS010000355.1:0-2462 GCA_038231955.1 Acidimicrobiales bacterium
GCCTGGGCCACCCGCAGCTCGGCGTCGCTCGGCGTCCCTTCCTGGAACGGCAGGCTGAGGCGGGCCAGCTCACCCTGCAGATCGGGTGACAGCCCCTCGGCCAGCTCGCGTACCGACGTCTCGTAGATCTCTCGCAGGCGGATGCGGCTGGCCTCGTCCAGGGGCGCCCGCCGGACCTCCTCCAGCAGCTCCTTGGTCATCGAACCGATGCGCAGCACCTTGGCCGGGGAGGCGATCGACTCGGCGGCGGGGCCCTCGTCGTCGGGGCCCGGTGGGGCGAGGAGCGTCGGCGGCGGAACGGACTCGAGGGGCTGCTGGTCGGCCATGGGCCAATCCTGTCCCAGATTGAGGCCGGGCCCGGATCAGGAGCGGCTGGCCAACAGGGGCACCAGGATCTCCGCGGCCGTGAGCGACCCGTGACGGCACCGCATCCACTGCTCCCCGGGGTCGGCGGGGTCGAGCACGGCGATCGGATCCCGGGTGGCGATGACCACATCGCCCAGACGGTCGGCGACACGGTCGCTGAGCGGGCCCCCGAACCAGCCGTCGGCGACCGCCTCGTCCCTTGTCCGGATCCACGCCACGTCGTCGTAGAGGCGGTGGGCGGCGGCCGCCAGCGCATCGTGCATGCCGGGTCGGGCGTGGAGCCACCGGAACCGCCCCTCGCCCGAGAGCATGGTGGTCATGGCGGCCAGGTCGGCGTCGAGGGTGACGACGTGGTCCCCCACGTCGACCTGACCGTGGTCGGACACGACGAGCAGGACGGCGCCGAGGGGCAGCACGTCGATCAGATCATGGACCAGCCGGTCGGCGGCCACCAGCTCGGCGTCGTAGGTGGGCCCGAAGCCGAACTCATGGGCCACCTTGTCGACACCGTCGTAGTAGGCGTAGACGAACCGCTCCCCGCCGGCCAGCAGCGACCGCACGGTGGCGACGATGGTCGACGGCATGCGCCACCCGTACATGCGGGCCCCGGCCATGTGGGCGCGGGTGAAGCCGGACTGGGCCACGTCGGCGCGCGTCACCACCGGCGGCTTGGTGGACCCGAACGGCGCCAGCGGCTGGAAGTCCTCGGGAGGGATGGTCGTGCGGGCGTCGCCGTCGGACGTCTTCCACCGCAGTACGTTCAGAACCCGGTCGGTCTGCACCCGCAGCCGGTATCCCACGATCCCGTGGTTGGCGGGCGAGGAGCCGGTGGTGATGGAGGTCAGGGCGGTGGCTGTCGTCGACGGGGCGACGGTCGTCACCGGACCCCCGGCCATGGCGTTCATGGTCGGGGCCAGGCCCGGCCGCTCCTTGAGCTGAGCCCAGCCCAGCCCGTCGAGTACGAGGAGGACCGCCTGGGCGGCGCCGACGGCCGGCCCCGGGAGCCACACGGGGGGGGCGGCCGTCGAACTGTCGGCGCCGCCGGCCAGGATGGCGGGCACGACCTGGTCGACGCAGGCGCCGCCGTAGTCGGGAATGGTCGGGCCGGGCTCCCCGCTCGAGGGGCCGCTCGGGCCCGGTGTCCCGCTCGAGGGGCCGCTCGGGCCCCGGCTCCCCCGATCCATGCGCCGCTCACCGTAGACGGATGTCCTCCCCGACGTGGAACTCGTGCTTCCGCCCGCATGGGGCCTCCCCGCCGTAGAATGGTGGCGTGAAGGTTTCGACGCGAGGCGACTACGCCAGCAGGGCGTTGCTGTCGCTGGCCCTGCACGCCGACGGAGCCAAGCCCACCTCGGTCCGGGACGTCGCCGAGCGCACCGGCCTGCCCCAGCCCTACCTCGAGCAGATCCTGCTGGCCCTCAAGGGCGCCGGGCTGGTGCGCTCCAAGCGGGGCGTCGGCGGTGGCTACGTGCTGGCCCGGCCGCCGGCGGAGATGACCCTCAGCCAGATCGTCAGCGCCGTCGACGGGCCCATTGTCGCCGGCGACTTCGGCGAACCCCACCAGAACGGAGCCTGTGACCATGAGGGGCAGTGCGTACTGCTGTCGGTTTGGGCCGACGTCGGCGAGCACATGCGCCAGCACCTCGACTCCTTCACTCTGGCCGACATGGTGACGCGCTCGCAGGGCCGTCCGCCCCTGGCGCCCGGCTTCGTCGAGGAACCGGCCGAGCTGCGCGTCGGCCTACCCGTCGCCCGCTGAGGCCTGTGCCGCCAATGGAGCCGGAGCCCTCGACCATCGGTACCGGCGACCCGCTCGCCGTCGCCGTGGTCGCCGCCATCCACTCGGGCGACGTCGATGCCCTGCGGCGGTTGCTCGCCGAACACCCAGGCCTGGCCTCGGCCCGGTTGGGCGATGACGAGGCCGATGGGATGTCCCGAACGCTCCTGCACGTCGCCACCGACTGGCCGGGCCGATTTCCAAGGGTGGCGTCGACGTTGCAGGCGCTGATCGACGCCGGCGCCGATGTCACTGCCCGCTTCCGTGGGCCGCACGACGAGACTCCCTTGCACTGGGCGGCCAGCAGCAACGACGTCGC
>JBBSIS010000356.1:0-2455 GCA_038231955.1 Acidimicrobiales bacterium
CGTTCCTCGAGGGCCGCCCCCACGCCCCGCTCGGCGGGGACTGGGAGGTGGCGCTCCACGAATGGCGGAGCCTGACCACCGACGAGGGGGCCACCTTCGACAAGGAGGTGACGCTCGACGCCACCCGGCTGCGCCCCCAGGTCTCCTGGGGCACCAACCCGGCCCAGGTCGTCGCCATCGACGGCGCCGTGCCCGATCCCGATAGCTTCGCCGACGACCACGAGGCCGAATCGGCCCGCCGGGCACTGGCGTACATGGGCCTGCGGGCGGGCACGGCCATGCGCGACATTCCGGTCGACACCGTCTTCATCGGCTCCTGCACCAATGCCCGGTTGGAGGATCTGCGCGACGCCGCCACCGTCGTGGCCGGCCGCCGGGTGCACGAGGGCATGCGGGCCATGGTCGTGCCCGGATCCATGCGGGTGAAGGCCGAGGCCGAGGCCGAGGGCCTCGACCGCACCTTCACCGCCGCCGGCTTCGAGTGGCGCGCCGCCGGCTGCTCGATGTGCCTGGGCATGAACCCCGACACTCTGGCGCCCCAGGAGCGCTGTGCCTCCACGTCGAACCGAAACTTCGAGGGCCGCCAGGGCAAGGGCGGGCGGACGCACCTGGTCTCCCCCGCCGTCGCCGCCGCCACCGCCATCGCCGGTCATTTTGCCACCCCTGAGGAGATCTAGATGGAACCTGTTGCTCGCATCACTGGTTCGGCCATGCCGCTGCGGCGGTCTGACGTCGACACCGACCAGATCATCCCCTCGGAGTACTTGAAGCGCGTGGAGCGCACCGGGTTCGGCCAGGGCCTGTTCGCCGAATGGCGGGCCGACCCCGACTTCGTGCTCAATCAGCCTCGCTTCCACGGGGCGACGGTGCTCGTGGCCGGCCCCAACTTCGGCACCGGCTCGTCGCGCGAGCACGCGGTGTGGGCGCTGCAGGACTACGGCTTCCGAGCCGTGATCTCCGCCCGCTTCGCCGACATCTTCCGCCAGAACTGCACCAAGGCCGGCCTGCTCCCGGTGCAGGTCAGCGCCGAGGCCGGGGAGGCGCTGCTGGCCGCGATCGAGGCTGACCCGGCTGTCGTCGTCACCATCGACGTCGCCGCCCGCACGGTCATGGCCGCCGCCGCCGGCGTCTCCACCACCTTCCCGCTCGACGACTTCACCCAGTGGCGGTTCCTCGAAGGCCTCGACGACATCGCCCTCAGCCTGCGCAACGCCGATGCCATCGCCGCCTACGAGACCGCCCGCCCGTCCTGGCTGCCGACGTCGGCGGTGCCGGTGTCCAGGGGGGCAGGGCCCTGATCCGAGCCATCTCCGCCGCCGACGTTCAGGGCCTGCGTCATCGCGTCCTGCGACCGACGCAGCCGGTGGAGTCGACGGTCTACCCGGGCGACGAGATGCCGGACACCGTCCACTTGGGCGCCTTCGACGGTGACCACCTCGTCGGGATCGCCTCGCTGTATAGCGAGCCCCGTTCGGGAATGGCCCGCGGCTGGCGCCTGCGGGGTATGGCCACCGCCCCGGAGATACGGGGCCAGGGCTTCGGCGCCGCCATCCTGGCCGCCTGCCTCGACCACGCCGCCGCGGACGGGGGCGCCGAGGTGTGGTGCAACGCCCGGCAGACTGCGATCGGGTTCTACCGGCGAGCCGGTTTCGACGCGATCGGCGAGGAGTTCGAGGTTGAGGACATCGGCCCCCACGTCGTCATGGCCCGCCCGGTAGATGGGCCTTAGGGAGGGACGGCGTGGTCCGTGGAATATGTCCGAACGGTACTGGCCGGCACTACCCTGGCGGCCATGGAAGAGAGCGTTCATGGAGGATCGTGAAGTCATTGCTGCGTTCGTGCATGACGGTGCCCGGACTGCGTTCGGGCCCAGCCTGCACCTCGAGGGTGACTGCCTCTTCCTCGACGGCTGGTGGCAGGTGTGCTTCCGCATCTCACCCACCGCGTTCTCGGTCCGCAACGAGGACCCGCCCCGCGAGACCGACGCCAGGGACCAGGCCTGCCTGGAGCTGTCGGCGCTGGGACTGCGCCCGGTCGACAGCAACCCGCCGCTCCTGTACACGATCACGTACACCGAGATCGCCCTCGGCCTCGTGCAGTGGGAGGTGTGGGCCGCCGACCGGGCCGCGGCAGACGCCGCCATCCGCGAGCGGGCCGGGGCCGACGCCTTCCTCGCCGACTACACCACCGGTGAGCCGTTCAAAGAGGCGGACTACACCGCCGAGCTCGGCGGCGCCCGACGGGCGGCGGGGTTGCCGCCGTCGATCATCCTCACCGTGGGCGTCGACGACGAGAAGACACGCGTCCTGCACAGCCACTTCAGCGACTGCCGGTTCATCGGTCGCACCTTCGACACCATCAAACCCGACATGTGCGGCAGCCTGATCCCCACGCTGGTCCTGATCGACGCCCAGGACAGCTCGGGCAAGGAATTCGCCATGGAGCTGCGGGCCGC
>JBBSIS010000357.1:0-2390 GCA_038231955.1 Acidimicrobiales bacterium
GGCCGCGGGCCTGCTCGATGCCCCGTGGCCGCCGGTCTATCCCAAGATGCCGGGTGAGCCACCCCGGGTGGCGCCCAGCCGGGCCCGGAAGCAATGAGCCGGATTCTCTTCACCAGCAGTCCGGGCCTCGGCCACGTTCACTCCAGGTTGGCGCCGTGATCGAGGGCCTGTTGTGACGGCCGATGTCGTGCTGGAGCCGACGGCGATGGCCGCCGGCGGCGCCGCTCTGGCTCGGGACGCCGACGGCCGCGTGGTCTTCGTGGCGGGAGCGCTGCCCGGCGAGCGGGTGATGGCCCGGCTGACGGAAGCGAAGCGCGACTTCGCGCGGGCCGTCGCCGTGGAGATCCTCGACCCCTCGCCCGACCGGGTGGCGCCGCCGTGCCCGGCCCTGGCCGCGGGGTGCGGCGGATGCACCTGGCAGTACGTGTCGGCCGACGCCCAGAGCCGGCTGAAGGCCGACATCGTGGTCGACGCCCTGCGCCGGATCGCCCGGCTTGGCGATCCGCCCCGCCCCGACGCGTGGGCAATGGCCGAGCGGCCTCTGCGGACGACGGCCCGCCTGGGCGTGACGGCCGACGGTCGGGCCGGCCACCGCCCACGGGGCACCGCCGGGGAGGCGGTCGAGACGGACACGTGCCTGGTCGCTCACCCGCTCCTGGACGAGCTGATCGTGGCCGGGCGCTATCCGGGCGCCGACGAGGTGCTGCTGCGGGTGGGGGTGGCGTCGGGGGAGAGGGTGGCGTTGGTACGGGCGGGGGCCAAGGCGGTGCAGGTGCCCCCGGGCGTCACCGTCGTGCAGGAGGGCGACCGGCGGACGGCCTTTGTGCACGAAGCGGTGGCCGGGCGGTCGTTCCGCGTCGCCGCCGACGCCTTCTTCCAACCCGGGCCCGTGGTGGCCGCCGGCCTGGTTGCCGCGGTGTCGGCCGCCGTCGGCGACGCCCTCCCCGCCGGCGGGTTGCTGGTCGACGCCTACGCCGGCGTCGGGCTGTTTGCGTCGGTCCTGGGCGCCGCGTCCGGAGCGCGAGTCGTGGCCATCGAGTCGGACCCACCCGCCGTCGCCGACGCCCGGGTCAACCTGGCCGACCTCGACGCCCGGGTCGTCCCTATGGAAGTCGGCCGTTGGCGGCCGGCCGCGGGTGACGCGAACGCCGACGTGATGGTGGCCGATCCCTCCCGCACCGGGCTCGGCCGGCCGGGGGTCCGCAGCGTCGCCGCGTCAGGGGCGGGGCGGCTGGTGCTGGTGAGCTGCGACCCGGCATCGTTGGCTCGTGACGTCGTCCTCCTCGGCGACGCCGGCTACCGCCTTGCGGGCGTGACCCTGGTCGACGCCTTCCCCCACACCTTCCACGTGGAGACGGTCGCCCGCTTCGACCTCGCTACTCCAACGTCGCCGACGTGACGAGGGCGGCCAGGGCGTCGCTCACTGCGGCGACCGCCGCTGGATCACGCAACTCGTCGGCGCCCTTGTCGGCGGCCACCACGCCGACCGTTGCCGAGACGACGATGGTCGATCCCTGGGCCCGGAGGGTCTGCTCGATCGCCCCCCGACCGTGGGCGCAGCCGTCGGGTCGGGGCGAGGCGCACAGGATGGCCACCGGTTTGCCGTAGAGCTCGCCCGACCCGACGATCCAGTCGAGGGCGTTCTTGAGCACGCCCGGCAGGCTGTGGGCGTACTCCGGGCTGGCGATGAGCACGCCGTCGGCCGTGTTGACCTGCGCCCGTAACCTGGCGACGGCCGCCGGGGCCTGTCCACCGTTGCGCTCGATGTCGGGGTTGAACGGGGGGATGTCGCCGACGGAGACGGCCTCGACGATCTCCACGCCCGCCGGCGTCACTCGGGACGCGGTCCGCAGCAGGGCGGCGTTGGACGACCGGACCTGGAGGCTCCCGGCCAGGGCGAGGAACCTCATCCCGACGAGCCGGCGCCGCCCCGGTTGGTGAAGGCGGACAGGATCTCGATGGGGATGGGGAAGATCAGGGTGGAGTTCTTCTCGGTGGCCACCTCGGCCAGCGTCTGCAGGGTCCGGAGCTGGAGGGCCCCGGGGCTTCCGGTGAGCTTCTCGGCCGCCTCGGCCAGCTCCCGGCTGGCCTCGAGCTCACCGGTGGCGGCGATGACCTTGGCCCGCCGCTCCCTCTCGGCCTCGGCCTGGCGGGCCATGGCCCGTAGCAGCTCGGGCGGCAGGGTGATGTCGCGAATCTCCACCTGCTTGACCACCACGCCCCATGCGCCGGTGGACTGGGCGATCTTTTCCCGCAGCTCGTCGTTGACCGTCTCGCGATGGGCCAGGAGGTCGTCGAGCTCGAAGCGGCCGATGATCGACCGCAGGCTGGTCATGGCCACCCGCTGGCTGGCGAAGCGGAAGTTGTCGACCCCGAGGATGGCCTGTACC
>JBBSIS010000358.1:0-2377 GCA_038231955.1 Acidimicrobiales bacterium
AGCTCGACGCAGATGGCGGCGATGGCGCGGCTGCGGCGGGGTGAGGAGAGCGGTTCGAGTCGGACGTGGAGTTCCTCGCCGATGA
The DNA here is from genome assembly GCA_038231955.1 of Acidimicrobiales bacterium. GTDB lineage: Bacteria > Actinomycetota > Acidimicrobiia > Acidimicrobiales > AC-14 > CADCTB01. The sequence continues at coordinate 86 of JBBSIS010000358.1, forward strand.
TCTCGAGGTCGGCCGAGGCCGAGAATGCTTCGGCCAGGAGGCTGTGGGCTTCGTCTTCGGCTCGTGCGTAGTGGGGGCCGAGGGTTCGGGCCAGGGCGTGTTCGGCGTTCCATGCCGCCATGCGGGCGGCGTCATGGAGCCGTTTGCGTTCGTCGTCGAGGCGCACGGCGTTCGGGCGGATCAGACCGAGGGCGACCTTGGCCGGGATGGCGGCCGCCTCGGTCTTCAGGGTGGTGAGGTTGGCTTCGGCGTCGATGATCGGCTGGTTCGAAGCGCTGGTCCCGCCGAGGGCTTGGTCGAGGACGGCCTGTTTGGCGCCGGCCACCGCGGCTCGGGCTGCTTTGAGCTGTTTGGCGGCCCTGGTCTTGGCCGGGTTAGGGACGAGGCGGGTGGGGTCGTCGGCGGTCTTGGCGTAAGAGTCCATGGCGTCCAGGCCCCGGGGTCGCATGAACCGGAACAGGTTCTCCTCCCGCCATCGGCTGAATGTGGCGGTGGCGATCTGGACGGCGGGCAGGTCGCGGCGGGTGGCCACTATCTGGGTCTGATGGCCGGTGGTCGGGTCGAGGCGGGTCACCTGCCGGCAGGCGAAGTAGCGGCGGCCCTGGTCATAGGCGACCCGGATCGGCCGGTCGGCCAGCAGGTAGGTGGTCGGGTGCCCGAACGTGCTCGACGCCTCGTGCTCGACGAAGGACCTGCGGGGTTCGGGGCGTAGCGGGCCTTTGCGGTAGGTGAGGATGTCGAACCCGGCGGCCACCAGCTCGGCGAACAGGGCTGGGCTCCACCCTCCCCGGTCGAAACAGATCGTCGGCTGGGCGTCGGGCCCGAGGAGGTCCCGGACAGCGGCGGCCGCGGTGCGCAGCTCGCCCGTCAACGCCGTCCCCGGCGGGGAGGACCACACGAGCACGGCGTCGCCTCGGGCGTCGACCAGCCAGGTGTCAGTGGTGGCAGCCATCGCGATCCGGGCTCGGGCCAGATGGGCCCGGGGCAGGTCGGAACCGCCGTGGTAGGCGCGGACGTGCCCGTCGAGGTACAACACCCCCATCTGCTCGGGATGAGCAGCCACGTGATGGCGGGCCAGGCCCATGATCAGCTGGTCGGCCCGCCGCATCCCGGCCAGGGCATCCATGCGCCGGCGGATGGTGCCGACCTCGGGCGCCCGGTCCAGGCCCAGCAGCCGACCGAGGGCCACGGGGTCAAGCCGGGTCATGCCCTCAGCCCGAGGCTCGCCCACCAGGGCGGCGAACACCAGGGTCAACAGCAGCGACCGGACCGCGTAGAACGCCGCCCTCGGCGGCCCGAACACCGTGTCAGCCACCGCCAGCAGCCCCGTCGCGGCCAAGGCCGGCAGCACGAGCAGGACCCCGACCAGCGGCAGACTGGCGCCTTGACAAATGACAGGCGGAGCCCCTCGGAGCACCCCGGCATGCGCCAAACCCCGCTCCTCAGCACGACCCTCGGGCCGGGCCAACGGCACCAAAGCTGCCGCCGGCGTCGCCCCGGGCCGGCCATCCTCAGCCGCCTCGCCAGCCGCGGCCGGCGTCGACCCACCGGATAGCGCCGCCAACGCCCGACGGACGGTGTCGGTCGACACACACGCCAGCTCGGCCACCTCCCGCAGCGTCCGCCCCTCGGCCCGCCACCCACAGATCCGCCCGGCCAGCTCCGGCACCAGCTTCGACGGGCCCTTCGGGCCCCGCAGCTCAGCCTGCAGGCCACCGCTGCCCTCGGCCTCCCACGCCAACCGCCAGTTCCGCAACGTGTTCCCATGCACCCCGAACCCAGCCGCCACCTCCTGCTTCAACGCCGCCCCCGTCACCACCAGGCTGACCGCCGCCAGCCGTCGACCGACCACGTCGCCCGCCGCCCAGCACCCAGCAGCCATCCCCCAGATGAACACCGCCCCGCCCGCCTCCCCCTCGATCAGGGCCACCGCCGGCCCGACCATCACCGCTCCCGCCGGGACCAACGGGAGCGGCTGACCCGAACGCACGCTCCCCACCCCACCACCCACCAGCACGCCAACATTAGTCACACATAATTATCGCACCGCCTAGGCCGCAGATGGTAGATACCCCTTACGCCGCCTGGACCCACCAAGACCATGCTGGGAGTCCTGGAATCAGTGCGTCTTGAGCTGTAGGCCTGAGCGGCGTCGCCTCGAGCGCCGGCGCGTGGCGCAGACCGTGGCCATGGCCATGGCCAAGGCATGCGGCTGTCGTCGCTCCGGCCGCCGTGGTTGGCGTCGGCCTGGTGGCCCGGCGCCGGTGACGCCTCTGCACAGTCTGTCCGGCC
>JBBSIS010000359.1:0-2354 GCA_038231955.1 Acidimicrobiales bacterium
AGCCTCGGCCAGCCGCTCACGACGCTGTCCGGCGGCGAGCGGCAGCGTCTCAAGCTGGCCACCCACATGGCCGAGAAGGGCGACGTCTACGTCCTCGACGAGCCCACCACCGGCCTCCACCTCGCCGACGTCGAGCAGCTGCTCGGCCTGCTCGACCGGCTCGTCGACTCGGGCAAGTCGGCCATCGTCATCGCGCACCACCAGGCGGTCATGGCCCACGCCGACTGGATCATCGACCTCGGCCCCGGCGCCGGCCACGACGGCGGCAGGATCGTCTTCGAGGGCACACCCGCCGACCTCGTCGCCGCCCGCTCCACCCTCACCGGCGAGCACCTCGCGACCTACGTCGGCACCTGACCGAGCATCCGTCGGGTCGGCAAGGCGTGGACGAGGCCGGCCATCGACAGCATCGACGCCCGGACGATCACCGGTCCCGCGCTTCGGCGCCAAGCCCTCGAAGGGCACTCCATCCCCACGTCGCTCAAGCCTGCTGAGCGAAGAACGCGGTGACATCGGAGCGGGTTCGCGTGCGGCGCATCGGTGGTAATGCCGACAGGATGGCCGGGCGGTACGACGCGGTGGCCAGGCGGGGATCGAGGACGGCGACGACACCACGATCGGTCGTCGACCGGATCAGCCGGCCCGAGCCCTGGGCGAGGCGGGTGGCGGCGTGGGGGATGTCGACGGTGGCGAACGCTGCGGGGCCTGCCCGCTCGCGGCGGGCTTCGGCCAGGGGCTCACCGGGTCGGGCGAACGGCAGCCGATCGATGACGACCAAGGAGCACGTCGTGCCCGGAACGTCGACCCCCTGCCAGAAGCCCATGGTGGCGAACAGGCACGACGTCTCCTCGGCCCGGAACGCCTCCACAAGGGCGGGCTTGGGCAGATCGTCCTGGGCCAGCACTGTGTACGGCACCCGGCCGTCGACATGCTCGCGGGCGGCGCGCATGGCCCGCCACGAGGTGAACAGCACCAGGGCCCGCCCGCCGGCGGCGTCGAGCAGGAACTCGAGCTCGGCGTGGGCGGCGCGGTCGTGGTCGGGATTGCGGACGTCGGGCAGAAAGGGCACGTAGAGGAGGGCCTGGCTGCGGTAGTCGAACGGGCTGCCGACATCGAGGTCCACGGCCTCGGCGCCCAGGCCCAGGCGGGCGCCGAGGCCGGCGGGGATGGTGGCCGACGTCAGGATGGCCGTGGCCGACGCCCACACCACCTTGGCCAGTTCGTTGCCGACTTCGACGGGGGCCACCCGGAGGGCGGGCTGGCTCGCCGGCCCGGACGACTCCACCCAGGTCACCTTCTCCTCCGCCGCCGCGGTGAGGATCATGTCGATGTCGGAGCCGAGAGAGTCGAGCGCCTTGGCCGCCCGATCCTGGCGCGCTTTGCCGTCGGGGTCCGCTCCGTCGTCGGCGGCCCGGCGGAGTGCACCCCGCTCCTCGCGGACCGCTTCGGCCAGGTCCACCAGGGACGCGGCCACCGACGGCTCCCCGGCGGCGCCGTTACCCAGCCGGCTGCCGGCGAGGGGAGTGATGGCGCGCTCGATCGCATCCCGGTGACGCACCAGGGCCGTGCCGGGGATGAGCCGGGCGACGGCGCCCACCCGCCCAGGGGTGAGGGTCACCCCGAGTGCCCCCGACAGGACGTCCTCGGCTTCATGTGCCTCGTCGATTTCACTGCTCATACTTGCCATGACCGCGCCGTTCATGCAGGTCGGCGGGCCGGCGACTGTAACGTACATGTGCGAGACATCCGGGGCGATCAACTTCTCGGCAAGCGCCAGGCCATGCCTTCACCTCGGCAGGCAGGCAAGGACTCCGACGAACCCTGCTGGGGGGGTCCCTCTAGTAGACATCGATCGTATCCGCCGCGGTCCGAGCGACTTCACGCGCCAATTCGAAGTGCCGTCGGAGAGCGGTGCCCGCGTCTACCCGTCCGGCTCCCACTGCGGCGTGATCCTGCTCCGCCTGCGCGACCAGCAGCCCGCCAACGTCGTCGCTCTCCTCGCCGACAACAACGACCTCGACGACCTGGCCGGCTGCAATCGTCGCCGAGGGCCTCGTCCGCATACGCCGGCCCGACTGATCCGCCGCCCCCCGAACGCGGTCGTGACCCCTGTTTCTTACAGATATCGGGGGTCAGGACAGGTGGGTCCTGGGGGTTCATCGGCCGCCTTTGCACTGGCCAGCCCCGGTGCCGTCGGGCGGGGCCGAGATCAGCCCAGCAGATCCCGACGCTGGGCGTAGAGCACGGCCTCGAGGCGGCTGCGTTGATGGAGCTTGGCCAGGATGTTGGCCACATGTCGCTTGACGGTGTGTGGTGAAAGGGTCAGTTCCTCGGCGATCTCCCGATTGGCCAGG
>JBBSIS010000360.1:0-2341 GCA_038231955.1 Acidimicrobiales bacterium
ATTCGTCACCGACCCCGCCCACATGCCGGCCTCGCACCGCGCCCATCTCGAGTGGACGCCGTCGCGCCTCATCGACTGGGCCCGCACCGTCAGTCCCGCCACTGCCACCCTGGTGGAGAAGATCCTCACGTCGCGCCCGCACCCCGAACACGCCTACCGCACCTGTTTGGGCCTGATGAGCCTGGCTCGGCGCTACGGCAACGAACGCACCGGCGCCGGCCTGCGAGCGGGCGCTGGCCGCCGGGGCCACGAGCTACAGCTCGGTCAAGTCCATCCTGGCCGAGGGCCTCGACCGCGTGCCGCTATCGGCGGGTCCCACGCCGCCGCCACCTGACCACGACAACCTGCGTGGTCCCGACTACTACCGGGAGGAGGCCTGAGCATGCTCGTCAACCCGACCATCGACAAACTTCAGACGCTGGGCCTGGGGGCCATGGCCGCCGCCCTCGTCGATCAGCTCGCCACTCCCGGGCCCTGGGAGGAGCTCAGCTTCACCGACCGCCTCGGCCTCCTCGTCGACCGGGAGGCCGATGCCCGTGACAGCCGCCGCCTCGCCACCCGGCTCAAAGCCGCCAAGCTTCGCTATCCGGCGGCAGTGGAAGACATCGACTTCCGCTCGCCACGAGGGCTCAACCGAGCCAACGTGCTCAGCCTGGCCCAGGCCGGCTGGGTCGCCCGCCACCACAGCCTGGTGGTGACGGGTCCGACCGGCGTGGGCAAGTCGTTCGTGGCCTGCGCCCTGGCCAACGCCGCCCTGCGCGAGGGCCACACCGCCTACTACGCCCGCACCCCGAGGTTGCTCGATGAGCTCGCCCTCGGGCGGGCCGACGGCCGCTACGCCCGAGTGCTCGCCCGGCTCGGCCGGGTATCGCTGCTCGTCCTGGACGACTTTCTTCTGACCCCTGCTCCCGTCGAGGCCTGCCGGGACCTGCTGGAGGTGATCGAAGACCGTGCTCAGCGACGCTCCACGCTCGTCGCCAGCCAGCTGCCGGTCGACAAGTGGCACGCGGCCATGGCCGACCCCACCCTGGCCGAGGCCGTGCTCGACCGCGTCCTGCAGGCATCGCACCGCATCACCCTCAAAGGCCATTCCATGCGCAAGCGCCAACCACCCACCGACGCCGGGGCATCCGATGACGCCGAGGCGTAGTCCATGGCCACGCGTCCGGCCGTTTCGTCAGCGGAGTGACACCGCCAGGGCGGACCGCGACGACGGGACCGCGACCGCGAACGCCCGAAACCAGCCCACAGGAGGACCAGGCAGCCTCGCCGGCGACGACGGATGGGTGCTGGGTGCGGAAGAATCCAACGATGTCGGCGCAACTGCCGCGGCGAGGGAGGTGATCAACCGGAGCGACCCACTTGCAGCCCGATGACAACGTCACCGGCGCCGCCCCCACTCGTGTCCGCCATCAACCGGAACGGGTGTCCGCTTTCAGCCGGAACGGTTGTCCGCATTCGCCGGAATGCGCACGTTGCTCTGCGGCCCCGATCCACCAGGTTCGAGCCGCTGGGTCTCTTGAGGAGCTTTCAGTCGCTGGTTCCTCACGTACGCCTTTCCGTCTTGCTAGCCGGACCCGGACCATCTGGCAGTGCTGGCCCGTTCCGTCGTTGTCAGGGCTGCTGTCCACCCTCACCCCCGTCCCGGGGATCGGGCTGCCCTCAGCTTCAGCGGCTCGCTGCGACGAGCCGGAGGCGGTGTCCTTTCACCACCGCAGGGTTCGGGAGCGCCTCGTGGCGCTCGAAGTCCGCCACCCAGGTCCGGTCGGGGCGGTCGGCGGTGAAGTCACGTTTGACCAGGTCAGGGGCGCGGATGGCCGCCGGGTCGGCCCGGGTGGTGAAGCGTTTGCGGGCCCGGCTGGCACCGCGGATGCCCTCTCGGCGCATGAGACGGGCGACTCGGTCCCGCCCGATGTCGATGCCGGCCCGCCGCGCGGCTTTGGTCAGCTTGCGCCGGCCGTAGACCGAGTAGTTGGCCACGAACAGCGCCACCAGCAGCGGGGCCACGATGGCGTCGGAGATCGATCGGGCCGACGGCGGCCGGGTCTTGGCCGACCAGTAGGTGGAGGGGGCGATCTCCAGGGCGCTGGCGATCGGCTCGACCCCCCATGCCAGCCCACCGGAGTCGCGGCTCCGGTGGGCATCGATGAAGGCGACTACCTCTTCGGTCGACCGTCGAGCTCGGTCGCAAAGAAAACTGAGGCGGCTTTGAGGATGTCGTTGGCTCGCCGCAGCTCGCGGTTCTCCCGCTCCAGCTCAGCGATGCGCTGGGCGTCGGCGCTCGACGTCCCTGGACGTTCACCCGAGTCGATCTCGTCGCGACGCAGCCAGCCGCGCAACG
>JBBSIS010000361.1:0-2320 GCA_038231955.1 Acidimicrobiales bacterium
CAGGCCGTACGGCGGCTTCCGGCCGAGGCGCTGGCGGCCGAACTGCAGCGGCGGGGCTGGATCGTCATCGAGCCGTAGGGAGCGACGGCCCACGACCAGTGGCGGTCAACAGGCGGAACCTCGACGACCTCGGTGCCGTCGTTCGTCAGGCGGACCTGGACACTGCCCATTCGGCCGGGATCACCGAGAGGCTGGGCGGAACAAGCTCCATCACCATTCCCACGTCTGAACGGTAATCCCGTGCCAGGCGGTCGAACAGGGAAATCTTGACAAGTAAACGGCGACGGCGCACATTTGAGCAGTTGGTTGAGTCGACTGATGGGAGCAACTGCTGTGGCCAAGTCCGGGCCGTCGGGGGCCGTCGCCCGCTCCATCCGGGAAGGGACGCGTCAGCGGATCGTCGACGCTGCGGTGCAGACCATCAAGGAGCGGGGCTTCGCCGCCACCAGCGCACGGGCCATCGCCGCAACCGGCGGGTTCAACCAGGCGCTCGTCTTCTACCACTTCGGCAGCGTCAACGACCTGCTCGTGGCCGCCCTCGACCGGACCAGCGAGCTGCGCATGTCCCGGTACAAGGCGGCCATCGACCCGGTGGGCACCCTCCCGGAGTTGTTGGCCGTCGCCAGTGAGGCCTACCGGGAGGATCTGGCCGGGGGTCACATCAAGGTGCTGGCCGAACTGATCGCCGGGGCGTCGGCGGTCCCCGAGCTGAAGGCACAGATTGCGGGCCGGATGGAGCCGTGGATCACCCTCACCGAGGAAGCCGTGGAGCGGGTCATCGCTCCCTCCGCCCTGGCCCCCCTGGTTCCTCCGCGCGACCTGGCCTTCGCCATCGTGTCGCTCTATCTCGGCGCCGCCATGCTCACCCACCTCACCGACGATCCCGCCCCGGCCGAGTCGCTCTTCCGCACCGGGACCAAGGTCGGCGGCCTGCTCGAATTGGTGACGCTGAGTCCGGCTTCCGACCCTGGGTGACCTCAGTGCGGATCGCCGGGGACCGTTTGGTCAATTCGCGGCCCTATCCGGCCCCCGATCGACCAAACGTCTCCGGGCCGGGAGAGGGATCAGGCCAGGATGGCCCGGGCGACCAGGTCGGTGCCGAAGGCGGTGAGGATGGCCAGGTACAGCAGCCCGGTGGCGGCCATGACCGCCGAATAGGCTCGCTCCTTGAGGGCGGCCTTGGTCACTGCGGTCAGCACCAGGGTGGTGATGGCACAGGCCACCCAGAACCAGCCGAGGGTGCCGTCCCAGCCGTCGTCGACCGTGCCGGTCAGGACCGACAGCATGCCGGTGGGCCACAGGAGGAGCCCGACCTCCAAGGGCCAGGTGAGGGCCAGCCACCGGTTGAGCTCGAGGAGCGGTCCCCGCCCGAGACCGGGCTGGACCAGGTACCAGTGACCGAGGAGCATGGCGTCGGACACCGCACCGAGGAACAGCGCACCGGCCACGACCCGGGCGACAGCGAGCAGGTTCGGGCCGCCGGCGGCCATGCCGGCGGCCACCAGGCCCACCACGCCGATGACGGGCGCGATCAGGTCGAGCTGCGGGGGGAACTCGGCTCGGGCGGCGTCGCCAGCGGCGCTCGCTGACGGCCCGCTTGACGCATCTGCGGCCGCCACCGACGGCACCCGTGCCGCCAAGCGGTCTCGACGGGCATGTTCAGCCGCCACCCCCGCCTTGCGGCGCCCGATGGACACGACGAGGGCGACGATGGTGGCCAGGGCCACGCCGAGGGCGCCGACGTCGCGCACGGGGACGGCGTCGAAGGCCAGGCCGATGGCGGCGGCGCCGAAGGCCAGCACCGCGTAGACGGAGCGAAGCAGCCACCCGTAGCCGATGCCCACCTCCCGACGCCTGGTCGTGACCCAGAGAAAAAGGAGGCCGCCGGTCGCCCACTGCAGCAGCACCGTGGCGGCGTCGAGGCGGATCACCGGGCGAGTTTCGCATAGGGTTTCGAGGACCGAGGGGGTTTCAAAACCGAATCGTCACGGAAAAACACCGACAGGAGAGTCGGGGCCAACCGCGCTCAAGGTCGCCGTACCGGCGGTCGAGAGAAGTGGGGGCTACGCCCGGGAGGAGCGGAATGGTGGACGGCGTGCTGGAGATAGCGGCGTTTTGCTCCCTCGGCGTGGCGGTGGGCCTCCTTCTGATCAAGCTGTTCTGGCCCAAGCTGGCGCCGCGGGCCCAGGCGCGCCGCTTCCGGCACCGCTTGGGCAAGGCAGAGCATGTCGTAGCCTCCTGGGCCGACGACTTCAGGGCCCAGGACGAGCGGCGTGGCCACGAGCAGCGTCACCCGGAACCCACCGACGACTGACCGATC
>JBBSIS010000362.1:0-2316 GCA_038231955.1 Acidimicrobiales bacterium
CAGCCGAAGGTAGCCGGCGACGGGGGGGCCGAACGCGGCGTAGAGGCGCTCGAACGCCCAGGCGCCGCCCGACTGGGCGGCGGCGAGAATTGAGGGGAACGCCTTACCGATGCGGGGTGGGCGTCGCCCTCGCTGGGTCATCGGTTTGTCCTCTGCCACCTGAGCCTTTCCTCCAACCGTTCTACCCGGGAACCGCCCCCTGTGGCGCGGAGGTGGCCCGTGACGAGGATCCGTGCCCGATCCGGAACGTCGCCGGGAGCGGTTCCCGGCCCCCGCCCACGCCGAGCCGATCAACCTGGGGGCCCGCTATGCACCTATCTGACCGCCGATGCGCCCGACAAAGACGCCTTCGCGTGGGTCGCCCGTGCCGTCTCCGTGGCTGTCGGAGGGCACCACCGACGACGCCACCATCAACACGGCGATCTGGGCTCAGCCACCGACGGCGGCGTCAACACCGCCATTCTCGGATCGGCCTGTGGTGACGGTTCCCTCCACACGGCCATTCTGGGTAGTGGCCCTGATGGAGTCGGAGGTGGTGCCGGCGGTGAGATCACAGCCGGTGACCAGGCCGGTCTCGGGCTCGATGGCCACATGGGTCTTGAAGCCATCCGGGGAGGAGTGGGCGGTCTTGTGGGCGTGGTGGGACTCGGCGTCGACGCTGGACCTAACCCGCCCCGGCGCTACGCACTTGGGCGATGCGTCACTCGCCTTGGGGAAACCCCCTGCACTGTCCTCGGCAGTTTGCTGCCGAGGGTCGCGACTTCTTGAAAAATCTTCTAAAGCGGTCGCTGCTGGTGGCCGATGAGCAAGAGGTGGCCATCCGTCCGGGGACTTGGAGTGGGACAGGGCGCATGGCTCTGCGTGCTGTCGCCGTCGAGGTTGCAAGACCTGGGCGGGGTCCGTGGGGACCAGACCAGCGAGCATCAGGGGGGCCGCATGATCCGCAGATGCGGCGCGAATTCGAAGCCGACGTCGACGCTCATCGGGGGGCAGCGTTCAGGGAGTTCGCCGTCGGCCGGGCCTGGCCTGATCGGACGGCCGCACTGGCGGTGATGGCGATCCAGCCGTTCGACGCCGTTGAGCCGGTCAGCCGTGACTGGGAGGTCAACACTCGCGTGGGCGCCATGGCCTTTTGGCGGCAACTGCGCACCCTGCAGGACTCCGGGGCGGTCGCTGCTCTCGCCCGCGAAGTGTTGAGGGGATACCGGGAGACGGCCATCGCCGCCAGCGAGCCGTACTACGCAGGGCGATATGACGAGCTGCTGGATGCGACTCAGGACGGAGGGCCCGTTCGTTCGAGCGACCGGGCCACCCGCGGTGCGGTAGGGACGGTGCCCCTCCGGGCGTCGGACCAGCGGGACGCCACGGGACAGGCCTGGCCGTTCGGCTCACGCTTCTCTAGGTCCACGTTTCGGTCGGCCGTATGTCACGACGCCCGTGGCGCTGGATCGGTGGCACATACTGGTCGTATGCCCCTTCCCTTATTCGATGGGGAAGCGGTGCATCAGCTACTCTCGAGTCATGTTTGCCGCCGGTTGTTATGAGGAATAGCTAGATCAGGAAGTCATCTGAATTGGAGGTCATCATGGGTCTAGTCATCTTGCTCTTGGTCCTTGCTCTCCTGCTCGGCGGGGTCGGGCTTGCGGTGCACGCCCTTTGGTGGGTGTTGAGTCTCGCCGCCGCTCTCGCCATTGCCGGTGCGTTCACCGGGTTCGGCCGTCGCCGTATCTGAAGAGTTCCGACCCGGTGCCGCCGAGTTCTGAGGAAGCCTCTGGCCCTGAGCGCTCGGAGCCGGCACCGAGGCTGGAGTGCTGGCCCGGGTGCGTTAATAACTTCAATTCCACGTGTATGAGGAGATATCATGCGAAGAAATGTCGCTTATGAAGAGGTTCCAGTGCGAAGAAGAAGTGCCGCGGCACCGATCGTGGCTCTGGTCCTTGCCTTATGGCTGATTATCGGTGCCATCGCCGCCGGCCAGCGCCACTACTACAGCGGGTCGGCCGATAATTGCGCCAAGGCCGGAACCATCGCTGTCACGATCCTCGCCGGTCCACTCAACTACGTCGGGCTGAACCCAAAGGTTTCGTCGTGCCGGGCACCCCAGCCCAGCAAGTGACTATCCTCCGAGCAACCTGCCTTGAGGCACAGTCGCCCGGAGGGGCCCTCGGAGACACCCGTTGTCCAACCTCGAACGTGCGTGAAAGGTCGACGTGGCGTCTACCCAATCACGCCTGGAGGGCGCCGTCGCAGCACGTGGTGATCGCCTTCCGCCAGCGGCCGCCCTCGGCGTCTTGGTGCTGACCCTCGCTCGCTGCG
>JBBSIS010000363.1:0-2276 GCA_038231955.1 Acidimicrobiales bacterium
GCCCGCTGCCGCACCAGCACTGCTCGTTGGACTTGAGGGCGAGGGTGGTCATCAGTTGCGGCTCGCCATCCACACGTCGATGTGGGGTCGCAGCCACAGCCGGGGCCGGCCCGGTCCGAGGTCGAGGACGGGGCGGGGCATCTCCGGGTAGCGGTGTAGGTAGGTGCTCACGCTGTTGGAGTGGCTGAGGCCCAACAGGGCGGCGATCTCCCGGGCGTCGATCAGATCCTCGGTACGGACCATGGGCGTCATCGGATGAAGTCTACGCGCCTAGACATCGCTCGGGAAAGACACCTCACTGTCACACGGGCCTGCCAAGATGAGCGAATGGGTACGAAGAACCGGGAGCGGAGACGACAGAAGCAGCAGCGCCGGACCAAGGCCCAGGCCGGCAGCCGGCGTCCCGAGGGCAGAGACGAGCGTGCCGCCCGCCCCGGCGGTCGTGGCGGCGACGGGCAGACGCGGATCCCGCCCTTCGACGCCGCCGAGATGCGGAGCCTGCTGCGAGCGGCGGCGATGGCATGCCGCGGCCACGATCAACCCAGCCATGGCGAGCTGATCGCCCGCATCGACCGACGTTCGTGCACCCCCGGCGCTCGGCAGGCGACGTCGGCGGTCCTCCTCGACAGTCTTGTCGAGGAGATGCGCCGAGCATGGTCGCGAGGCTGGCAGCCCCTCGACGTGGTCCGGCTGGCGGATCGCCAGCTCACCCCGCTTCATCGCCGGTACCTCATCGACGTCATCGCCGTCGATGCCGTCCGTTACACCGGGTCGGCCGTGGATCCTCGATGGTCGGGTCAACTCGACGACCTCGGGGCGGTCGTGCGGTGGCGAGCCGGGGTGTCCCACCTCGACCACTTCACCGCCCGGGAGGGCTGTGACGCCGACGCCGTCTTGGAGGTTGGTATCGAGGTGCTGGCGTTGCTTGTCTATCTGCCCGAGCTTCCCCTGCTGTGTCCCCCGCCCGGCGAGCCCGGCCACGCCCGCCGGGCGGCTCGTCGGCACGACACGCAGGGCGGCCGCATGCTCGTTCGGGTCCGGGCGCTGTTGGCCAAGGCCGAGTCGACCACCTTCGCGGCAGAAGCCGAGGCGCTCACGGCCAAGGCCCAGGAGCTCATGGCCCGCCACGCCATTGACGAGGCCATGGTCGACGGCGAGGTGGTCGCAGGTGACGGCCCGGTGGGTGTACGGCTGGCGATCGACGATCCCTATGCGTCGGCCAAGTCGCTACTGCTGTCCGTGGTCGCGTCAGCCAACAGTTGCCGGGCGGTGTGGTTCAAGGAGGTCGGCTTCAGCACCGTGTTCGGCTTCGAGACCGACCTCGAGTTCGTCGAGGTGCTGTACACTTCTCTGTTGGTCCAGGCCACGGCGGCTATAACCGCGGCCGGCACCCAGGTCGACAGGTACGGGCGATCCCGCACCCGTTCGTTTCGCCAGTCGTTCCTGGTGGCCTACGCCTCTCGGATCGGTGACCGCCTGCGGGCGGCCCAGGCCGCCGGTCAGGCCTCGGCCACCGAGGAGTACGGCGATGCGCTTCTGCCCGTGCTGGCGAGCCGGGCGTCGGCAGTGAGCGACGCCGTCCACGCCGCGTGTCCGGGGGTGCAACGGCACTCGCCGGGCATGAGCAACTACGCGGGCTGGGCCGCCGGCTCGGCCGCCGCCGACCTCGCCTCGCTGTCGGTGCGTCGCGAGGTCTCGACGAAGGGCACGTGACCATCGCACGGTCGCCACATCGGATCGCCGATCGCGGCCGCTAGTAGGCTTCACGGCGTGCCAACCCGGCCGGGCCTGGGGAGCAAGTCGAAAGCCCGGAACCCGCGCTCGTAGCTCAACGGATAGAGCATCTGACTACGGAGTAGCAAGGATTGAGCGTTGCGCTCACCAGCACTTTTGCAGCTCAGAGACGAGCGCTGTGCTCATTGTTATCTGCTGTTGCGGAGGCCCGTCGATGTCGTCGGAGGCCCAACTCCAAGACCCTCGTCCTCGACGACCTCACCCGAGCAGTTCAACGCCGCGCTCGCGGCGGCTGGCGTGCCGGGGGTGGCCCGAGCCCATTCTCCGTTGAACCGGGAGTAGCTCAGCGCGTCGACGCGATGCGGCGAGCTGGGCGGCCTTCTACCGGAGTACCTCACGAGCATCTGTCGTTTGCCACGGTGATGGGACCACCCTGTTGCCACGACCTAGGGACCACCTCGGACCCTTGAAAGCCGATCACGACGATGATCCTCCCCTGGGCCGAGGCCGTCAAGAACTGTCGGTGGGGCGGTCGGCGAGAA
>JBBSIS010000364.1:0-2240 GCA_038231955.1 Acidimicrobiales bacterium
ACCTCCTCCAGATCCTGATCGTCGACAACGGCCGCAACCTCGAACTCGACCTGGACGAGGGGGCGCCGATCACGGTGCTGCCCAACGACAACACGGGTGGTGCAGGCGGCTTCACCCGGGGCCTGAGGCACTTCCGCCGACAGGCGGAGGTCACCCATGTGCTGTTCATGGACGACGACGTGAGCTTCGACCCGGAGATCGTGTTCCGCACCATCCAGCTCCTTTCGTTCGCCAGGGATCCGCTGCTGTGCATCGCCGGGGCCATGCTCAGCGAGGGCGAGACCGTCGAGCAGTTCGAGGCGGGCGCGCAGTTCGCCGGCCGGGCCATGTACCCCAGCCGGTCCGTCGGTCACGGCCTCGACCTCCTGGACTGGGATGACCTTTTGCAGGCCGAGCTCGAGGTTGAGCGGATCGACTACGGCGCCTGGTGGTACTTCGCGTTCCCGGTGACGCTCACCACCGAAAACCCGATCCCCGCCTTCATCCGTGGCGACGATGTCTGTTGGGGCCTGCTCCATGCCGGCGTCCACACCGTGACCTTCAACGGGATCGGCCTGTGGCACGACGACTTCGAGTGCAAGAACGGCCCGCCGACCTGGTTCTACGAGACGCGGAACCTGGCCTTGGTCAGTGTGCTGACCGTGGACGACTTTGGCATGAGGCACCTTCTCTGGCGCTACCTCAACATCTGCGGGCGCAACCTGCTGTGCTTCAAGTACGCCAGCGCCAGCCATATCACCGGCGGGATGAAGGAGTTCCTCCTCGGCCCCGGCCACTGGATCGCGCTCGACCAGGCGAACCTCCACCGGCGAATTGCGAACTACGACGGTGAGCGCATCGGCCTGCTCGACGCCGAGTTGCTCGATGTCGAGGAGCTGTCGAGCCAGGAGGTCAACAAGAGCCGTACTTCGACGTTGCTGTCGATGCTGACGCTCTCCGGCCACATCTTGCCGAAGCGCATGCACATGACCCCCATTGCCGCGGTCCCCATTCAGCAACGGGTAATAGCCGCCGCGACCCGGCGCCGGGCGATCCTGTACCGCAGCGTGCAGCACGGCAAAGGCTTCGTCGCCCGACGCAACCGGGCCCGCTTTTTCAAGCTGCTCGCCGACATGGTCGTCACCTCGGTCCGGATCTCCTACCGGTTCAAGGGCCTGAGGTCCGCCTACCGAGCCGCGTACCCGGACATGGTGAGCGACGAATACTGGGAGAGGCAGGTGAGCTGGCGTCCTGAAATAGAAAAGGGTGCGGCTCCGCAGGAGTGACGTTCGGGCACCCCTCGTAACGACTTGGCGGGCCGGTCGCGTTCCTCATCTCACCGTCTGAACCAGGGTTCTTGGGATCCACCAACCCAGCCCCTCCGCGTGGGAGAATCTGCTAGTGAGCAACTAGCAGTCTGGAGGGCTACAGTGATGACGATGGCTCGAAAAGGGGCGCCGGTGGTGCGGGGGTCGGTGGTTGTCCACCGCCGGCGGTGCGGAAAAGCGAACTGCCGCTGCGCTGAGGGCGTGGACCTGCACGAGTCCACGGTGCTGAGCTACTACGAGGCCGGGCGCACGAAGTTCCTGATGCTCCCGGCCGAGGAGGTGGCCGCGGTGGCTGCCGCGGTGGACCGCTATCGAGCGGCCAAGTCGGCGGTGGAGGAACAGGGCAACGTCGGTCTGGCCGAGCTGGTCGGCCGACTCTCGCCATCGAAGGCGCAACGGCGGTGAAGGCGACGGAGGTGCGGGCAACAGCGGCGAGCGACTCGTCGCCGACTTCCCCGCTTGATCTCTTCGCCCCCTGCCGGGAGCGGTTGGAGATGTTGGTGAGTTTCCTCGAAGGCGGGGAAGCCGCCGCCGCGTCCCACGCCGAGTTGGAGCAGCGGGTGTCCCTCGACGGCCGGGAGGTGCTGCGCCTGGCCTTCCAGGGCCACCTCGACCTCCGCGCCGAGTCCGAACAGCGTGTCGAGGTCACGGACGCAACCGGGCTGTCCCGGGGTTCGGTGGAAGCCGGGCATGAGCGGCTGCTGGCCACCGTCTTCGGCGAGGTGACGCTGTCCCGCCTCGCCTATCGCCGGCGCAGCTGCCCCAACCTGCACCCGCAGACGGGGCGCTAAACCTGCCCGCCGAGCGCTACTCCCACGGGCTTCGGGAGCTGGCGGCCACCGAGGCGGCGCGGGGCTCCTTCGACGGCGTGGTCGAGGCCATCGAGGCCGCCACCGGCCAACACCTCGGCAAACGCCAGGTGGAGGAGCTGGC
>JBBSIS010000365.1:0-2239 GCA_038231955.1 Acidimicrobiales bacterium
CACGCCGGTGCCGATGACGGTCTCACCAACGACGGCGGTGCCGACGGCGACAACCACACCGACGACGGTTCCGACGACGACAACCGTCGTGAACACGACGACGACCCGAGGTCCCCTCGATGGCGCTCCTGGTGCGCCGGGCCGGTCAGGATGATCGGAGTCGGGTCAACTCCGCTCGGATGGCTTTCTGACGCCGTCGGTTGAGTCGCCGTCCCAGTTGGAGGCGACCGATTGCTCGGGGCGCCGCTCGCCGGCAATGGCGATGTCGTCGAAGGCCCGCTTGTCGGCCTCGGTGAGCGGCGGCTGCACGATGCTGCGGGGCCAAAGGCGGCGGGCCCACACCACGTTGGCCTCAGCCGCGTACAGGGTGAGCTGGGCGCTGAGGAAGATCCACGACACCAGCCCGAGCACCGAGGCGAAGTACCCGTAGACCTGGGACGCGTGGCGGAGCTGGTGGCCCACCAGGTACCCACCGAGCATCTGCAGCAGCGACCAGCCGATGCCTCCCAAGATGGCGCCGGGCAGGAGTGAACGAGTCGGGATCTTCTTCACGGTCAGAACCCGGAAGGCCAGGGCGAAGAGGCCCATGTTGAGGGCGAGCGACAGCGCGACTCCCGCAGCTTTGGTCACGACACCGCCTCCGATGGCGGACACGGAGGCGACCACGGTGGTGGCTATCAGTCCCCCGGCGAGGAGCGTCAGCAGCTCGACGCCCCATAGGAGTCGGGTCACGAAGGGCGGCCGCTCGACACCGGGAATGTTCCACACCTCGGCCATGGCCAGCTGACAGGCCTGGGTCACCCCGAGTGAGCCCCAGATGAGCCCACCGATGCCGAAGGCCAGGCCGAAGGCGCTGCCCTTGAGGGGATGGATCGCCTGCCCGAGCTGCGGGCCGATGATGGGAAAGTCCCGAAGCGCGGAGTTGAGCACCGAAGCCCGAAGGGCGCTGTTGCGGTCCATCACGAAGCCGAGGGCGGTGGTCAGCAGGAGCAGCAGGGGGAAGACGGCCAGGAACCCGTAGTAGGCGATCAGTGCGGCCAGGGCGCCGGCGCGGTCGTCGCCGAACTTCTTGATGACACCGAAGCCGATGGCCAAGGGCCGGTGCGTCTGCTGGAAGTGATCGATCCGGCGGACGCTGCGCTCGACGGGGTTCACGTGGCCTGATCGCCGGGCACGCCAGCGGCCGGGAGGGGTCGCACAGCCGAGGCCGCAGCTCCCGCGCCATGTCCGGCCCCGGCCCTGCGGTCAGCCAGCAGCTCCTGGACGACGATGTTCATTACCGCGGCGACGGGGATGGCGAGCAGGGCACCCAGGATCCCTCCGAGCTCGGCGCCGGCCAGGGTGGCGAAGAACACCGAGATGGCGCCGATCTTCACCGTCCTGCCCATGACGATCGGGTACAGGGTATGGCTCTCGATCTCCTGATAGACGATGAAGATGGCCACGAACACCAGTGCTTTCCAGGGGTGGGGATCGAGCAGGAACGTGGCCAGGGTCACGATCACCCCGGCCAACGAGGCGCCGATCAAGGGAACGAGATCGAGGATGAACATGATCACGGCCAGCACGGGGACGAATGGCACCCGCATGGCCTCGAGGCTGATGACGACCACCATCGAGGCCAGGAAGCTGATGAACAGGTTGCCTCGCACGTACCCGCCGACCGCGGCGAGGCTGTCCCTCGCCAGCCGGCGCGCCCTTTCCCGGCGGCGGTCGTCGAGGATCTGGTTCTGGGCGCTCTGAGCCAACGCGGGGCCGTTGAGAAGCAGGAACACCGCGGCCACCAGGGCGGTCACAGCAAGGCCCACGGAGGTCACCGCCGTCTGGGCCACCCCAAGCAGCACCTTGGTCTGTCCGTTCAGGCGCTTGGGCAGGTCGTGCAGGAAGCGTTCAGTCGGACCTCGGAGATCTACTCCCTGAAGCCTTGAACCCACCACGGGCAGATCCTTCAGGCGCTCCGCCGCATCCGGCAACTGCTTTCGGAACGTCTGGCTCTGTTGGGCGACCGGCCTGACCACCACGAAGCCGATGCCGACAAAGACTGTCACAGTGGCGAGGCTGACCAGCGCCACAGCCAGGCCGCGACGGTGCAGTCGTCGCTGGAGGCTCGTGACGGGTCGGTCCAGGGCCGCCGCCACCAGCCCGGCCATGAGGACCAGTACGACCAAGCTCTTCAAGCGGAAGACGAGCCAGGCCACCACCAGCATGCCCAGCACGACAGCAGTGATGCCGGCTGCTC
>JBBSIS010000366.1:0-2223 GCA_038231955.1 Acidimicrobiales bacterium
CGGCCACTCCCAGGCTGCGGTGGAGGGCGCACAGCCGGGCGTGCTCGTCGTCGCTCACCTCGACGTCAGGGTCGAGGGTCGTCCCGATGCGTACCCGGATGCCCCGTTCCACCAGGCGGGAGACGGCGGCGACGACGGTGGCGTGGTTGTCGTCGCCCCGTTGGGCGTCGTTGTCGTCGGCGTCGGCGTAGTCGAGCGACACCTGGATGACCACCGGGTGCCCGGCCAGCGCCTCGACCCGGGTGAGGCGGTCGCCGTGGAACAGGGTGGCGTTGCTGAGCACGACCGTCGGGAGCTGCTCGCCCATGGCGAGGAGCACGTCGACCATGTCGGGGCGCAGGAACGGTTCGCCGCCGGTGACGCCCAGGTCGGTGAAGCCCAGTTCCCGGGCCTGGGCGGCCAGGTCGACCATGCGGTCGGCGGCCAGGTCGCGGCGGGGCGACCTGGGGGAGGAGTCGGTCAGGCAGTAGGTGCAGACCAGGTTGCAGTGGTAGTTGCTGTAGAGCCAGACCCGCCCGGGGAGCTGGCCGTCGCCGACGGCGTCGGCGATGGCGGTGCTCACGACGCCATCCCAGCAGCGGCCAGGCGGGCCAGCACCTCGGGGGCGGTGGGCAGCTCCAGGGCCGTGCAGAACCGGTTGAGGAGGAGGGTGGTGGCGGCCAGCAGGGTGAGCTCGACCACGACATGGTCGGGGCGGCCCTGCCGCAGCCGGTCGCGGCAGGCGGCGTCGACCGAACCGGTGCCGACCACGGCGTCACACCAGCCGATCACGGCCCGGTCCTCCTCGGCCGGGAACGCCTCGTCGACGTCGACATCGCCTCGCAGGGCGCGGACCTCGCCGTTCGACAGGCCGCTGTCGAGGGCGACAACGGTGTGGGCCTCCACGCAGTAGCGGCAGGAGGCACGGGCCGAGGTGCGCAGGATCACGACCTCCTTGGTCCGCACGTCGAGGGCCGAGCGGCCCAGCACCACCCCGAGGAACGGGACTGTCGCCTCGAGCATCTCGGGCACCTGGGCCAGGGCGGCGACGATCGGCCCCGGGTCGCCGCCGGCGAAGTACGGGCGGGCCAGCAGCGGGGCCTCGGCGGCGGCGATCAAGGCGACCGGCCGACCGCCAACAGAAACAGAGGCGTGGGTCATCGGCCCCATCATCCCACGCCGCCCGGTCCTCGGGACACCGTCAACCGCTGCCGTAAGCACATGGTTAGAACTCTGCGGAGGCAACCGGGGATCGGCTGTCTAGCCGCCCATTCGGTACGGCGCCTCCAAGGCTTGGCGCAGTCGTAGTCCGCGCCCCCGGCGTTGGGGATCTCCTGGTGGACCGAGATGACGTTGATGATCTTGCCCCCACCGCCGGCGGAGCGGCGCACGTGGACGAAGCGCCGGCAGCAAAGAAGGCGCCGTAGACGTTGGTCCTGACGGCCTTGTCCCAGACCTCGGTGGCCAGGTCGGCCACGTCGGTCCCCGAGGCATCGACGCCGGCGTTGTTCATGAGGATGTCGATGGCGCCGAACGCCGTGACCGCGTCGTCGAACATCGCCGCCACTCGGCCTCGTCGCCGATGTCGGCATGGACCAGGACCGCCCAGCGCGTCGCCTCCTTGCACGTGAGCTCTCCACCGGCGCGATCGTGCAGATAGTGCACGACAATGCCGGCTACCCCTTCCCGGGCGAACTCGATCGCCCGGCCGGCCCAATCCCCGATCCGAGCCGGTGATAGCGCGACCTTGGCCAACCGTCCTGATGCCATGTGGTCTCCCTGGTTGGTGTCCATGGTCGGTTCATCCCCGGTTGGCCGAGATGAGGCGGTCGGCGCAGCGGGCGACCACGGCCATGATGGTCAGCGCCGGGTTGGCGGCTCCCTGGGTGGGCAGAACGCTGCCATCGGTGACGTAGAGGTTGGGCACGGCGAAGCTGCGCAAGTCGGCGTCGACCACCCCCGTGGCGGCGTCGGCGCCCATCCGACAGCCCCCAACCAGGTGGGCGTAGCGCTTGATGGTCACGGTGTCCTGCGCCCCAGCCGCGTTGAGGATCCGCTCCATCACCACCTGGCCCGCAGCCATGAGGGCCCGGTCGTTGTCGCACTGGCTGTAGTCGACCCGGGCCACGTGTTCGCCCCGCCGGTCGGTCTCGACCGAGAGCGTCACGCGGTTGTCGGGCAGGGGCAGGAACTCAGCCAGCACCCCGAGGCACATCCAGTGCACGTAGTCGCGCATGTACTCCC
>JBBSIS010000367.1:0-2216 GCA_038231955.1 Acidimicrobiales bacterium
CCGGTCTCCGAGCCCGTCGCCCTGCTCCCGGAGCGCCGAAAGGACAGCACGGTCTATGAGTGCGACGGCTGCGGCGAGCGCTTCGTCGGCACGCAGCGATGTGAGGAGTGCAGCCGCTTCGCCCGCCGCGTGGGCACCGGTGGGCACTGCCCCAGCTGCTTCGAGCCGGTGGCCATTCTTGAACCGGCCTGGGTTTGACGGAGGCTCGTTCGGTTGGTTTTGTCGGAGGGCGGTAGTCGCCCCCCGGCGGTGATTGTGCACCACCGCGGGTGTCGGTGGGAAGAGCCGCGGGCGGGAGCTCAGCGGCCAAGGTCGACATGGGCGACGGGGTCGTCGCAGTGAGGGCAGAGCCCGCCCGGCCCGACTCGACGGCAAAAGAGATTGCAGTCCTCGCAACGGCGGGTGCCGAGGTAGCGCTGCTCACACGACGGGCACTCATAGACGGTGTCGTCGGGCCCAGCGACGGCGGGGACGGGTGCCTCGTCGGTGTGGCGTGCCCGCCAGTTGGCCTGCTTGCAGGCGTCCGAACAGAAGCGCCTTCGCCCCGACCGGGCGAAGGCGGCGCCGCACCACCCGCAGGGGACCATCGTCACCCTATCGTAACGGAAGGCCATCCGGTGGGCACGGTCAGGCCGCGTCGGTGCGGGGATGGTTCACGGTGCCGCAGGGGACCATCGTCACTATTCGTAACGCTATCGTAACGGAGGGCCGCCCTCCGGTGGGCACGGTCAGGCCGCGTCGGTGCGGGGATGGTCACGGTGCCAGGCGGCCTCGACCTCGGCCGGCGTGCGATCGGCCAGCTCGGAATGCAGCCGGTCAGTGTTGAACCAGGCGACCCAGGCGCAGGTGGCGGCCTCCAGGTCGCCGAGGCCCCGCCACGGCCCGCCGTTGTCGGCCAGGGCGGCGGGGTTTCGGTGGAGCTCGGCCTTGAACAGCCCGATGGCCGATTCGGCCATGGCGTTGTCGTAGCTGTCGCCGACGGTGCCGATGGAGGGCGCGGCCCCGATCTCGGCCAGGCGGTCGGTGTAGGTGATGGAGGTGTACTGGCTGCCGGCGTCGGAGTGACAGACCAGCCCCTCCAGGCTGAGGCCCCGGCGGCTCCAGGCGGCCATGTCCAGCGCGTCGAGGACCAGGCCGGCGCCCATGGTTCGGGCCGCCTTCCAGCCGACGATGCGCCGAGAGAACACGTCGACGACGAAGGCGACGTAGACGATGCCCGACCACGTCGAGCAGTAGGTGAAGTCGGCCACCCACAGTCGGTCGGGGCGCTCGGCCACGAAGCGGCGCCCCACCAGATCCGGGGCCCGGACGTGGGCGGGATCGGGCCGGGTGGTGAAGCGCTTCTTGGCCCGGGTGGCCCCGCGTAGGCCCATCGCGGCCATCAGCCGGGCGACCTGGTCGCGGCCGATGTCGAGACCGGCCCGCCGGGCGGCCTTGTGCAGCTTGCGGCGCCCGTAAACCGAGTAGTTCTTCACGAACAGCGCCAGGAGCAGTGGGGCGAGGACGGCGTCACGCACCGCTCGGGCCGAAAGCGGCCGGGCCTTGGCCGAGTAGTAGGTGGAAGGGGCGATCTCCAACGCCTGACAGATCGGCTCGACCCCCCATCGCAGCCCACCGGAGTCCCGGCTCCGGTGGGCGTCGACGAAGGCGACTACTTCTTCGGTCGACCGTCGAGCTCGGTCGCGAAGAAAACCGATGCCGCTTTCAGGATGTCGTTGGCCCGGCGCAGATCCCGGACCTCCCGCTCCAGCTCGGCGATGCGCTGGGCGTCGGCATTCGAGGTGCCCGGGCGATTTCCCGAGTCGATCTCGGCCTGCTTCAGCCAGCCGCGCAGGGACTCGGCGCCGACGCCGAGCTGGCGGGCGATGCGGGTCACCACGCCGAAGGACTGGCCGCCCTGGGCGGCGATGGCGTCCCTGGCCATCCGGACGGCCCGCTCCCTCAGCTCAGGCGGGTACCGCTTCTGTGACGCATGCGTTGATCCCATGCTCCATCCTCACTTCCAAGGTGTGGAGCCTCCGCTGATCCCAGGCCGGTTCACGACGGCAACATCGTCAAGGCCTGGATCGACCAGGTCGTCGCCGCCCAGGGCGACATCGAACCCGGATCGCTGACCATCCACGCCGACCGCGGCACCCCCATGACCTCCAAGCCCGTGGCGGTGCTGCTCGCCGACCTGCGGATCGGCCAGACCCATTCCCGGCCCCACGTCAGCA
>JBBSIS010000368.1:0-2210 GCA_038231955.1 Acidimicrobiales bacterium
ACTTCGCATGTGCCGTAGTCGCCGGCATCGAGACGACGGATGGCGTGCTCCACGTCGGCCAACTCGGCCTCGACCTGCTCGAGGATCGACAGATCCTTCTCCCGCTCGAAAGTCTCGGTGCCCATGTCGGCCTGATGCTGGTCGTAGGAGGAGATCTCACCGATGCTCTCTGTCGCCGACTGGTCGGTGAGGTGCTCGTCGTCGAACGTGGACCGCACACCGGCCAGCCGCTCCTGCTCTTCCGCCAACCGCTGCCGAGCCAGATCATCCTCCACATGGTCAGCCTACGCCGGTGTGGTGGGTACGCTGACCGCGGGCCGTTAGCTCATCAGGTAGAGCGGGAGCCTTTTAAGCTTCTGGGCCGGGTTCGAGTCCCGGGCGGCCCACCCTTCCCGTACCGGGCCCCGGCCCGGCGGGCTACTTCTTCCGGATGGTCTTGATGATCCGGCCTTTGGCGTCGGAAGTGTAGACGACGACCTTGCGCTCACGGCCGTGGAACGTGGGCAGCTCGCTGCTCAGGTAGCCACCGGAGGACACCGGCCTCTGGGGGGCGGCCGCGGCCGGAGCCTCGTCCTTTTTTTCCTTCTTGCGCTTGGATCCGAACATGTCGGCGATTCTGCCTTCGAAGGGTGAGCGGGGTCAAGGAGTCACGCCAGTTCCGCCGCCGTCCGCAGGGCCAGCGTGGCGACAACCCGGTCCAGCCAGGGCTCCAGGCGTTCGAGCCGCCCGGGGCCGGGCTCAGCGACGCGCTCGTCGAGGCGCAGCCCCGCCTCCTGGGCCCGGAGCACGACTCGGCCGGGGCAGTCGAGGCGGTGGGCGTCAATGGCCAGCACCTCCTCGACGGTGCGGCCGCCCGCCAGCGGCACCCGGATGACCAGGGCCCCGAGCTCGGAACGCCCCCCGTGAGGGTTCCCGGCAGGGACGACGACCTGTGCGTCGGTCAGGGGCGACAACCACCCGAGGTCGGCCCTGGCCCGGTGACGGGCCAGGGCCCGGGGCAGCGCGTCGGCAACCAACGCTCCGAGTGTTTCGGCCGCGCCCACCTCGGCACACCAGCGGTCGAGGGCGGCGTCCTGACCGTCCGCAGGCCGTGAGAGCAGGTCGACGAGCAGCTCGACGAGGACGACGGTGCGCCGCAGCACCAGCCCGACGAGCGCGTGCGGGTGACCGAGGTCGGCTGCGTCCAGCGCGTCGTCGTACGTGGGGGCATCGTCGGCGAAGAGAAGCAGGGGCAGACCGCCGGCGCGCAGGAGGAGGCCGCCGGCTACGGCGCGCGCCACCCGGCCGTTCCCGTCGGCGAACGGCGCCACATGGCTGAGCCCGTGCAGGACGTAGGCGCCCTGCACCGCCGGGTGCACGGCGGCGAAGGCTCCGCTCCCCGCCAACGCGGCCAGACGGCCCATCTCGGCGTCGACCCGGGCGACCGGCGCGTGGGGCCGCCATCCCTCGTCCGGGACCGCCACGTGGTTCGAGTGGTGCTTGTACTCACCATGGGCCAGCACGTGGTCCTGGAGCCCTCCCTCGGTTTCGACCCGGTGGGTCACCTGCGGCCGGCACGCCACTTCGTGGACCCGCCGCATCACGGTCTCCGACACCGTGGTCACCGACGCGGCCAGCAGCAACGCTTCGTCGTTGGCCGACACATGAACTCGGGCGTCGGCGCCGAGCTCGGCGGCGGCAGCCGTGCCGGCGAGCAGCGAGAGTGCCGTCTCGCGGTCCCCGCCGAGCATCCCGTCCAGTGCCGCCGACTGGTGGGCGGCGGCCAACCGGGCGCCCCGGCCGACCATGTCGCACCATGCCGGCGCCGCCCGCTTCAGGTCGTCGAACCGGCGAAGGGCCGCGGTCCACGTGCGGTCGTCCACGGCGGCGCCGGTCCAGGCGTCGAG
The DNA here is from genome assembly GCA_038231955.1 of Acidimicrobiales bacterium. Lineage (GTDB taxonomy): Bacteria > Actinomycetota > Acidimicrobiia > Acidimicrobiales > AC-14 > CADCTB01. The sequence goes on from JBBSIS010000368.1 coordinate 1,887, forward strand.
ATCAGCGAGCGGGCGGTACCGCAGGTCGACGTCGTCTGAGAGCACGGGATCGCGCACCTCCCTCAGCCTGCCATGCCGCTCACAACTCGGCGCCCGGGCCGGCGGCCGCCCCGACGTCCGCCCCGACAGAGGCGCCGACGGGGGCCGTGGGCAGCCAGACGTCGACCCGGGCCCCACCCAACGGGTCGCCGTTGCCCACGTGCACCCGGCCGCCCTGGGCCTGGACCAGCGACGAGACGATGGCCAGGCCCAGACCGGATCCGCCCCCGTCGCGACCCCGCACGGCGTCGGCGCGCGTGAACCGGTCGAACGCCACCGGGAGGA
>JBBSIS010000369.1:0-2209 GCA_038231955.1 Acidimicrobiales bacterium
GCCAGCGCCGCAGCTCCCGGCCGTCGGCCGAGAACAGGATGGCGGCCGGCTGGGCGGCGATCTCCAGGGCTCGCCACGACGAGAACCCGTCGTCCCACAGCATTCGGACCGAGATCTTGTAGCGGGCCACGAAGTCCTTCGCTTCAGGCAACGAGTCCTGGGTCCCGAGCCCGACGACGGCGAGCTGGGCGGCGTTGCGTCGAGCGAACTGCTCGACCCCGGGCGCTTCGGCCCGGCACACCGGTCAGTGTGGAGCCCAGAACCAGACGAGCAGCGGTCGCCCGCCCGGCGACAGCGTGGCCAGATCGACCTTCCCGCCGGCACCGACGTCATTCACGACGACGTGGGGCAGCGCGCTCCGGCCGGGAGCCGGAGCGGACGACGGGTCCGGGCCGGGCCCGGGGTTGGGTGCGGCGTCCGGCGAGGCGGTGCTGGTCGGCGTCGGGCCGCGGCCCGTCTCCGCACCGGTTGATGCTCGGCCGCAGCCGGCGATGGCCACGCTGGCGACAGCAAGGGCCCCGGCGATGGTACGGAGCCGCCGTGGGGTCGTGGACCGCATGCTGCGCCGTCCCGGTCGAGTCAGCCATGAGGGGTCTGGGCGGCAGGTCGACATGAGATGAACCCTAGACAGCCGATACCCGGTCGGATCCCCACTAGGTTCTAACCATGTGCTTACGGAGCGGCCGCCGGCGTCCGGAGGACCGAGCGGCGGGGGATGATGGGACAGATGACCTACACCTCTGTGCCTGTGGGCGGTCGGCCCGTCGCCTTGGTCACCGCCGCCGAGGCCCCGCTGCTTGCCAGGCCGTACTTCGTCGGCGGCGACCCGGGGCCGATCGTCGCCGCTCTGGCGCAGGTGCCGGAGATGCTCGAGGTGGCGGTCCCCTTCATCGGCGTGGTGCTGGGCCCGTCGGCCATCGACCTGCGGACCAAGGAAGTCGTGGTCCTGCGCACCTCGGCCCGTGCTTCCTGCCGCTACTGCGTGGAGGCCCATACCGTTGTCGCCCTCGACAGTGGCCTGTCGACCGCCGAGGTCCGCGCCCTGCGAGGCGAGCTCGCGGTCGAGGAGGCGTTCCCGGCCGAGGAGGACCGAGCCGTGATCGCCTGGTGTGACGCCCTGGTCGGCACCGGTTCGGTCGACGCCGCCTGCCGGGACCGGTTGCGGCAGGGCCGTCCTGACCATGTCGTGGTGGAGCTGACCCTGCTAGCCACGACCACCCTCCTCCTCAACCGTTTCTGTACGGCGCTGGAGCTGCCCACCGCACCCGAGGTGCTGTCCCGCCTCAGTGCCGCCGGGATGGCGTCGTGAGCACCGCCATCGCCGAGGCGGTGAGCGACGGCCGGCTCCCGGGGCGGGTCTGGCTTTACAGCAACTACCACTGCAACCTGGTCTGCACCTACTGCCTGACCGACTCGTCGCCGAGGTCGCCCCGACGCGACCTGGCCGCCGACCGCATGGTCGACGTGGCCGTCCAGGCCCGGGCGCTTGGTTTCACCGACCTGGGCGTCACCGGCGGTGAACCGTTCCTGCGCCCCGACATGGTCGATGTCCTGCTCGCCATGGCCGAGCAGCTCCCGACTGTCGTGCTCAGCAACGCCACGCTGTTCCACGGCGACCGCCTCAGCCGGGTCGAGGCGCTGGCCGGTCATCCCGTTGTCATCCAGGTGTCGCTCGACTACGCCGACGCCGACGACAACGACGCCCAACGGGGCGACGACAACCACGCCACCGTGGTCGCCGCCATCTCCCGGCTGGTGGAGCGGGGCATCCGGGTCCGCATCGGGACAACCCTCGACCCCGAGGTCGAGGTGACCGATGACGAGCAGGCCCGGCTGTGCGCCCTCCACCGCAGCCTGGGAGTGGCCGACGAAGACCACGTCGTGCGCCCCATCGTGCGGCGGGGCCGGGCCGACGTCGCCGACATGGGTGTCAAGGCCACTGCCGCCGACCTGCCGCCGGAGCTGACCGTCACCGCTGACGGCGCCTGGTGGAGCCCCTTCGGGCCAACGATCCGCGACGGCGTCCCCGAGACCGACCTGCTCATCACCCGGACCACCGACCCGCTCCTCACCCCGGCGACGGCGCTGCTGCGCCTCATCGACGGCCGACCCCCCGGCGACGACACCCGGCTCGGCATCCGGTGAGCATGACCCGCTGCGGCCCGGTCGGGCCGACACCCGCCACCCGAATCCTCGGCCAGCACGTCGC
>JBBSIS010000370.1:0-2205 GCA_038231955.1 Acidimicrobiales bacterium
GTTAGCGTTCACTTGGTAGGTGCCCTCCATGTTTGGGCTCTCGACGCTTCGACAACGTCAGAATCCCTTGCCTGGTGGGCACTTCCGCGGATGGGCAGTCCTCAGATCACGAGGCCCGGTGAATGATCGGGGCTAGTGGTTGGCGACACTATCCGCGGCGCATCTAGAGGACTTCGACACTCTTTCGCCGATCGGTGAGACTCCGTATAATGCGGCCGTCCGCCGAACCCGGAGCGTCGAATGGCCCTGTGGTACATCGCAGATATCTTGCTCATCCTGGTGGTCCCACCGGTCGTCCTCCTTTTCTTGAACAGGGTGATCCGACCGATCATGGAGATCGACAAGTACGTCGATGACGTGCTCGAGCACGGGGTTCTCCTGAGCGGCACGCTCGATGCCGTCCCCAACCTCATCCGCAGCTGCGAGCTCACCGGCGCCTGCCGACTCAACGTCACCCGGTACGGCCTGGCCCTGGCCCGGCTGCTTCCCGATTGACCGCCGTCACCGACCTGACTGACCGAAGGAGACAATAGTGGGCCTAGCAACCATCCTCACCCTGGTGGGAACGGCGATCATCGTCGCCGCTCTCGCCCTTTACCTCATCGCCATCTCTTATGTGCTCAACCGGGTCAGCTTTCGACTGGGCACGGTGCTGATCGGCGTGCGGGCCATCGTGCACCAGGTAACCCCGGTTCCCAAGTACGTGGGCATTCTCGTCAACGACGTGATGGCCATCGACCAGGCCGCCCAGCAGCTCCTGGCCTGGGGCAAGGGCCCGGAGGCCAGCACGCGGATCAGCGGCATGGCCCCCATGCGTCCCTGACTGCCACCCCCGAGAGAAAGGCACGGTCGACGTTGTTCCGACGCAAGAAGAAGAGCGAGTCCACCCCCCCCGACGAGGCCGACACGGCCGTCGCCGACGATGCCCGCACTGACCCGCAGGTCGGTGCCCCCGAGCACGTGACGGCCGAGGTGCCCGACGTCGCCGCCGCGTCCGATGCGCCGGCACCAATCGACACTGCCCATGACGCCGCCCCGGAGCCCGGTGCGGCCGCCATAGCCTTCGCCGAAGCGCCGCCGCCCGCCCCGGTCTACGACGATGTCAATTTTGACGACATCGTCACTGCGCCGGCCGAGGCAAAGCAGCGCCGTCCCCGGTACCAGCCCCAGGACGTGCCGTTGGCGACGCCCTACGGCGCCGAAGAGCACCTCCCCATGAGCTACTGGGTGGGAGGGGTAAAGAACGTCCTCACCAAGTCGGGGACGTCGAGCCCCGAGGAGCGCGAGCGCGACGCTGCCGCCGAGTTCCAGGCCGCCATCATGCCCGGGCTCATGGGCCTGCGCGACGCCGTGCCCGATGCGGCCACGCCCGATGACGCCCTCCGGGCCCTCGCCCAGCGTGAAGCCGAGCACGACTACCCGGAGGATCCCGAGGCACTGTCGCTCGCCCAGCGCGACATCTTCCGCTCCGACGCCTCGGTCTACTACCGGATCCGGAACCGGTTCGAGAAGCCCCGCCGCAAGGTGGGGTGGAACAACCCCTGGCGCCCACCTCCCGGGCTGGCCCGTCCCGACCCCCCTCACCGCGCTCTGAACCGGGGCGAGTAGCTCCCCAGCGTTCTTGTCGCGCTCAGCGATGCTATGGGGTCGATGAGCGCGAGGAAGGGGCGGAAACTGCTATGTCCGGGCGGCGATGGCTGCCTGACCCACGCTGATGGCCCCGTCGTTGGGCGGCAGGCGCTCGTGGGTCAGCACGGCCAACCCGGCGGCGGTCACGCCGTTGACCACCACTTCGGTGAGGCGGGCGTTCTGGAACACGCCGCCCGACAGGGCCACGGTGTCGAGGTCGTTGGCCAGCGCCGATCGAACTGCGACGTTGGCCACCATCCGCCCCAGCCCATCGTGGAACCCGGCGGCGATCTGGCTCACCGGCGTACCGCGTTCCCGTTCGGCGACGACCCGGACCACGAGCGGCGACGGATCGACGACGGTCATGCCGGCGTGGGTCGCCACGTCCACCTCCCAGCCGGGTGCCTCGCCAATCGGGACCGTGGCGCACGCCGCCTCCAGCTCGATGGCGGCCTGGGCCTCGTAGGTCACACGGGCCCGTAGGCCGCACAGGGCGGCCACCGCGTCGAAGAGCCGTCCGGCACTGCTGGTCACCAGGGTGTCGGGCCGTTCGACCATGGCCAGCACTGCCGCCCA
>JBBSIS010000371.1:0-2186 GCA_038231955.1 Acidimicrobiales bacterium
CACACCGCCCTGTTCACCAAGACCAGCCGCCTCCTCGCCGACCTCGCCGGCGGTCACGCCGACCGCACATGGCAGACCCGGCTCCGCAAGTGGTCCCGGCCCGCGGTGCTGATCCTTGACGACTTCGCGATGCGTGACTTCACCGTCTCCCAAGCCGATGACCTCTACGAGCTGGTCACCGAACGGGCGACCCGGTCGACGATCTTCACGGCCAACAGGACGGCCACCGACTGGTATTCGCTGTTCCCCAACCCAGTCGTCGCCGAGTCGATCCTCGACCGGATCGTCAACACCGCCCACCACGTCGCCATGGTCGGCAAGTCCTACCGGCCCAACAAGCGACCCGGCGCCACCCGCACCGTCAAGCCGTGAGCGCCCCGAAGCGGCAGACGATCACCTGCGCAGCGCCGGGCTGCGACACGCCGATCACACGGGGCGGCCGCGGCCGACCCCGCATCTACTGCACACCGGCCTGCCGCCCCAACGCCACCCGGCCCACCGCCAGGACAAGCGCCACTCAAGGCGCCCTCACCGTCGAGGTCGACCACGAACCGGTGCCCGACGACACCCGACCCACCGGCCGCATCTGGAAGGTCCAACTCCACCGAGCCGGCCGCATCGTCGACATCGCCACCGACCTCGGCCGGCCCTCCGCCGACCACCTCGCCACCCAGATCGACGCCCTCCTCAACCCCCGCCCACAGGCAGACGGCGGCGCCATCGACTAGAACCCGCACCACGGAGCCTGATGCTGGATTCCGTGAACGAACGGCTGCGGGATAACGGCGGCGTCGACAAGGGTGGCCGCCCCCGCGTCGTTCGCTTCGGCCGTGGCCGCGACAGGGCTCGACCATGCACCGTTCGCCGACGTCCCGCCCGAGGTGCTCGGGCCGATCTTCGGTCGTCTTTTCGAGCTGTCGCGCGTGGAGGCCGACCGGATCGTGATGGCCGAGGTCTTCGGCCGCCTGGATGCCCAAGCTGCGTTGCCCGGGCTCATGGAGCTCATGGCCAGCTGGCGGCCCGACGTCGTCGTGCGTGAGTTCTGCGAGTTCGGCTCGCTGGTCGCGGCAGAGAAGGCGCGAGTCCCACACGTCGAGGTGGCCATCGGCTTGGCCGCCGCGTACGGCTCCGCCCTGCCGGTCGTCGCGCCCCCTCTCGCCGAGCTCGACGACATCGCCGGTCTGTCCGAGGGGACAGCCTACCGGGCTCTGGCCTCCGGGACTGTGCTCAGTTCCGTCCCAGCCGAGGTCGACGGCCTGGACCAGACGGCCGGGCGACCAGTACGTCGATACCGGGACGCCTCCCTGACCGCCGTGGAAGGTCCGCCTCCACCGCCATGGGGTGACCAGGGTCATCCACTCGTGTACATCACCTTCGGATCGGTGGCGGCGGGGCTGCCCCCGTTCGCCGGCGTCTATCGCTCTGTCCTCGACGCCCTTTCCGGCGAACCCCTCCGGGTCCTGATGACCACCGGCAGTGCCATCGACCCGGGATCACTGGCACCACTGCCCGCCAACGCGCGAGTCGAGCAATGGCGGCCCCAGGCCAGCGTGATGCCCCACGCAAACGCCGTTGTCGGCCATGGCGGGTTCGGCACGACGATGGTGGCGCTGGCCGGCGGAGTGCCCCAGGTGGTCATTCCGCTGTTCGCCTCCGACCAGTTCGTGAACGCCGAGCGCGTGGCTGCGATCGGGGCGGGGGTCTGTCTCCATGGTGGACCCGAAGCTGTGCCGGCCCTGGCGCCGGCCCTGGCCGAGGTCCTTGGGGACCCGGCCTACAAGGAGAAGGCCCTCGGAGTCGCCGCGGCCATGGGCAAGCTGCCCGACGTGGCGTCGTCGGTGTCGTTCCTGGAGCAACTGGGAGGGCGCTGACACGAGCCGGCAGGGCCTCGCCGCCGGTCGGACGGAGTGTGTAGACGCCGACGTGAGCCCCAACCCTTCTGCCGGAGGCCAGGAGGTTTGAACCACCCTGGGTCGCGCGCAGGCCCGTGAGCTGGGCCGCTCAAGCCGCGACAGGCGGTGCGCTACTACTTCGTGGACGTTGGGGAGCTAGACGGTCGTATCCCAGCGAGCCTCGATGCTGGCGGGCCAAGCACGACGTCCGGAACCAAGCTGCGCGGCCTGCGCAGGACCCAGGGCGCTTCAAGGAAGTCGATGCCCTCGACGGCGGTGAAGTCGCCGAAGCGC
>JBBSIS010000372.1:0-2162 GCA_038231955.1 Acidimicrobiales bacterium
GGTCGGCCAGGTCCGCCACGGCTGAAGTGCGACCGGATCTTCGTTGCAGGTGGTGAGGCACGCGCTGCGAGCCAACAGACGGGCGAGAACAGAGTTCGGGCGATCGTCGACGTAGAGGTCGACGATCTGCCACGGAACCTCGTTGAGCTCGTAGAGAATGACGCGGGTCATGACGGGTGTGGACGCGAGTCAGGTCGGCGCCCGAGCAACCAGCATAGGGGGTGGGCGGTGGACGCCGAGCGTCGGGGCCCGCCGTAAGCGCGTGAAGATAGCAATGCTCCATGTTGACCTGCCCCCGGTGGGCCGCGGGGGTGTCGCCTATCAGGTCGACCTCCTGGCCACGACGCTGGTGGCGCGCGGCCACGACGTCACCGTCTTCATCACCGATGTGCCGCCGGTCGGTCGGTCGTACCGCACCGTACAGCTGGACGTGCCGTTCCGCAGCCCGATCCTGCAGCGCCAGCTGGGGCCGGCCAGGGCCTTCGCATCGGTCGACCTGACGAGCTTCGACGTGGTGCACGCCCACGGCGACGACTGGGCTGTTCCTCGAGGAGTTCCGAGAGTGAGAACCTTCTACGGCACCGCTCTCATGGAGTGCGTCACCGCTACTTCCTGGAGCCGCCGGGGTGCGCAACTGGCTCACTACGGTCTCGAGTGGGTGGCGGGGGTGAGGGCCTCGACAACCGTCACCATCTCCGGCCACACCCGCCGATACCTGCCTTTCGTGACCCATTGCATCCCCTGTGCATTCGACCCGGATGTGTTCAGTCCGGGCCACTCCCCGGCCGACGCGCCCACGATTCTCTTTGTTGCCGGGGTCCTTCGGGGTCGCAAGAGGGGACGGCTCATGCTCGCCGCCTTTTCCGAGCTGCGACGAACCGTCCGCTACGCGCAGTTGCACATCGTGTCGACCGAATGGGTCGACGCCCCGGGCGTGGTCTGTCACCAACGCTTGGGCCCGGGCGCTCTGGCCGCGCTGTACCGACGAAGCTGGCTGCTCTGCTCGACAAGCTCCTACGAAGGCTTCGGGGTGCCGTATATCGAGGCCATGGCGACAGGCATCCCCGTCATCTCCACGCCCAACCCCGGAGCTCTCGAGGTGCTCGAAGGAGGCCGCCTCGGCGTGATCTGTCCGCCGTCTGAGCTAGCCGACCGGCTCGTGGCCCTCCTCGGCGACGGGGCCACCAGGCAGGATCTGACAGACTCCGGTCTCGAAGCTGCCGCCCGGTACGCCGCACCCTCCATAGCGAAGGCATACGAGCGTGTGTACGACGAGGTGCGTCGAAGGTGACGTCGCACCGGCGACAGGTGAGGTCCGTGGGCCTGGTACCCCCGGAACCGTCCGGAGTCCGGGACTACGGCCGGCTCTTGGCCGAGGCCCTCCGCCAGCGAGGATTCGCGGTGATCGAGCTCTGGTTCGTCAACGACGAGCGCCGACTGCGAAGTGCGCTGCCCGCTTCCGCTCGTCTTCTGCTGGCCGCCATGAGGTTGTCGAGAATCGACGTCGCGCTGTGGCACTACAGCCCCTTTGCCTACGCCGCTCGTGGAGTTCCCTTGGTTGGCGTGCTATTCGGATTGATCGTTCGCGCTCGCCGAGGCCGTGTGGTCACCGTTCTGCATGAGCTCGCGTACCGCGGGGGAACCGGTGGACGGAGCCGTGTCATCGCTCTGGCACAGTGGCTGGCTCTCCGCGTCGTCATTCTCGGGTCGAACGAGCTCGTCGTCACCACCGAACAGCGGGCACTCGCCCTTGGCCGTCTGCGCGTGGCGCGAGGACGACCCCTGCACGTCCTGCCCGTGTTCTCGACGATCGGTGCGATCCCGTCCCGATCGGAGCCCACGGATGGCCGCTTCACCATCGGGGTCCTGGGCCACAGTGGTGACGGTGTGCGATCAGACCTTCTCATCGATGCGTTGTGCAGGCTCGGCACCACGAAGGACCTCAGACTCCTGCTCCTCGGCAGCCCGGACCAGGCTTCCGCCAGTGGCCGGGATTGGGAACAGCGTGCTCGCGAAGCCGGGCTGACGAGCGGCGTCGAATTCTCCGGGATCGTCGGTGTCGAGGATCTTGGCCGGCAGGTGCGGTCGTGCCATGTGATCGCGCTGGTCAACGAGGAGGGCCCGAGTAGCCGCAAGACGACTCTCGCCGGGGCTCTGGGCAA
>JBBSIS010000373.1:0-2147 GCA_038231955.1 Acidimicrobiales bacterium
GTCGACCAGGGCCGCCCGGGCACGGGCGGGCGGCGACAGGCGGGGCCACGACCGGGCCCCGCCGGCCACCGGCTCACGACAGCCCGTCCCTGCCATCCCGGCCGTCCCGGGGTCGATCAACCGGTCAGCCACCACGCTCCGTCGCGACGCGCAAAGGGCGGCGCGCCCCATGGCCCCGATGGCGACGACCGCCATCCCGAGCAGGACGCCGATCATCGGCCCCGCGCCGGTCACGAGGCGCGACCATGACGGCTCAGGGTGGCGACCACGCCGCCGGGCCCGGCCACCAGCCGGGTGCGGGCGCCGGTCTCCCCGGAGCCACCACCTTCAAGCACCTCGGCCACAGCCACGACACGGCGGCTGCCGTCCGGACGGCGGGCAACCTGCACGACCAGGTCGAGGGCCGCCTCCAACTGACTGCGGACCGCGGCCAGTGGGAGCTGGACCTCGCCCATCAGCACCATGGTCTCCAGCCGGCGGAGAGCGTCGTCGGCGCTGTTGGCGTGGCACGTGGACAGCGAGCCCTCGTGGCCCGTGTTCATGGCCTGGAGCATGTCGAGAGCCTCAGGGCCGCGGACCTCGCCGACGACGATCCGGTCGGGACGCATGCGCAGGGCATTGCGGACCAGGTCGCGGATGCGGACCTCGCCCGCTCCCTCGGCGTTGGCCGGGCGGGCCTCGAGGCGGACCACGTGCTCCCCGGGGAGGGCCAGCTCGGCCGCGTCCTCCACGGTGATCACGCGCTCGGAGGCCGGGATGCGAGAGGCCAAGGCGTTGAGGAGCGTGGTCTTGCCCGCGCCGGTGCCACCGGAGACGACCATATTGAGGCGGGCCGACACTGCCCACGACAGCAGCTCGACCACGTCGGCCGGCGCGAAGGCGGCCAGGGGGACGGCCCGGGCGCCGAAGCGCCGAACGGTGAGGCAGGGCCCGTCGACGGCCAAGGGCGGCACAATGGCGTTGACGCGGGAGCCGTCGGGCAGGCGGGCGTCGACCAGTGGCGACGACCGGTCGATCCGCAGGCCCAGCGGGGCGACGACCTTCTCGATGAGGTGCTCGATGGCCTCGGTGTCGAGGGCAATGGGGACGCGCACCACGGCACCGTTGCGCTCCACCCAGACCCGACCCGGCCCGTTCACCATGATCTCGGTGACCGCAGGGTCACCCAGGAGAGGCTCGAGTGCCCCCAGGCCGCACACGTCGGCCAGGACACCAGCGGCCAGGCGGTGACGGGGCCCGGCGCCGAGTAGCGGCGCCTCCTCGTCGACCAGCGCCGCCACTCGATCAGCCAGGGTCCCCGGACCGGCATCATCCAGAAGCCGGGCGTGGATACGGGCCTTGGCTGCGCCGAGCGCGCTCCAGTCGGCGTCGCTGGGGCCGGCGGTGCCGGGGCCCGGGCGTCGGTCCGGCGTCGAGATGGCGCCGGCGGTCATGCCGCGTCCCGGCTGACGCCGACGCCCACCGCGGCGCGCAGCGCCCGTTCGAGGGGACGCGGGATCCGCCGGGCCAAGAGGCCGGCGTCGACCACCCGGGCCACGGCCTCGTCGACCGCCACCTCAGCTCGCACGGGCACCCCCAGGACGTCTTCAACGTCTCGCCGGCCGAGGGACCGGCCCGCCTCGGTGAGCAACACCACGCCCGACGGCCGCACCGGCGCGGCCAGGGCCCGCCGCAACGCCAGGTAGCACGGCCGCAGCACGAGGAGGGACAGCGGGGCCTCGGCGGCGAGGGCCAGTCCCGGACCGCTCGCCGCCGTGCCACAGTCGGCAACGACGGGGCGGACATCGGCCGACAGGGCCTCGATGAGGGCCTCGGCCCGGCCCGGCCCGGGCGGATCGACGCTGGCGCCCCCGGGGGACCACGGGAGCAGCCGGAGCCCCGGCGCGGCATCGACCTCCAAGCGGGATAGAGCGGCCGGAGCGACATCGGGCCCCGCGGCCAGCCACTGGGCCAGGCCGGGGCCGGTAGGTTCGGCTGCGCCGAGAACGGCGGGAACGTCGCCGGCCAGATCGGCGATCAGGACACCAGCCGGTGACGGAGCGGAACGAGCCAGCACCGCGGCCAGGCCGCAGGCGATCACCGTGGTACCGCTGCCGCCCTTGGGCGACCAGCAGGCAATGAGCATTGAGCCCTCCCCGGGGCACAGA
>JBBSIS010000374.1:0-2139 GCA_038231955.1 Acidimicrobiales bacterium
GTCCCCGGCATGTGTGCCTCGCCGGCGCACGACCGGGAGAACCTCGGCCTCGGCGGCCGGCGCGTCCCCGTCAGCCGGCGGTGGTCCGGCAAGACCCTCACCGAACACCGCGCCGACCGGCGCGAGGTCGTCGCTCAGGTGCTCGGCATCGAACCCCAGACGCGGACCGGCTCGCCGCCGACCGCACCCTCCCCGACGGGGACGCCTCGATACATGTGGGCCGACTGCGACCCCGACGACACCACCTACGTCGCCGTCATCGCCGCATCCCTACGCCAGGCCCAGACCTGGCGAAGCCAGTACGAGCACGCCAAGACCCTCGCCGCGCAACGCGGCTCACCACCTGTGGACCCCAATTCGGCAACTGGCACAGCGGCATGAGGCGAGGGAGGAAGCGGACATGGAACCACACGAACTGATGACCACAGAGGAGGTTGCGGAGCACTTCCGTGTCAACCCATCAACAGTCCGGCGCTGGCGCCTGGACGGTGTTGGTCCTCGCTTCGTGAAGATCGGAAGCGTGTACCGGTACCCGAGGGTTCATCTTTCGGAGTGGATCGCCGCCCGCATCGGGGACAGGGTGGCGTCATGAGTGGTCGTCCCGCACCGCCCCTGGGTGCAGTCGTGCATGTGGACATCCGGGAGCGTCCGGGTCCCAGAGGCGTTGGCTACCTGGCCCGGGCTCGGTGGACGCATCCCCGGACGGGTCGGCGCGAAGAGACAACTCGCACGTTCGCCACCCGGGCTGCGGCCGAGTTCTGGCTCGACGACCAACGGCTACAGGCGAAGACGGGCATCGATCGGGGCCAGACGTTGGCCGCGTTCTGCGAGCAGCTGGGCGACCGTTGGGCACGAACCATCGACTCCTCGTCGACATTCGACCCGTACTCAGCCGGCCTGCGGCTTCGGGTGCTGCCCGACTTGGGCCACCTTTCAGTGGGGATGCTGACGGCGGGTCTGATCGACCGTGCCATCGACCGCTGGGAGAATGCCTACAGCGTGTCGACGGTCAAGAACACGGTCGCAGCCTTGGTGCTGGTCCTCGACGAGGCGGTGCGGGACGGTCTGTTGCCGAGGAACCCAGCGAAGGACCGGGCCAGGCGCTCTCGTGTCGGTCCGCAGGGATCACATCGGGACGACATCAGCCCTCGCGACATGGCCTTGCCCGACGTGGCTGCCTTGAACGAGTTGGTCGTCGAGGTCGTGACACGCGGCCGGCATCAGTGCTGGGGAGACATGGTGACGATCTTGGCGACGACGGCTATGCGGATCTCAGAGGTCTCCGGCCTCATCGTCGGGGACGTCGACCTCGAGGCGGGGCTCCTTCACGTACGTCGTCAGACCTACCCCGGCCGTGGAGGCCTGATCAACAAGACGACGAAGGGTCGACGGCGGCGCGTGGTGCCGATCATCGAGCAGCTACGACCGACGTTGCGCCGCCTCGTCGGAGGCCGGGCTGCCGGCGACCGACTTCTGACGGGACCGAAGGGCGGCGTCATCACGACAGCGACGCTAAGGGATGCGACGGGATGGGACGACCTTGTCGAGCGCCTGGGCCACGGTTCGTTGGTGCGGCATGGGCTGCGTCACACGGCGATGACGTGGATGGCTGACAGCGGCGTTTCGCTGTACGTGCTGCAGCGCGTTGCCGGCCACCAGGACCCGGCGGTCACGGCCCGGTATCTGCACCCCGACACCAGGGCCCTTCTTGAGGCTGGCACCGCGTTTTCGGCCTGGTGGGGACAAAGTGGGGACAAGCGGACCGACTTCCCACAACGCCCTGGCGAGGCGAGCATTCGTGAAAGCGGCGTTTGACCTGCGGTGATGCGGTCCAGCTGTTTGGTCGGGCTGACAGGATTTGAACCTGCGACCCCTTGACCCCCAGTCAAGTGCGCTACCAAGCTGCGCCACAGCCCGTGGCTGCTCTCGAGAGGCGAGAGAGCGACGAAACTTTATCGCACGGCATACCCGTGCTCCCAACCGGGATGCCGGGTGCTCGCCTCCGCGCGAAAGCCTACTTTCCGCGACGTTCCCGGACCCGCACCGATACCTCGATCGGCGTTCCTTCGAACCCGAACTGCTCCCGCAGGCGCCGTTCCAGGAAACGGCGGTAGCCGGCCTCGATGAAGCCGGATGCGA
>JBBSIS010000375.1:0-2129 GCA_038231955.1 Acidimicrobiales bacterium
ACGAACAGGGAGGTACCGATGGCTGCGACCGACCCGGTGTGCGGCATGAAGGTCGAGGAGGCAGACGCCCCCGCCACCACTGCGTACAAGACCACGACGTACTACTTCTGCAGCGCGGACTGCAAGGAGGAGTTCGAGGGCGACCCAGAGTCCTACGCATCGGACTGATGGCTGCCTTCGGCGCCGCCCTCGCTGTGGTCGCTGCTGCGGCGGTGGCCTTCGCCGCGCTCCGCTGGTCTGGTACGGCGCTGGCCGGCACGACCGGGGCGGCGCCGGAACGGGTGCCGTTCGCAGGGGGGGTGCCGCCGGACTTCCACGCGTGGAACCGGTTCCACGTCCGCTACTACGCCATGGCCCTGCTGTTCCTTGCCTTCGACATGGAGATGGTGTTCATGTACCCGTGGGCGGTCGTGTTCGTCCGCGAGGGGACGACGGCCCTGATGGAGATGGGCATGTTCATCTCCATCCTCCTGCTGGGCATCCTCTACGCCTGGAGGGAAGGCGCACTCGAGTGGGTGTGAGGTCGGCGTTGGCCCGCCTGGCGGCGGGGGCGCCGACGCGGGTCTTTGTCGTGGCGGCCCAGGGCGGGCGGGCCCCGGCCCGGCGACTGGCCATCGACGAGCGCATCGAGGTGGTCGGCTCGCCCCGCGCCGCCACGGTCCTGATCCTGGTCGGACGGGTGCCCCCGGCACTGCGGGCCGCGGTGTTGCAGATCCACGACCAGCTCGCCGGGCCCCGTGCGACGGTGCTCTGGGGCGTCGACCCCTTCGCGCCTTTGCCCGATGCCGTTCTCGTGGCGCCGGCCGAGGATCCTGTACCCGCCATCGTCGCCAGGCGCCCCGGCGGTCCCTACGTGTTGGCCGACGACGATCCCAACCCCTGGCGCAGCGTCGGGCCCTACGGGCAGGGCGGCAAGGGGATGACCGGCGGGACGCCCTATGGCCGGCCGATGGCGGGCCGGGCGGAGGACCGCGACGGGCTCCAACTCGACCAGCTCCCGGTGACCGTCGGCCCCTTTTTCCCGGCCCTCCCGCCCGGCCTGGTCCTGCGCGTGAAGCTGCAGGGTGATGTGGTGCAGGAGTCGACCGTCGGCGACAATCCGTTCGGGGCCGGGCCGGCCGCTCCTCCGGCGGGCGATCTGGCGGCCTTCGAGCGGGCCCTGGTCGAGCCGGTGCTCATCTCGGAGCTCGAGTTGGCTCGCGCCCGCCATCACCTGTGGTGGTTGGGCGATGCCCTGCGGTTGCAAGGTCTGGCCGCTCTCGGTGAGCGTTCGTGGCGCCTCGCCGCGGCGCTTGGCCTGAAGGACGGGCCGGCGACGGAACGACTGTTCACCGCCCTGCGCCGCAGCCAGGTGCTGCGGTGGTCGGTGGGGGGCGGAGGGGTGGTCGACCCGTCGGTCACCGTGGACCAGGGCCTCGGTCCGGTGGAGCGGGCCGCGGGGCGACAGGTGGACGCCCGCCTGCTGGACCCCGCCTACGGGGCCCTCGAGTTCGAGCCGGTCTGCCAAAGGCAAGGCGCTGGCGACAACGCCGCCCGTTGGCGCCAGCGCATGGCCGAGGTGGCGCAGAGCCTGGACCTGGCGAGCCGTGCCGGTCAGGCTCGTACCACCACGGTGGGCGTGGTGGAGTCGCCCCGAGGGCCGATCTCTGCTGGCTCCCGGACGCCGTCGCATGCGTTGCTGGGCCTTGTGCCGGCGCTCGTCCGGGGCCTGGAGTGGGGCGATCTGGCGGCCGCCATGGCCAGCCTGGACGTCGACATGGAGGAGGCGGCTCGGATCGTCGGCCATCCGGTACCGGCATGACGGTCCACGCAGTCTCTCCGGCTGCGGCGGTCGCCGAGGTCGGCGCCGCCCTGGTCGCCGGCGTCTACGTGATCGCGGTGCTGGACGGGGCCGTCACAGCCCGGGTCGCGGGCCGGTCCCGACCGGGAACCGCCCTGCTGGTGATGCCGGCGCGGCGGGCCGCCCGCCTTCTCCTGCAGGCGCGGACTACCACCGAGCGGCCCGATGCCGCAGCGTGGGCGGTGGCAACCGTCGCCCTGGGCGCCCTGGCCGCAGGTGGACTGATGGTCGTGCCACTCTCGGCGCGAGGGGCGGTAGCCGAGGTCGCCGATGGGATCGTCCTGTTCGG
>JBBSIS010000376.1:0-2106 GCA_038231955.1 Acidimicrobiales bacterium
AGGGTCATGGCCCTGGGTTGGGCGAGTCGGGGTGGGCGCCGGTGCGAAGGGTTGATGCGCCTTCGCCGCATGGCTGATCGCGGTTCCCTGAGGCTGCGCGGAGGGCTCCGCCCTCTCTGTTCGCTGCACTCCGGTCATCGCCCGATGCTCGGTCCGTGGTCGATCGTGGGGTGGCCGGGGTCGGTTGGCAGGATCCGATGGGCTTGCTGTTGGCGCCGCCAGCGTTCCTGGGCTTGACGGGCGGCGGCCTGGCTTTTGGCGGCCCGGTCGGCGGCCCACTGGTCGTGTTCGGCCTTGAGACCATCAGAGGGGAGTGCGCGGATGGGCGGCTCGCTCCGGAGTCGGTCGACTCGTGTGGTGGCGGTTGTCAGGTTGCGCTCGATCAGGGCCAGTTGATCGGTGACGGTGGTGAGCCGCTGGCCCGGGTCGGAGACGTGAGCGGCCGGCCCGAATGGGCGGAGCTCGTTGTGGAGCGTGGTGTCGAGTTGCCTGCCAGCCTTTCTGGCCCGGTCTAACCGTGTCGACGCGGTGCGCTCGGCCTGACGGGCAGCATCGGCGGACCGGGGTCTGTGTCCCGTACCGGTCGACGTCCTCGCCCGCCCGCGCAGCGGCCACCGTCGGTCCGAGGTCGGCCCGGTCCCGGCTGAAGACGGCCTCCCACTGACGTTGGGCGTCCTCGACATCGTCGGCGACGATGTGGACGACGTTGTTCACGCGGCCACGGGTCATCGCGACGTACGCCGACGCCGCGCTGGTGTGCTCACCGAGCAGAAGGTGGCCGGTGCCCGTGGTCTCACCTTGGGCGCCGTAGACCGTGGTGGCGTAGGCCAGCTCGACATGCTCGCGGACGTACCCGGCGGGGACGGCGTGCAGGTCGGTGGGCCGGCCACTACGAAGTGTCACGCTGCCATCAGCGCCGACGGCGGTGACGGTCCAGATGTCGTGGTTGGCCACGGCGAGGTCATGGTTGTTCAGCCGAGTCGCGACCCGGTCACCGACCCCGATGCGTTCGCCCGCCCGAGTGGCCACGGTGTTGGTGTCGTCGACGAGACCGGTGGCGACGAGCCGGTCACGGATCGCCCCGTTCAACGCCGCGACCTGCTCACGGGTGTCGGCCATCATCAAGGTGGCGGCTGCGTCTCCCTGACCGGTGAGGACGTCGTTAGCGGCGAGATCAGCCAGCGACTGGGTGCGTTGAGCCTGACTGGCGTAGATGCGGACCTGGTCACGGCGCAACAGCGCACCCCACACCTCACCAACCCGCTCACCACTCTCCTCGCCGGATACGGAGTAGGTCGCTGAGCCGGTGCGCAGGGCCAGGCTGATCGCGGCGTACTCCGGATCGGCGAAGCGGTGCACGATGTCGAGGTCGACGTGCGCTTTCGGTGTGACCCAGCGGGCGGCGATGTCGAGGACCCCGCCCCGCCCGACGGCCGGGAGCTGGTGACGGTCGCCCACCAACGCGACCCGGGCACCCATCTCGTCGCGGACGGTGAGCGGCCCGGATTCTGGCCGATGTCGGCGATGTTGCCCGGTTCGCCGACCGGAACCGGTTTGCGTCCTGGACCGGCACCGCGCCCCTGGACGCCTCCTCCGGCGAGCAGATCCGGCACCGGCTGTCGCGGGCCGGGAACGGGAAGATGAACCACATGCTCCACATCGCCGCGGCCAACCAAGTCCGGCTCGACACCCCCGGCCGGGCGTACTACCGGCGCAAGCTCGCCGCGGGCAAGACCAGGATGGAGGCCATGCGGTGCCTGAAGAGACGGATCTCAGATGCCGTCTACCGTCAGCTCCTGGCCGACGCCCAAGCCGCCAAGGCCCCATGCGACGAGGCGGATCCGGGAGGGCACTGCGGGGCGTCTCAAGAATCCAGCGCGGTCGACCTGCCCCCGCACATCGACACTTCGGATCAGCCACTTCCCGGACCCGCACGACCGACGCTACAACCGCCGAAGAATCTCCGGAAGACCCCCGCTCGTAAGACGCTCCAGTCGACTGGTTGACAACAGAGGGGAGCCGGAATGACTCACGTCGATGTTTGTCTGGTTGCTGCCGCGCGTACCGGCGGCTAATCGGGGAAGTGCCGCCACTGTCCTTCCGAGA
>JBBSIS010000377.1:0-2091 GCA_038231955.1 Acidimicrobiales bacterium
AGCGGGCTGCGCTCCCCCTGGCTGAGCCGGACATGACCGAACAGGGAGCCGCCCCGGCCCCCACCGAAGGCGGCGACGAGCACGGACATAGCGTTGTTGTGGGCGGAGAGGAACGGTGCGTCGATCTGACTGGTGTCGCCAGTGAAGATGACCTTGGTGCCCTCGGCGGCGCGGGTCAGCACCGTCTTGGCCACGCTGGGCTCGAGGTTCTGGGCCTCGTCGAGCAGGACCCACGAGCCGTGCAGCGACCGGCCGCGCAGGTGGGCCACCGACTCCATGGTCAGGCGACCCTCGGCTGTGATCTGGGTGATGGTCTGGTCGGCTGCGCCCTTCCGCCGCCCCTCGCTCATGGCCACGACAGCGTCGTGGATCGCCCCCATCCAGGGGTCGAGCTTCTCGTCCATCGTGCCAGGCAGGTAGCCCAGCTCCTGGTGGCCGACGGCGACGACCGGCCGGAAGATGGCCATGCGCTCGTACCGCCGGCTGGCAGGATGGTTCCAGACCTGCTCGAGGCCGGCGGCGATGGCCAGCAGGGTCTTGCCGGTGCCGGCCGGCCCGTCGAGGGCGACGACGCTGACCGCGGGGTCGAGCAGCAGGTCGAGGGCCAGGCGTTGCTCGACGTTGCGAGGCTTGAGCTCGAACGCCTCCTGGCTCGAGCGCAGCACCCACAGATGGCCCCCCCGGCGGCGGACGACGGCGGACTGCTGGCCGCAGCGGAGAACAGCAAAGCAGTTCTCGTGCATGTCACCGGCGACATCGATCCCGGCGGCATCGAGCGCGGCGACCTCGAGCTTGCGGTCCTCGTAGAGCCTGTCGATGAGCGTCCCGTCGGCGACCTCGACGTTCCGCCATCCGGGGTCGCCCTCGTCCCGACCGTAGGCCGCCACCGGCACGTACTCCCGGGCTGACAGCCCGACGTGGGCCGCCTTGATCCGCAACGCGGCGTCGTTGGACACGACCTCGACCCGGGTCTCGCCGCCCTGCAGGCCCAAGGCCGCTCCGATGATCCGGTTGTCGGCCTTGACGGGATCGAGGTAGTGCTCGGCGAGGAGGGCGTGGTTGGTGCCGTTGAGCACGATAGCGAGCGTGCCGCCGTGATCCAAGGGGACCGGTGATGCCAGCGATCCTCCGGCGTCGACCCGCACGGCCTCGATACGGCGCAGCGCCTCCCGCGCCGACCGCCCGACGCTGTCGGTGCGCGCCTTCAGCCCGTCGAGCTCCTCGATCACCGTCAGCGGGACGTTCAGCGCGCAGCCACTGAACTCGTAGATGGCTCCTGGATCGGCGACCAGTACGGACGTGTCGAGGACCACCACCTTTGGCGATGAGGGCACCTCGACCGACGGGCCAGGACTGGAGCCGGCCCTGGCCGTGGTCAGTGTTTCCCGGTCTGTGAACAACGGGGCCAGTATGGAACAGAAACTGGCGGCGTGATCCGGTCTTGGTGAACGGAGAGCAACGCCGAGGTGAACGTTCGATGTGGTGACACCCGACTGCGGGACTGGTTTGTCTGACCCCGGGTGAACGTGGCGCATTGTTCGACGTTCGTTCGTCCATGCGTCGGGAGCCCGTTGTTTGCCGTTCATCTTTGCCGAACAGCATGCTCCCGTCGTCGAAGGAGGAACATGCGCCTGAAGCCAGTCCGAGTCGCCGCCCTCACCCTTGGGGCACTGCTCACGTCGGCCGTGGGAGCCGGAGCGGCCCCCGGTGACCCGATCGACACATCGTCCCGAAACCCGCTCACCCTGGCCGTCATCGGCGACACGCCCTACGGCCCGGCCAAACTGGCCGAGTTTCCGACCCTCGTCAACCGGATCAACGCCGATCCCAGCGTGGAGCTCGTCGCCCACCTCGGTGATATCAAGAGCGGCAGCTCGGTGTGTTCCGACAGCTACTTCGCCCAGATCCGCAGCCTGGTCGACACCTTCCAGGATCCCTTCGTGCTCACCCCCCTGTCTGTCAGGCTGAGCTGAGACACCTGCAGTAGCCCCCGATCCCTGCAGGGCGAGAATGGACTCACACGACGATGACCCTGACGATGGACCGCGCCCATGATGTGGCCATGGGCGATGCCGACCCTGCGCCTCTCGA
>JBBSIS010000378.1:0-2061 GCA_038231955.1 Acidimicrobiales bacterium
ACGGTGGCGAAGGTGCCGGCGGCCGGGACGGGGCCGGGGAAGTGCACGAGCTTGTTGTGCCGGGTACGGCCGGTGGCGACGGTGGGATCCTTCTTCGACGGTCCCTCGACCAGCACGTCTTCGATCCGGCCGATGCGGGCGCGGTGACGAGCGAGCGCCGAGCGCTCGACGACGATCTTGAGGCGCTCGAAGCGCTCGGCGATCACGCCGGCGGGAACGAAACGGTCGGTCATCTCTGCCGCCTGGGTGCCGGGGCGGGGCGAGAAGACAAAGGTGTAGACGCTGTCGTAGGCAGCAACGGCTGCCACCTCCAGCGTGGCTTCGAAGTCGTCGTCGGTCTCGCCGGGGAAGCCGACGATGAGGTCGGTGGTAACGGCCAGGTCGTCCACCGCGGCACGGGCCGCGGTCAGCCGCTGCAGGTAGCGGTCGGCCGTGTAGCCCCGGTGCATGGCTGCGAGTACCCGGTCGCTGCCGGACTGGAGCGGCAGGTGGAGGTGTTCGCACACCGCCGGCACCTCGGCCATGGCCGCAATCGTCTCCGGTCGCAGATCCTTGGGGTGCGGGCTGGTAAACCGCACGCGGCTGATGCCGTCGACGTCGCCCACCGCCCGCAGCAACTCGGCGAACAGGGGCCGACGGCGGGTGAGGTCGCGCCCGTAGGAGTTCACGTTCTGGCCCAGCAGGGTGACCTCGACGGTGCCGGCGGCCGCCAGGGCCCGCACCTCGTCGACGATCTGGTCGAAGGGGCGGCTGATCTCCTTGCCCCGCACGGCGGGCACGATGCAGAAGGCGCAGGCGTTGTCGCAGCCGGTCTGGAGAGTGACCCAGGCGGTGTACGGCAGCTCCCGGCGCACGGGCAGGGCCGAGGGGAACGCCCCTTCTTCGGCGAGCACTGCCTCGTCGAGGATCTCCATGACCGGCGCACCGGTCTCGGCCGCCTCCCTGAGCAGCTCGGTGGCCCGGCCCACGTTGTGGGTACCGAAGACGGCGTCGACCTGCGAGGCCCGGGACTGGATCAGCGCCTGGTCCTTCTGGGCCAGGCACCCGCCCACTGCGATCTGCATGCCGGGCTTGCGCTCCTTCAACGACCGGAGATGGCCGAGGGTCCCGTAGAGCTTGTTGTCGGCGTTCTCCCGGATGCAGCAGGTGTTGAGCACGACGACGTCGGCGTCCTCCGCGTTGTCGGTAGCCTCCATCCCGTCGGCCTCCAGCAACCCGGCCAGCCGCTCGGAGTCGTGCACGTTCATCTGGCAGCCGAACGTCCGTATCAGGTACCTGCGCGTCACGGAGGACCACGTTACCGGTGGTGCCGACCGAAACCGACGGTCCCGGCGGTAGCGTCGACGGGCGATGCGCCACCTGGTCCTCACTGGCGCCCTCCTCGCCGGCGTGGCGGTCGGCGGCTGCTCCGCCGGGGAACCGGCCTCGCTGGGTCGCAATGCGTCGCCGCCGGCCGCCAGCACGCTCCCGGCGACCACGACCACGCTGGCCGGGCCCACTGAGCTGGGAAGGGCCCTGGTGGCCGCCGAGACGGCGATTCGGGATCCGACCACCCCGACCGCCCGGATCACCACTATCGGCCAGGCCCAGCAACAGGCCTACGGCACGCTCGTCGTCCGTCCTGAATGGGATGCCGAGGTGCTGGCGAGCGTGCCCGAGCCGCTCCGGGCCACGGTGGAGGCGAACGTGGCCGCCGGCCGGGAGCTGAAGGCCCTTTCCGGGCCGGTCGAGCCCGACCGACCGCTGCCCAAGTGGCGGATCGTGGCGCCCGACCCGGCCGACGAGCTGCTCCCACTGTACAAGGCGGCCGGGGCCGCGACCGGGGTGCCGTGGCCGTATCTGGCCGCCATCCACCTGGTCGAGACCCGCATGGGCCGGATCAAGGGCGACAGCACGGCCGGCGCCCAGGGGCCGATGCAGTTCATCCCGTCCACCTGGGATATCTACGGCCAGGGCGGCGACATCACGTCCAACCGTGACGCCATCTTCGCCGCCGCCCGTCTACTACGGGCCAGCGGCGCCCCCTCGAACATGGCCCGGGCGCTGCGGGCGTACAACAAC
>JBBSIS010000379.1:0-2047 GCA_038231955.1 Acidimicrobiales bacterium
ACCTGCAGATCGCCGGCGACACCCTGCACGTCCGGCTCGACCCCGCCAGCGCCCCCCGACGCAGCAAAGCCCTCGCCGCCCTATGCTCCGAACTCAACGACACCGCGACCAGCTACCCAGGAACCGACCTGACCCTGACCTACAGCATCAAAGGCCACCCCATCGACGCGT
This sequence comes from Acidimicrobiales bacterium, assembly GCA_038231955.1. GTDB lineage: Bacteria > Actinomycetota > Acidimicrobiia > Acidimicrobiales > AC-14 > CADCTB01. Next base: position 172 of record JBBSIS010000379.1, read on the forward strand.
GAACGAACTCACTACGTCAGGAGTTCTGGACACACAGGGTCCGTCCAGAGCACCCGCCGGACAGGTTCTGTCCCGCTCTCAGCTTCGTGACACCGCCGGCACGAGCCTCGAGCCCAGCAGCAGCTGCTCGCCGGCGCCAACCCCACTGCGCCTGCCGGGCCGCTCCAAGGGTGGTGGGATGACCGATGACCGGGCGTCCCGAGCCGCCAAACCGTACGAGCTGGCGACGTTCCCGGGGTGACCCGTCAAAGCTCGACACCAGCGGCCACCCCGACCCGATCACCCGGGCCGCGACTGCACCCGCCGCGGACCCGACGGATCGCACGATCAGCGGGTTGCCGTTCTGCTCGTTGTGGACCGAAGCGTCCGGAACCTGTTCTGCAAGGCGCACGTGAACCGCCCCGGTGAGTCCGGAGACTCAGTGGTGTGAGAGCTCAGCGGTCTGCTGGGCTCCGTCTTGAGCGTAGTAGGCGGCCTCGAGCTCGGCAGGCGGGATATCGCCACAGTACTCGTAGAGCCTTCTGAAGTTGAACCAGTCGACCCATTCCGCGGTCGCGAGCTCGACCTGTTCGACGGTCCGCCAGGGACCCTGCTTCTTGATCAGCTCGGTCTTGTACAGGCCGTTGATCGTCTCCGCGAGGGCGTTATCGTACGAATCGCCAACGCTGCCAACCGAAGCAGCAACCCCGACCTCGGCAAGGCGCTCACTGAACTTGATCGACGTGTACTGACTCCCGCGATCGGTGTGATGGATCAGTCCGGCGAGATCCGTGGCCCCGGAACGGTTCCGGGTCCACACCGCCTGCTCGAGCGCATCCAGGACCAGCTGACTGTCCATGCACGTCCCCGAGCGCCAGCCCAGGATCCGCCGCGCGTAGGCATCGATGACGAAGGCGACATACACCCACCCCGACCAGGTCGAGACATAGGTCATGTCAGCCACCCACAGCACGTTCGGCGCGACCGGGCCGAAGTCCCGGCACACCAGGTCCCGGGATCGCTGCCCGGCCGGGCCGGCGATCGTGGTGCGCTTGACCTTGCCCCGGACCGCGCCCACCAGGCCCTGCCCGCGCATCAGCCGCTCCACCGTGCAACGGGCCACGCTGATGCCCTCCCGGTTCAGCGCCAGCCACACCTTCCGCGCCCCGTACACGCCGTAGTTCTCCCGGTGGACCCGGCGGATCTCGTTGACCAACAACGCGTCCCGCCAGTCACCGGCCGTGGCGGGCTTGTTCACCAGCTCGTAGTACGTCGACGGGGCGATCGGCAGGCCGTGCTCGGTGAGCACGGTGCAGATCGGCTCGACACCCCACCGCAGGCCACCGGGTTCCCGGTGGCCCGCGTGCACGCGGACGAAGTCCACGATCAGCGGGAGGGCCGGTCGAGCTCGGCACCGAAGAAAGCCGCCGCGGCCTTCAAAATGGCGTTGGCCCTCTTCAGCTCTGCGTTCTCCCGTTTGAGCCGGCGTACCTCGCCCGACTCCTCGCTGCTCGTCCCCGGGCGGCTGCCCTCATCAACCTGCGCCTGGCGGACCCACTTGCGGACCGTCTCCGGCGTCCCGACCCCGAGCAGATCGGACACCTTCGCCATCGCGGCCCACTCCGACTCGTGATCGCCCCGAACCTCGGCGACCATCCGTACCGCCCGCTCCTTCAACTCGACCGGGTACCGCTTCCTCGAATCTCCTGGCATGACTCCAACCTTCCCAACAATCGGAGTCTCCGGACATCCCGGGGCGGTTCACTCCGGCGAGGGACACTAGTTCTTTGTGGGGCCTTTGGGTGCTCCGGTGGGCTGGTAGTCGCGGCTGGGGTCGATGACGAGGTCGCGGAGGAGCTCGCCGGTGGCGGCGTTGACGACTCTGACGTTGAGGTCG
>JBBSIS010000380.1:0-2031 GCA_038231955.1 Acidimicrobiales bacterium
AGGGGTCTTCGGCGGCGGACTCGTCGAGCACCAGGTCGGGCTCGAGGTGCGCACCCGGGATGGCCTCGGGCTCGCCGGAGGACGCCTTCTTCTCACGCTTGGGACGCGACCGGGGCTCCTCGGCGGGGGCGGGTTCTTCGGCGGCAGCAGGCTCCTCAGCGGCAGCAGGCGCGGGCTCCTCGGCGGGAGCCTCCTCGGCGGCCGGCGGAGTGGTCTGGTCGCCCGCTCCCTCGGCGTCGGCCACGTCGGCCTCGGCGGGGGTCTCGACCTCGGGGGTCTTGGGGGCCTCGGCTTCGGCGGCCGAGTCCTCCTGCGGGCTGTCCTGCGGCTCCTCGTCCATCATCGAGTCTTGATCTCCAGTGCGGTGGGCTGCTGCGCCTCGTGCGGGTGCTCGGGTCCGGCGTAGACCTTGAGCTTGCGCAGCTGCTGGCGAGCGAGTCGGTTTCGGGGAAGCATGCCCTTGACGGCTTTGCGAAGAACCTCTTCGGGCCTGCGGTCCATCATCTCCTGGAAAGTGCGGGTCTTGAGACCGCCCGGGTAGCCGGAGTGACGGTGGTAGAGCTTGTCGGTGCGCTTCTTGCCGGTGACCGAGATCTTCTCGGCGTTGACCACCACGACGAAGTCACCGACGTCGCAGTGCGGCGTGTACTCCGGCTTGCGCTTGCCCCGGAGAATGTCGGCGATCTGAGTGGCCAGGCGGCCGAGCGTCTGGCCTTGGGCGTCGACGACGACCCAGTCGCGCTGGCGGTTCTCCGGAGTGGCTACGAAAGTCTTCATACGTACACGCGGCCGCGCGGAACGCGGCCGATCGAACAGTGTGGCAGATGGACGCGGGAAGGCACTTGGAGCCTACGATGCGGGCGTGCCGCGATCCCGCACCGAACAGCTGATCCCCTTCGTGCACGTTGCCGACGTGCAGCGCTCGGCCGATTTCTACGCCCTGCTCGGGTTTCGCATCGGAGACACCCACGAGCAGGATGGCTGGCTGCTGTGGTGCTCTATCCAGAGTGGTCAAGCCAAGCTGATGCTCACGCTGGCCAGCACGCCGGTGCATCAGCACGAACAGGCGATCCTCTTCTACCTCTACGCCGACGACCTCGACGCGCTTCACGGCGATCTCCGCGACGCGGGTGCGGTCGTCGGCGAGATCGTCGACGGCTCGCCGGGGCCTGAGCGCGAGTTCCGACTCCGGGATCCCGACGGCTACGTGCTGATGGTGGCCCAGGACGAATGAGCGACGAGTTCAAGCAGTTCGAGGCCGACGGGTGGAGCGGGCAGGCCGACAGCTACGGGCTGATCACGGGCCGTGCCACCGCGCAGGCGGTCGAGCCGTTGCTGGAGCTGGCCGGCGTGGCCGAGGGCACGCGCCTGCTCGACGTGGCCACGGGCCTCGGGGCGGTGGCTGCCGCCGCGGTCAGGAGGGGAGCCACGCCGGTCGGCATCGACCTGGCCGACGGCATGCTGGACGCGGCGCGGCGCTCCCACCCGGCCGTCGAGTTCGTGGCCGGCGACGCCGAGCACCTGCCCTTCGGCGACGCGACCTTCGGTGCGGCCGTCGGCGCATTCGTGCTCAACCACCTGCCCCACCCGGAGCGCTGTGCCGCCGAGGCTGCGCGCGTCGTCGCGGCGGGAGGCGGCGTGGCGTTCTCGGTGTGGGACCGCCCCGAGCGGGCGCGGCTGACCAGTCTGCTGGGTCGGGCGCTCAAGCTCGCCGGGGTCGACCGCGCCGAGGCCGTGCCCGACAGCCCCGACGACTCCCGCTTCGCCGACGACGGCCAGATGCTCGCGCTGCTTCGGGGGGCCGGGCTGGAGCGGGTCGAGACCCACACGCTGACGATCGCGGTGAGCGTCGACACCGCCGACGAGCTGTGGCACGGCCTGGTCGGCGGCACCGTGCGCACCTCCGCGACTCTCGAGGCCCAGGACGACGCCACCCAGGCGCGCGTGCGCGAGGCGTTCGACTCGGTGGTGGCCGAGTTCGCGCTCGCCGACGGCGGGTACGAGGTGCCAACCGTGATCAAGCTCGGGGCG
>JBBSIS010000381.1:0-2025 GCA_038231955.1 Acidimicrobiales bacterium
ACCGCCGACGCCGCAGAGGTGTGGACGGGGTCACCCGTCGACGAGGTCGACGCCTACCGGGCCGTCATGGAAGGTGTGGCCTTCGTCGAACGGCTCGGCTACGAACGGCTTCGGGAGCTTGGTGCCACCGTCGAGGCGCCATTGCGATCGGCGGGCGGCGGGAGCCGCAGCCATGCCTGGACCGCCATTCGGGCGACAGTCCTCGACATGGCGATCGTGCGACCACCGTCGGCGGCCACCGCCTTCGGCGCCTGCATCCTCGCGGCGGCGGGGACGCTCCACCCCGACCTGAGAGCGGCGACAGATGCCATGGTAGAGAGGGCCGGTCCGCCGGTGGGCCCGGTCGAGGGCGAGCGCAGCCGGCTGGATGACAGCTACCGCCGGTTCGTCGAGGCCCTGGTCGAGAAGGGATGGTTGCCATGAGCGAGCACCGAAGCGCAGCGGAGGAGCGCAGCGCAGGAACGTGGCGAGCACCGAAGCGCAGCGGAGGAGCGCAGCGCAGGAACGTGGCGAGCACCGAAGCGCAGCGGAGGAGCGCAGCGCAGGAACGTGGCGAGCATGAGCTGGAGGGCGGCGACGGCTGAGGTGGCGGCCCGGGACCCGGCGCTGGCCGCCGTCATCGCCGTCGCCGGGCCGGTCCGTCTCCGCCCACCGGACCCCGACGGGCCGTTCGGCGCACTGGTGCGGGCCATCGCCTATCAGCAGCTGGCGGGGGCGGCGGCAGCGGCCATCCACGGACGCGTCCGGGCCCTCGTCGACGGCCCACTGACGCCGGAGGCGGTGCTGGCATTGCCGGAGGAGGCGCTGCGGGGCGCCGGGTTCTCGGCGGCCAAGACCGCCTCGGTCCGCGACCTGGCCGCCCGTACCGCCAGCGGTGAGATCACCCTGTCTCGCATCGGGCGGCTGGGCGACGACGACATCGTGGCCCGGCTCAGCCAGGTCCGAGGCATCGGTCCGTGGACGGCCGAGATGTTCCTGCTGTTCGAGCTCCGGCGGCTCGACGTGTGGCCCATCGGTGACCTCGCCGTCCGCCAGGGATGGGGCCTGGCCCACCGTCTCGACGTCCCTCCGACCCCTTCCCAGCTGGCGGCGCTCGGCGAGTCGCTCCGGCCGGTGCGGTCGGTGGTCGCCTGGTACTGCTGGCAGGCGGTCCACCAGTCGCGAAAGGTGGCCCAGGCGACGGGCCGAACGCCCTGAGCCGGTGGCCGGTGGCCGCCACCGTGCCTGGCGGTGTGCCGCCGACCTATTCTGATCGCGGTGGCAGACCTACCCACGGTCCCGGAGACGCCCCAGGCCGCGGCCAGCCGATGGATCGAGGCCGTCCTGGACAAGGGCGACCTCACGACGGCGTGGCCGCTCACCGACGCCACGCTGCGGCTGGTGCTCGCCCAGGACTGGGTGTGGACCCACCGCCATCACCCCACGATCGGCCACGACCGAAGTTGGGACGAGTTGGCTCGGGGCCTGGCCGCCCTCCCGCCGGCCCCTGAGCTCTGGGACGCCTTCGCCGAAGAGCTGGTCGGGCGATGGCAGAAGACGTGGAGGGATCTGAGCATGCGGACCTGGGCCGCCTCGGACCAGCCCGAGGTGGTCGGCCTCGACCTCGAGATGGTGACCTTTCTGGAGCGTGATGGCGACGAGCCCGTGCGCTTCGAGCCCGGCCGCTCCGCCTTCGCCCGCCGCTTCGCCATGCGCCACGCCGAGGTGGGATGGCAGGTCGCGAGCGTCAACGGGGACCAGCTCTTCGTCCCCGGCTGGCCGCCGTCCCTGGAGGTTTGATCTCGGGTAGAAACGTCACCGCGGGGAATGGCCTCAGCATCGACGGCCCGACACGTAGACCACCTCACAGCCGGGGAGTCGAGCATTGGGCATAGAGAGTGTCGCCGTTGAGTTGCGCTCCCTCCGCAGTCGGATCGACGCACAACGGGCGAACCACCACGAGTGGCCGTCGAAGGAAGAGGAGCTGTTCGCCGATCTCGACCGCTACGACCGTCGCCTGCTCAAGGCGGCCGCCATGCTGAGCGT
>JBBSIS010000382.1:0-2023 GCA_038231955.1 Acidimicrobiales bacterium
ACCGGGGGACCAGCATGCCGAGGCAAGGACAGCACGATCAGAGCCCGGGCGACGCCCGCAAGCCGTTCTCCGATCAGGGAGGCCCGGCCGGCCGCCATGCGGACACTCACGATGTCGAGCGCGAGGAAGCGACCCGGCCTAGGGGGGCCGAACCCGGTGAGGACTTTTCGGCTGATCTGGCCCCCATGGCCGCAGCCGGTGGTGGCCACGTCGACGAGAGTCTTCCGGCCGCGGGTGACAAGGAGTTGGCGGCCGAGTTGGACAGCCTCAGCAGCGACGAGTTGGCCCGGCTCTCGGTTCTGGCCGTCGGCACCCAACTCGCCCAGGGCGGGACGTACGTGGATCTGAACGACCTGGCCGGCGGCCCCTTCAAGGCCATCGGCAGCCAGGAGGCGGGCCCCGACCACAGCTACGTGTCCAAGCGTGACACCGACTACGAGCTCTGGAACCGGCTCGTGGGCCAAGGGCGGGAACCGGAGATCGAACGGCCGGAGACGGCGGAGGGGTAGCGGCAGAGCGTTCCGGGGAACGTTGGGCTTGCCGGCCGGCTAACCGCTCGTCACCGGGCCCTGGAGGACGGCGTCCAGCTCGAAGCGGCCGGCGGAGGGGGTGAGGGTGAGCTCATAAGGGCCCTCACCGAACTGGATGCTGGTGGCCGGCTTGGTGGCCCTCGAATCTCGAACCTGGAGCTGACCGCTGGTGGCCACCTTGCCGGGGCCGGTCAGCTCCAGCGGGGCCGGAGGGACCTTGACGACCACGCCGCCCCGGGCGCTGATGACGGTCTGGGCGTCGGCGGTGAAGTCGACCGCGTCCCGCGGCGTGGCCAGGCCGCCGACTCCCACGGCCACCGGTGCCCCGGCCCGGTAGCGGCCGGGCTTCAGGGCGCGGGCCGATCCGTCGACCTGCCAGGTGGCGCCGCCGGGGTCGATGTCGACGGTCGAGCCGCCCAGGTCGATCCCGCCGTCGGCGCCACTGATCGGTAGCGGTGTCCCCCCGGGCCAGACGATCGACGTGCGCTTGCCGTCGACCAGGGCGTTGGCGATGGTGGCCCGGCCCGTACCCCGTTCGACGGCGGTGAGGGTGAAGGGCGTCGCCATCGGTGGGGCCTGGGCCCCCTCGGCGTGCAGCGTGTCGATCCTGCCGGTCACGAAGGCCTGTCCAGGGGCCGGAGCCGGCCCGGCGGGCGCCGTCGGGCGCGGGGCGCGAGAGTGACCGTTCCCCGTGATGCCGTCGAAGGCGGTGGTGTGGTCGGCAGCCAGCCGTACCCCGGCCACGACGGCCACCACGGTGACCGACAACGCCACGGCGTACAGGGTGATGCGTCGCACGACTGCCTTCTCCCGCCTCATCAAAGGGTGAAGCCCAACGGTACGGTGGGATTCATGTCCAGACCAGCGACCCTCGGCCAGCTACGCGAGTCCGGCTGGCAGACCGTGGCCGTCAAGGAGGAGGTGCGGCGCAACGCCGCCGCCCGTATCGCCGCCGGCCGCCCCATCGTCGAGGGCGTGGTCGGTTACGACGATACCGTCCTGCCCCAGCTCGAGAACGCCCTGCTCGCCGGGCACGACACCATCTTCCTAGGCGAGCGGGGCCAGGCCAAGACCCGCATCATCCGCTCCCTGATCGAGCTGCTCGACGAATGGCTGCCGGTGGTGGCCGGCTCGGAAATCAACGACGATCCCTACCACCCCGTCTCCCGCCATGCCCGCGATCTCGTCCGCGACCACGGCGACGACACGCCGGTCGAGTGGATACACCGCTCCACCAGGTTCGGCGAGAAGCTGGCCACCCCCGACACGTCGATCGCCGACCTCATCGGCGAGGTCGACCCCATCAAGGTGGCCGAGGGTCGCTACCTGTCCGACGAGCTCACCCTCCACTACGGCCTCGTCCCCCGCACCAACCGGGGCATCTTCGCCATCAACGAGCTGCCCGACCTGTCGGAGCGCATCCAGGTCGGCCTGCTGAACGTGCTGGAGGAGCGCGACATCCAGGTGCGGGGCTACAAGATCCGCCTGCCCCT
>JBBSIS010000383.1:0-2015 GCA_038231955.1 Acidimicrobiales bacterium
GCAGGCCCCCCCGGCTCGGTCCAGGCCCCGGGTCTCGGCATTGCCCCAGGTCGCCAGTCCCCCACGGGGCCGTCCGTCCCCGTCGGCCCTCTCCCGCCGGCGGGAATTTCGCCGCCCGCGGGTGGAGGAAGTGGCCCTCCCTCTACCAGGCCGGTCGATCGAGGCCCGCAAAATCCCGGCGGCAGCTCGGTCCCGCCAGTCGCTGGGTCCGCGCCGCGCCGGCGCTGACGGAGCCCCGACCCCTTCGACGAAGAAGTAGCTGATCGCTGCGGACAGAGGGATCCCGCTCGGACACAATCAGGTCGACCAGTTCGCCCTTGAGCTTGTCGATCAGCCCATGGCCACCCCCTGTGCGTCCGGCTACTGCCGCCCCCCAGCGTACGGCTCGAGGACGACGACGGGGATGGCACGTTCGGTCCGGCGTTGGTAGGCGCCGTAGCCGCGGTAGGCGGCGACGATCGAAGGCCACAGCGCCGCCTTCTCCGTGTCGGATGCCACCCGGGCCCGCATCCGCCGCTCCCGCCCGCCCATGGTCACGGTGACGTCGGGATGCTCACGGAGGTTCAGGAACCAGGCCGGATGACGGGGGTCGCCGCCGAAGGAAGCGACCAGCACCACCCGTCCGTCGTCGGACACCGGCGACGTGAGCATGGTCGAACGCTTCCTGCCCGTCCTGCGACCGGTCGTGGTCAGCAGGATCACCGGCATGCCCCCGGCCTTCCCGAGCAACCGGCCGGCGCTGGCCCGGAAGACGAAGCGGTGGGCGCCGGTGACGACCCGGAAGACGAGATTCTTGACCGGCACGGGCCCGACGGTACGCGAGAGAATGGACGGGTGAGAACGAAGGCCGTTGCCGCCGTGGTCGTTGTCCTGTCGCTCACGCTGGCCGCGTGCGCTGGAGGTGGCCGTGGCGGCGGCAGGGACGGTGACGCTGCGACGTCCGGGGTCTGGAAGGAAATGAGCACGGCCCCGATCGCCGGGCGCACGGGTTCGACCCGGGTGTGGACCGGCAAGGAGATGGTGATCTGGGGCGGCGGAAGCTGCAAGGCCAACCCGTGCCAGTTCGACAACGTCGAGCCGCTGGCCGACGGTGCCGCCTACGACCCCGTCGCCGATACCTGGCGGCGTATCGCCCCCTCCCCGCTTTCCGCCCGCACCGTGGTCGTCGGCGTGTGGTCCGGCAAGGAGATGCTGCTGTGGGGCGGCGAGGTGGGCACCACCGAGGTCTTCGCCGACGGCGCCGCCTACGACCCGGCGGCCGACTCCTGGCGCCCGCTGGCCCCCTCTCCCCTGGCCGCCCGCGGGTCGAGCGGCGTCTGGACGGGCAAGGAGCTCGTCGTCTGGGGCGGCCGCGACATCGTGAGCACCCAGTTCCTGGCCGATGGCGCGGCCTACGACCCCAGCACCGACCGCTGGCGCATGCTCCCGGCCGCTCCGCTGTCGGCCCGGTCGATGCGGGACGGGATGGCCTGGACGGGCCGCGAGGTCGTCCTCTGGGGGGGCGGCACCAGCAACGAGGCGTTCGCCGACGGCGCCGCCTACGACCCGGCCGCCGACCGTTGGCGGTCGCTGCCCCCCTCGCCCCTCGCACCCCGGTTCTCCCGGGCTGTCGCCACCGACAAGGAGGTGCTGTTGTGGGGCGGGGAGGACTGGCGGCGAATCTTCGCCGACGGCGCCGCCTACGACCCGGCCACCAACACCTGGCGCGACCTGCCCGAGAGCCCGCTGAGCGGCCGGATCGGCACGGCCCAGGTCTGGACCGGCAAGGAGATGCTGATCTGGGGCGGGACGCCGGGCACGTTCAACAACTACCTGGCCGACGGCGCGGTCTACGTGCCGGGATCGAACACATGGCGGCGGATCCCGACGTCGTCCGGGCGGTACTCCATCGGCCTCTGGACGGGCCGGGAGATGCTGGTCTGGGGTGGCATCGTCCCGGCCGGGGGATCAGCCCGGACGGTGGAGATCAAGAGCGTGGCCGACGGCCGCCGGTTCGTCCCGTAGACCCCCAGCCC
>JBBSIS010000384.1:0-1967 GCA_038231955.1 Acidimicrobiales bacterium
CTCGAGCGGAAGCCGTTCTCTGCGGGAACCGGGTACTGGTGGCTGGCCAAGGCGGTACGACGGGCTTGAGTGGCCCCGGCGGTCTCAGGCAACTCCCCCACCACCAGGCCTCAGGCCGCCAGACTGTCGAGTGGGTGCCGCCAGAGCGGAAGTCGATGCTGTCGTGGGGTGAGCTCCATCTCGGCGATGAGATGGCTGGAGAGGAACACGGTGCGGCCCTCACCGGCCAGTCGGCGTGCCAGGCCCCGGACCCATCGGGATGCCCTCGGGGTCCAACCCGTTCACCGGCTCGTCGAGGATCACGGTGCCAGGGTCACCGAGCAGGGCGGCGGCGATCCCGAGGCGTTGGCCCATGCCCAGCAAAAATGTCCCCCGTCTTCGCTCAGAGGGACAACCCGGTTCGTCGGAATTCGGTCTCCCGTACCTTAGCTTAGAGTGGCAACCGCGCGACCCTGCGAGCATGGAAGGCACGGCAATGCCCGAGCGAGACGGATACATCCCCGGCGTCCCCTCCTGGGTCGACACCTCCCAGCCCGACCCCGAGGTCGCCCTCCCCTTCTACCGAGGGCTATTCGGATGGGAGCTCGAAAACGTGATGCCCGAAGGGTCGGGGGGCAAGTACTTCATAGGCCGCATTCGCGGTGGCGACGTGGCGGCGGTCGGATCGATCCCCGAGGGCGCTCCTCCGATGGCGATGTGGAACACCTACATCTGGGTCGAGAGCGCTGACGAAACGGCGTCAAAGGCCCGCGATGCGGGCGGCGGGGTGGCGATGGAGCCTTTCGACGTCATGGACTCGGGGCGGATGGCGGTCCTCATGGATCCCGAGGGGGCGGCGTTCTGCGTCTGGCAAGCGAAGGACCACAAGGGCGCCAAAATTGTCAACGAGCACGGGTCGCTGAACTTCAACGGCCTCGCCACCCGGGATCCCGAAGGCGCCAAGGCGTTCTACGGCTCGGTCTTCGGTTGGACGACGCTGGCGTTGCCCGGCGCCGTCATGTGGACGCTGCCCGGCTCCGGCGACCACCTCTCCGAGGCCAACCCGGGTCTTCGCGAGCAGATGGCGGAGATGGGCGGCCCGGACGGCTTCATCGACGTCGTCGCCGCCCTCAATCCGATCTCCGGCGAGGACTCCGAAACGCCGGCCCACTGGAGCGTGACCTTCGCCGTCGATGACGCCGACGCCACCGCGGCGAAGGTGAGAGAGCTACGCGGCGAGATCGTCGCCGGCCCCCTCGACGCGCCGTGGACCAGGATGGTCGTGATCAAAGACCCCCAGGGGGCGACGTTCATCGCCAGTCAGTTCGTCCTGGAGAACAAGGAGCTCGGGGCGTAGCCGGCTCGATGAGCGGCATGTGATGATCCGTCGTACGGGATCGGGGCGAGACATAGCGGCCCCGACCTTCGGCCAACAGCATCGAGAGCCGTCAGGGATTGCGGATCAAATGCCGGAAGCGCGGCCCCAACCAGGGCCTTCGGCCCCAAGCCACGAGCTGCCCGCGGGCGATCGCCGACCACTGGCTCCGGCGACCCCAGGCCACGAGCAGGAAGGCTCCAGGGTCAGCTGAAATGAAGCAGTCGACCGGACGTGACTCGGTCGGCTCGACGACGAGCGTGCCGTCGTCGAAGACGAACAGGTGGCGCGCACGTCGATGCGGTCGGCCAGCAGAGGATGTCACGATCGTTGTTGAAGTTCGGTGACGGCCCTTGGGCTTCAAGCTATCGCTTCACCTCTCTTCGGCGACCATCGTTGGTGCGCTGCCTGGCGAGTAGTCCCGACGATGTCGCCGATCTCGCCCCACGAGGCACCCCCTTGGCGGGCCGAGACCACGGCGTCAGCGAGGGCCTGTTCGGCGTCCTTCATGTTCTCGACGGCCCGGGCGAGGCGGTCGAGGCCAGCCCCGGCCAGCTTGCGGGCGGTGTGTTCCCGGCCGACGGCCGAGCGCATCGTGTCGCAGTTCGCGCAC
>JBBSIS010000385.1:0-1957 GCA_038231955.1 Acidimicrobiales bacterium
AAGACCAAGGAGGCCGTCAAGAAGGCGATGGGCGGGGTCCTGTTCATCGACGAGGCCTACTACCTGCACCGGCCCGAGAATGAGCGCGACTACGGCCAGGAGGCGATCGAGGTCCTGCTCCAGGTGATGGAGTCCGAGCGCCAGAACCTGGTCGTAGTGATGGCCGGCTACAAGGACCGCATGGACGACTTCTTCGGGGCCAACCCCGGGATGGGGTCGCGTGTGGCCCATCACATCCAGTTCCCCGACTACTCCGCCGACGAGCTGCTCACGATCGCCGAGGGTATGGTCACCCAGCAGGGCTACGAGCTCTCAGAGGATGCCAATGACGCGTTGCGCGAGTACATCGAGCGCCGGCGCGAGCAGCGGCGCTTCGCCCATGGGCGAAGCATCCGCAACGCTATCGAGCGGGCCCGGATGCGTCAGGCCATGCGGTTGTTCGAGTCTGGTGAGAAGCTGACCAAGGACGATCTCGTTACGATCGAGGCCGAGGACATCCGCCAGAGCTCGGTGTTCAGCGACACCGAGGAGGAGGCGCCCGCCGAGGAGTCCGGGGACTCGGCCGAGGAGGATGCCGAGGAGACAGAAGCGGAGGCCAGTGCCGCAAGCTAGCTGCGGTGAACCGCCGAGGCCGCGTGGCCGTGGCGGACAGTTGACCATCTAGGGAGGAATCCATTGCCGCGTCCCATCATCCTTGGCGTCGTCGGCGACTCGGCGACCGGAAAGACGACCATCACGCGCGGACTCGTCCGGTTGCTGGGCGAGGACCAGGTCACGGCGGTCGCCACGGACGATTACCACCGCTACGACAGAAAGCAGCGCGCTGAGCGCGGTATCACCCCGTTGCACCCCGAGTGCAACTACATGGACATCATGGGTCAGCACCTGCGCCACCTACGCGACGGCGAGGCCATCCTCAAGCCGGTCTACGTGCACTCCGACGGCACCTTCGGTCCCCCGGTGTACGTCGATCCCAAGCCCTTCACGATCGTCGAGGGACTGCTCGGCTACTACTCCGAGTCGCTGCGCGATTCCTATGACGTGCGCATCTATCTCGCTCCTCCCGAGGAGCTTCGGCGCAAGTGGAAGGTGCAGCGCGACACCTCGCGGCGCGGCTACACGACCGATCAGGTGCTGGCGGAGCTCGACAAGCGCGAGCCCGACTCGGCGGAGTTCATCCGCCCCCAGGAGCGTCACGCGGACATGGTCGTCGCCTTTCAGCCACCGGATGACGACGGGGACGCCGAGGCACTGGACGCCAAGGTGATCCTCCGCGATGGGCTTCCCCATCCGGACCTGTCGCCGTTCACCGGCGTTGGCGATGCCGGCATCACGCTCGAGGAGCACGGCTCCGAGCGCCATCTCGAGGTTCCGGGCAACATGGATCCCAAGATCGGGGCCGAGATCGAGGAGGCGATCTGGGAGAAGCTCCACTTCGCGACGCACCTGCGCTCGGAGCGCCTCGGCGAGTTCACGATCGGGACCGACCTGCACCGCTCCGAGTCATTGGCCCTGGTCCAGCTTCTGATCCTCTACCACCTCGTGACGGCCAAGGCGGTGGTCGCGCTGGGGGGAAGCACCCCTCGGGACGGGGTCAAGAACGGAAGGGGACGCGGTGCGGGCGGATCGCCCGAGGCCAAGAACGCCAAGGACGCCAACGACGCAGATTCCCAGGACGACGCGAACGCCGAGGGCCGGCCCGCCGCAGTCGAGTCCTGATCGGGCCGGGCTCGCGGGCGCCTCGTGCGGCGGGCGTCCGTCAGGGCACCCGCCGCCTCTCAATCGCCTTGCCTCCGCCGGGTCGATTGCGCGGCCCGCGAGGCCGCGGCTCAAGCTGCCGCCGTCTCGCGCTCCATGTCGGGGGAGTACTGCCCGAGCCTCGCGGCACCGGTGCACTTCGCCCGCTGCTCGTAGGCGGCCCGCGCCGAAGCGACGTTTGACTCCTGCCCCTTCCACG
>JBBSIS010000386.1:0-1883 GCA_038231955.1 Acidimicrobiales bacterium
CGACATTGCCGGTCGCACCGGTCACGACGACTCGCATGGCCGACCCCTTCCCCGTTTGCCCCCAGTTCAAGAGGGGTAGCGGCCGGGCGTGCGCGTCCTCGGAGTGAACGCCGTCTTCCACGACCCCGCCGCGGCACTGGTGATCGACGGCGAGGTGGTGGCGGCGGCCGAGGAGGAGCGATTCAGCCGGCGCAAGCACGGCAAGGATCCGCTCCCGTTCTCCACGTGGGAGCTACCCACGCAGGCGGCGGCGTGGTGCCTGGCGTCGGCCGGCGTCTCCCCCGACGAGCTGGATGCCGTCGCCTACTCATACGACCCCTCGCTGGCGCCACCCGCCGATCCCACCGACCTCGCCGCCAGCGAATGGGAAGGCCTACGGACGCTCTACGCCCAGCGGGCGCCGCTCTTCCTGCGTACCGCCCTGCCCGGGCTCGATCCCGCCTGCGTCCGCTACGTCCCCCATCACCTGGCCCACGCCGCGTCGGCCCACCTGGCTGCGCCCTACGCCTCCTCCGCCGTCCTCGTCCTCGACGGCCGGGGAGAGCGGGCGTCGCACCTGGCCGGGCGGTCGGTGGACGGCAATCTCGAGGTGCTGGCCGTGCAGGATCTCCCCCACTCCCTAGGGCTGATGTACGAGGAGGTCACCGACCACCTCGGGTTCCGACGCTCGTCGGACGAGTACAAGGTCATGGCCCTGGCCGCCTACGGCAGCCCCACCTTTCTGCCCGAGCTGCGCCTGGCGGTGGCGCCGACCGGCGACGGTGGGTTCCGGGTCGACCCTATCGACTGGAGCGCACTGGTGAAGCGCCGGAGCGCGTCGGAGGCGTGGGGCGCCGAGCACGCGGACCTGGCCTCGAGCGTGCAGATCCGCCTCCAGGAGGTGCTTCTCGACCTGTCCCGGTGGCTCCACGCCCAGACGGGCGAGACGACGCTCACCCTGGCCGGCGGCGTGGCCCTGAACTGCGTGGCCAATTCCGTCCTGGCCGAGCAGGGCCCCTTCGAGCGGCTCTGGGTGCAGCCGGCCGCCGGCGACGCCGGGACGGCCCTGGGCGCCGCCCTCCACGTCGCCCACGCCATGGGCGACACCATCGTGCCCATGGCCACCGCCGCCCTGGGCCGGGGTTGGGCCGATGACGACCTCGAGGCCTGGCTGGTCGAGGCCGACGTGGCCTACGAGCGCCCCGCCGACATCGCCGACGCGGTGGCCGCGGTGCTGGCCGCCAACGGGGTGGTGGCCTGGTTCCAGGGCCGCAGCGAGTACGGGCCGCGAGCTCTGGGCCACCGGAGCCTCCTGGCCAACCCCGCCTACTCCGACAACCTCGAACGGCTGAACAGGGTCAAGGGCCGCGAGGAGTTCCGCCCGGTGGCGCCCATGGTGCTGGCCGATCGGGCCGGGGAGATCTTCGACGGCGTCCTTCCCAGCCCGTTCATGCTCTTCACCCACCGGGTCTCCCCGGGCTGGGCCGAGCGCATCCCCGCCGCTCTCCATGTCGACGGCACCGCCCGTATCCAGACCGTCGACCCCGACGACGAGCCCCTGGTGGCCCGCATGCTGAAGGCCTTCGATCGCCGGACGGGCGTTCCCGTGGTTATCAACACCAGTATGAACACCGCCGGCCGCCCGATGGTCGACGATCCTCGCGACGCCCTCGAATGCTTCGGCTCAGCCCCTGTCGACGCCCTCGCCCTCGGGCCGTTCCTGGTCCGCCGGCGCCGATAGCTCGTCGCTACAGCAGGTCGACGGCGGTGACGGGCCAGACCCGCACGAAGGCTCGGCCGATGATCAGCGACTTCGGGATGGCGCCGAAGAACCGGCTGTCCCGGGAGTTGGTGCGGTTGTCACCCATCACCCAGTAGTGGTCGGGGCCGATGGTGGTCTTCTC
>JBBSIS010000387.1:0-1880 GCA_038231955.1 Acidimicrobiales bacterium
CCCATGCCAGCCAGATCTCCGAGACGTCCTTCTTCCTGGCCATGGCCCCTGAGCTGTTCGAGGGCGGGTTCGGCCAGGAGTGGTTCATCCGCTGCGCCGCGCCGCCCGGGACGGCCGAGACCGACCTCCTCGCCGATCTCGCCTGACGGGTGCCCGCCGTCGTCGCCGTGCTCGCCACTGTGGCGGGCATCCACCGGGCCTGGGCGTGGGTGGTCATCGTGGGCAACGGCCTGGCCGGGCTGTGGGCTCTGGGCGCCGGGCGGTGGGCGACGCTGCGCACCCGCGCCCTGTGGTGGTTCACCGCCGCCGTCGAGCTGGCCGTGTTCGTGGAGGTCGTGCTGGGGGTGAGCATGATCGCCGGCCACAAGGTGCCGGACAACCTGCAATTCCACGTGTTCTACGGCTTCGTCACCATCGTCGCCATCGCCATCATCTACTCCTACCGCAACCAGCTGCGTGACAAGCTCTATCTGCTCTACGGGCTGGGCGGCCTGTTCCTGATGGGCCTGGGCATCCGCGCCCTCCAGGTGGGCCCGCGCTGATCCGGCGCTACTGGAGGTGCACGACCGAGCAGGTCGTCGTCCGGGTGATGCCACTGATGAGCTGGACCTTGTTGACCACCAGCCGGCCGAGGTCGTCCATCGAGGCCGCCTCGGCCAGGGCGATCACGTCGTAGTTGCCGGTGACGTTGTGGGCGGCGATCACCCCCTCGATCCGGCCCACCTCCTCCGCCACCTGGGCCGACTTGCCGACATCGGTCTGGATCAGCACGTACGCCTGTGCCGCTCCCGGATCACTCACCGTCCGGCCTCCCCGCCGGGCTCCTCCGCTGCGCTTCGATGCTCGCTCATGATCAGGCAGACCTCCTGGTTGGCGTGGACGCCAGGCTGGTGGGCACAGACGCAAGGCTCGACGGGGCGGACGACAGGCGCTGCTCGAGGGCGTGCAGCTCGTCGTGGAGCTCGATGGGCACCCGCTCTCCCAATCGGGCGTAGTGCCTCTCGATCGAGGGAAGTTCGGCCCGCCACTCGTCGGGGTCGACCCGGAGCAGTTCGGCCATGCCCGCAGGGCTCACGTCCAGGCCGGTGATGTCGATCCCGCCCTCGGCCGGCACCAGGCCCACCGGCGTCTCCACCGCCTCGGCGTCACCGGCCACCCGAGCGAAGATCCAGGCCAGCACCCGGCTGTTGTCGCCGAAACCGGGCCACAGCCACGTGCCGTCGGGGCTGGTGCGGAACCAGTTCACGTAGAACAGCCGGGGCAGCTTGGCCGGGTCGGCCGACGCCCCGATGTGGAGCCAGTGGCCGAGGTAGTCGCCCATGTTGTAGCCGCAGAACGGCAGCATGGCGAAAGGGTCACGGCGCAGCGTGCCCACCGTACCCGCCGCCGCCGCAGTGGTCTCCGACGCCATGATCGAGCCCAGGAACACCCCGTGCCGCCAGGACCGGGCCTCCTGGACCAGGGGGACAACCGACGAGCGCCGCCCCCCGAAGAGGATGGCCGAGATGGGAACGCCCCGGGGATCCTCCCATTCGGGCGCCATCGACGGGCAGCGGGCGGCGGGGGCGGTGAAGCGGGCGTTGGGATGAGCGGCCGGCGTGGGGCTGTCGGGCGTCCATGACCGACGCGTCCAGTCGGTCAGGCGGGTCGGGGGCTCGGGGGTCATGCCCTCCCACCACACGTCGCCGTCGTCGGTGAGGGCGGTGTTGGTGAACACGCAATCGGCACCGACCGTGGCCATGGCGTTGGGGTTGGTCTGCGCCGAGGTTCCCGGGGCCACGCCGAAGAAGCCCGCTTCGGGGTTGATGGCCCACAGCCGGCCGTCGTCACCGAACTTCATCCAGCAGATGTCGTCGCCCACCGTCTCCACCATCCAGCCC
>JBBSIS010000388.1:0-1858 GCA_038231955.1 Acidimicrobiales bacterium
CAGCACACCGGCGACCAGGCCGGCCAACGTGGCCAGCACGACCAGCCCGGTGAGCTGCACGACGGGGAAGACCAGCTCGCTGACGCCGAGATGGCCCATGGAGGTGACCAGGGCGGCGCCGAAGGCGACGGCGACGACAAGGCCCATGACGGCGCCCAGGCCGGCGGTGATGACCGCCTCGGAGCGGATCATGGAACGGAGCTGTCGCCGGGCCATCCCGATAGCACGGAGCAGGCCCAGCTCGCGCGTCCGCTCGTGGATGGCCAGACCGAGGGTGTTGGCGATACCGAGCAGGGCGATGGCCACGGACAGGCCGAGCAGGGCCGTGATCGGCACCAGCAGGCGGTCGACCTGGCCCTCCTGGGCGTTGAGCACCTGGGCACGGTCGAGAACCTGCACCACGGGGAAGTCGGCGACGGCCTCGCCCACCCTGGCCCGGCCCGCGGCCGGCGTGACACCCGGCGCCAGGGTGACATCGATCTCGATATCCATCTGCTGGGTGAAGTTGGCCGCGTAGGCCCTGAGGGAGATCACGTAGTCGGCTCTCACCGCAGTGGTGGAGAACGTGCCCCGCAGCCGCATCTTCTTGGTGCCGGTGCGGGCGAAGGTCATGCTCACGTCGTCGCCCACCCGCCACCCGTAGCGCTCGGCGGTGGTGGCACGGACGAGGACGCCCTTGTCGTCGAGATTGGCCACCGCGGCCGCCGATCGGGCGTCGACGTCGTGCATGGCGGTCACCGTGGCCGGATCGACGGCGAGCAGGCTCTGCGGTCGACCGTCGAGGCCCCACTGGCCGCCCCGCAGCTCCGAGACCTGGCGGACGCCCGGCGTGGCTCGCAGCCGGTCGGCCACCGCCGGCGGCACCCCCCCGGAGGCGCCGGGCACGCCGACCGACGCCAGCACGAAGTCGGCCCGCAGGGAGTCCTGCACGGTCCGGCCGGCCGACGCCTTCATCGACGCGGCCACGATGGCGACCACGCCGACCAGGCCGATACCAATCATCAGGGCGGCGGCCGTGGCCGCGGTGCGCCGAGGGCTGCGCATGGCGTTCTCCCGGCCCAGGAACGCCGGCTCGCCGAAAGCCCGGACAAGCGGGGCGCCGATGAGGCGGGCGGCGGGGCGGGCGACGAGCGGCGCCAGGACGGCGATGCCGACCGTGACGGCGGTGACCCCTGCGGCGACGGCGGCGACGGGTGGGAACAGGCCGCCGACGAGCCCGCTCGTCAGCAGTCCCACACCGACCAGCCCGGTCATGCCGCCGACGATCAGCCGGCGACGGCGTGACGAGGCGACGTCGGCCTGGCCCCGAAGAGCCCCGACCGGCGTCAGCCGCGTGATCTGGCGGGCGGCCGGGGTCGCGGCGAGGACGGTGACGAGTACTCCGGCGCCCACGCCGGCGAGGGCGGTCCGGTACCGGAAGACCACCGGTGCTGCCGGCAGCTCGATGCCCATTCCGTGGAGCAGGGCGAGGAGGCCGTGGGCGGCGACGAAGCCGAGGGCCACACCGGCCAGCGAGCCGACGACGCCGACCGCCGCCGCCTCGATCAGCACCGACGCGGTGAGCTGGGCCCGACTGGCACCCAGGGCCCGGAGCAGACCGAGCTCCCGGCTGCGCTGGGCCACGAGGATCGAGAAGGTGTTGAAGATCAGGAAGGCGCCCACCAGGAGGGCAACGGCTGCGAACAGCATGAGGGCGGTGGGCAGGAACCCGACGGCCTTGGTCCAGGACTGCTCGGTCTCCTGGGCCACCTGGGCGGTGGTGACCGCTTCGTAACGCTGGGGCAGCACGGCGATGATCCGCACCCGCAGCGCCTCGGCACTGACGCCGGGCGCCGCCGTCACCGGGATCGTGTCGACC
>JBBSIS010000389.1:0-1831 GCA_038231955.1 Acidimicrobiales bacterium
ATCGACGCGCCAGGCCTGTCTCTCGACTGACCAGCTCCACCTGACCCTTCGGCACCACGCGCAAGGTCGCGCAAGGTGTCGCGCACGGTATGAGGCCATCGGCAAGCCATCGCGCAAGGTGCCGGTGCCCATTGGGGACCGTTCACAGCAAACGCACAGCAGTTGTTAACAGGCTCGTAACAGACAAGCAAGCCATCGCGCAAGGGTCCGCGCAAGGGGCGAAGCGCATCGTCGCCCGCATGGCCAACCTGTTCCGAGACATGCAACGCCAGTGGGATTACGACGGGCACAGCCGCGACGCCCAGGCCGCTCTTGCCCGCTGGATCGACCACCAGCCCGACCTGGCCCGCTTCACCAGCCCCGCGGACCTGGTCATGGCGGCTCACTCCCGCACCGACACCGCCGCCCGCCTCCTGGTCGACGACCTGACCGAGGAGGCGGCGGCCGACCCGTGGGCAGCCCGCACCGTCCTCCAGGCCGTGTTGCCGGGCTTGGCCCGCCTCACCCGTGACAACGCGGACATGGTCGGCTCGCTCTACGAGCCCTTCGCCTCCATCGAGGAGCTCGACCAGTTCCTCGTCTGCACCGCCTTCGAACGCATCACCGAGGTTGCCGCCGAGGTCGCCCAGTTTCGCCTGCGCACCATCCTCAACACCACCTGGTACCGACTGCGCTCTCTCGCCAGAACTCATCACCGCGAGCAGGCCGCCAGGGGAGCTCTCACCGACGACGCCGTCGCACCGCCGCCGTCGCGAACCGAGGCCGAGCAGCTCGCCCTCACCCTCGTCGACGCCGTGCAGCGCCAGCTGCTGCGCAGCGTCGACGCCGGCCTCGTCTACACCACCCGCGTCGCCGGCCACCCCACCCCCGACGCCGCCGCCGCGCTCGACTGGACGCCCCGCACCCTGCGGCGCCGGCGCAACCGGGTCGAGTCCGTGCTCATGGCCGACGAGGTTGGCGAGCCCCGGCCCCGCTACTGCCTCGCTGCCGGCTGATGGCCCGCAGTGAATCGACGGCCGCCTCAAACGGGTCGGGCGGCACGATCTTCATCGTCATCGCCGTCGTCGTCCTGGGCGTCGTGTGGGCCGGCGCCCAACTCGCCGTGCTGATCTCCGGTGGCCATCTCGGGGCCGGCCTGTCCCCCACCTTTCACGCCGTGGTGCACCTGCCCGCCAATGCCGACAACCCGGGAGCGGCGTGGGGCCCGCCGTGGGAAACCGCAATTCCCGGGCCTCGCCTCTACTGGGGATGCACCGGCGCCGTCGCCCTCCTGGCAGGTGTCGGCCTCTCCTTCGCCCTGCAGAAGTTCGGCGGCCACGGCGTCGGAACCGATGACCGCAAACGTCTCGGCGTCGACACCAAGGCTCGCCTGGCCACCGCTCGCGATCTCAAGCCCCTCGTCGTCAACGGGCCCGTGCCGGGCCGGCTCATCCTCGGACGCGTCGATCGCCGCCTGGTGGCCACCGAGCTGCGCGACCCGGCCAACCCGCCCCGCCCGGGCAGCCGCGCCGGTGACCGCTCGGCAGTGGCCGTGATCGGCCCGACCCGCTGCGGCAAGTCGGCCGACATCATCTCCGCCATCCTGGAATGGGAAGGCCCGGCCATCCTGTCCTCGGTGAGGGGCGACCTCCTCGAGGCCACTTTCGCCCGCCGGTCGTCCCTGCCCAAATCGAAGATCAAGGTCTTCGATCCCACCCAGGTCGTCAAGGGCCACACCCGGGCCCAGTGGTCCCCAGTGGCCAACTGCACCACCATCGGCGGCGCCAAGACGCTCGCCCACGCCCTCGCCTCGGCCAGCCCCAACAGCCTCCCCCACGACGGGTACTTCGCG
>JBBSIS010000390.1:0-1828 GCA_038231955.1 Acidimicrobiales bacterium
CACGTCGACCCCGCAGGGCACCACCTTCACCCGGTCGACGTCGGCGCCCATGCGCACGAGCTCGAAGACCTCGTCGGTACAGGTGGCCAGCACCCGGTCGACCTGGCCCAGGAGCCGGCGCTCGACGCCCTGGCGCTCGGGAGGACTGGTGTCGCGCTCGCCCTGGTGGCGCTGCTTGACGACGCCCAGGGCATGGAACGTCTGCACAACGGGGATGGCCAGGGGCGGGCCGGCGGTGGCGGCGACGGCGCCCGACATCCAGAAATGGGCGTGGGCCACGTCGGGACGCCACTGCCGCCACACCCGGGACACGTCCGCCGAGAAGGCGTCCATGTACGGCATGAGATCGTCCTTGGAGATCGGGTACGGCGGCCCGGCGTCCACGTGGTGGACGGCCACGCCGGGAGCGAGGGCGGCCCAGCGGGGCAGGGAAGGGTCGTCCCGGCGGGTGTGGACGATCACCTCGACGCCCAACCGCCCCATCTCGCGAGCCAGGGCGGCGACATGCACGTTCTGGCCGCCGGCGTCGACTCCGCCCAGTACGGCCAGAGGGCTGGCGTGGTCGGAGATCATGGCCACCCTCATCCGGCCACCCCCGTCGGCACCGCCGCCGGCGCCGAGAGGCGATCGACCGCAGCCACCACGTCGTCGACAGGCACCGACGTCAGGCACGGGTGGCCGGCGACCGGGCACAGCTTGGCCCGACAGCCGGCGCACGCGATCGTCTGGTCGCCGAGCAGGACGCTACGCACGCCCCACGGCGCCCACCTCGCCGCCGGCACCGTCGGTGCGAACAACGACACGACGGGCACGCCGACGGCGGCGGCCAGGTGGGCGGGCCCGGTGTTGCCGACCACGACGGCCTCCGCACCGGCCAGGATCGCAGCCAGGCCCGCCAGGTCGCTGCGCCCGCCCAGGTCGACCACGTCGACATGGGACGGCCCGGCGACGAACCGGGTGAGGTCGACCTCGTCGGGGCCGCCGGTGACAACCACTCGCCGCCCGGTTCCGACCAGGGCCTCGACCACGGCGGCGTTGGCCTGCGCCGACCAGGCCCGGGCCGGCACGGAGGCGCCGGGATGGACGACGGTATACGGGCCCGTAATGGGCAGCGTCGGGCCGGGCGGCACGGGAACTATCCGCAGGCGCCCGTCGTCGCCGGCCGGCAGGTCGAAGCCCAGGGCGGCGACCAGCGACAGCGAGCGCTGCACCTCGTGGACGTCCGGGTCGACCCGATGGCGGACATCGAGCAGCGACCCGGGGTAGTCCTCGCTCACCGCCGCGATGATCGCCACCCCGGCCAGGCGGAGGAGGAGCGCTGTTGGCAGGGCGCTCTGATGGAACGACGTAAAGATGACGGCCTGATCGATGCTCCGCCCGGCCAGATCTTCGACCAGGGCGGCGGTGACGGCGGCGGAGACCGGCTGGGGCTCGGGGTCGATCCAAGGGGCGCGATGGACGACGATGTCGTCCACGCCCGGCAGCAGCCCGGCTGCAGCCCGGCCCCGTGGGCCGCACAGGTACGTCACGCTACGGGCCCCGGCGGCCACCGCCCGCACCGCAGGCCCGGAGAGAAGGACGTCGCCCGCGCTGTCGAGGCGGACGACGAGGACGTGGGCCGTCATGGCCGTCCTGCCGAGGCGCCGGCCGCAAGGAGGTCGCCGACCAGCATGTCCACCGCCTCGTCGATCGTCGCCGCCACCACGGGCGCAGCCTCCACCTCGGCGGCAAGAGTGACCGGCGTCGGCACGAGGATCGACCGGGCGCCGGCGGCGCGGGCGGCGTCCACGTCGGCGCCGATATCGCCGATCACCACGCACCGGGAGGG
>JBBSIS010000391.1:0-1790 GCA_038231955.1 Acidimicrobiales bacterium
GCTGCGCAGCCACTACTTTTTCGACTCCTTCTACTGCGAGCCGGGCATCGACGGGGCCCACGAAAAGGGTGGCGTCGAAGGAGAGATAGGCCGATTTCGCCGCAACCACCTGGTCCCGGTGCCCAAGGTGGCCAGCCTGGCCGAGCTCAACGCGTTCATGGCCGCAGCCGATGCCGCTGACGACGACCGTCACATCGCCCGGCGCCCCGAGACCGTCGGCCAGGCCGCGGCCGCCGAAGCGGCCCATCTGCGGGCCCTGCCCCCCGACGACTTCGACGTCACCACGACGCTGCACCCCATCGTCGACACCAAGGCTCGCATCTGCGTGCGCCAGGCGCTCTACTCGGTGCCCGCCGGCCTGGCCCGCCGCCGGGTCGAGGTCCGTCTCGGAGCCCGCAGCTTCGACGTCGTCGCCGCCGGCAAGGTTGTCGCCACCCACCAGCGCTCCCTGCACAAGGGCACCGAAAACCTGGTGCTCGACCACTACCTGGAGATCCTCACCCGCAAGCCCGGTGCCATGCCCGGCTCGATCGCCTTGTCCCAGGCCCGGGCCAGTGGCGCCTTCGGGACGACCCACGAGGCGTGTTGGGCCGCTGCCCGTCGTCGTCTGGGCGACGGGGCCGGGACCCGGGCGCTCATCGGCGTGCTGTTGTTGCATCGGACCATGGCGGCCGAGACGGTGGTGGCCGGGATGGCGGCCGCGCTTCGTATCGACTCGGTCGATCCCGAGGTGGTGGCGGTGGAGGCCCGCCGTTACACCGACGCGGCCACGGCGCCGACCGAGGTCGTGGTCCCCATCGGCGCCCGCCTCCCCGAGCGCCCGGCACCGGGCCTGGGTGCCTATGACGAGCTGCTGGTGGGAGCCGGGCGATGAGCGCGCTGACCGAAGAAGCAGCCGACGCTGCCATCGTCTCGGCCTGTCGAGCCCTGCACCTGCCCACCGTGCGCACCGAGGCCGCGGCGCTGGCGGCCGCCGCCGCCAAGGAACGCCTCACCCATCGGGGCTACCTGGCCGAGGTCCTCACCAGCGAAGTCGACGAGCGTGACGCCCGGCGCCGGGCCCGGCGGGTGGTGGAGGCCCGGTTCCCACGAGTGAAGCGCCTGGGCGACTTCGACTGTTCGGCCAACCCGGCCGTCAACGCAGCGACGGTGGCCAGCTTGGCTGCCGGGGCGTTCATCGACGCCGGCGAGCCGCTGTGCCTGATCGGCGACTCGGGCACGGGCAAGAGCCACCTGCTCATCGGCACCGGCATCGCCGCCTGCGAAGCCGGGCGCCGGGTGCGTTACGTCACCTGTGCGGCACTGGTCAACGAGCTGGCCGAGGCCGCCGATGACCATGTGCTGTCCCGGGTGATCGCCCGCTACGGGCGGATGGACCTCCTTTGTCTCGACGAACTGGGCTACGTCCATCTGGATCCCCG
This sequence comes from Acidimicrobiales bacterium, assembly GCA_038231955.1. Taxonomy (GTDB): domain Bacteria; phylum Actinomycetota; class Acidimicrobiia; order Acidimicrobiales; family AC-14; genus CADCTB01. The sequence continues at coordinate 1,422 of JBBSIS010000391.1, forward strand.
GGGAGCCGAGCTGTTGTTCCAGGTCATCACCGAGCGAGAGGAACGCGCCTCGGTGGCGGTGGCCTCCAACGCCAGCTTCAGTGAATGGGGAGCGACCTTCACCGATCCCCGTCTCGCAGCAGCTGTCGTGGATCGCCTCACGTTCCGGGCCCACATCATCGAGACCGGCACCGACAGCTACCGGCTACGTACCAGCCGGTCCAAGAGGCCGACCAAACCCCGCGACCCGCAAGGAACGTGACCGCCATGAACAACGACATCTCCACGATGGCCGATCGCTGGGCCCGCCATCCCGACCACCCCGTCGTCGATACGGAGAGCGCGGCGGTGCTCGAGGAGGCCGTGCACTCGCTGACCGTGTTGCGCTCC
>JBBSIS010000392.1:0-1782 GCA_038231955.1 Acidimicrobiales bacterium
CCACGCCCGGTCCGACGCCGCGTTCGGGGTGCCCCGCATGCTCATCGCCCTGCGCAAGGCCGGGCATGCCATCAACATCAAGCGGGTGGCCCGCCTGATGCGCTGTCACGGCATGGCCGGCCGGTTCGCGCCCCGGAAGTGCCGGACGACGATCCCGGGCCCTGACGGCTACGTGATCCCCGATCTGGTCGGCCGCCGGTTCACGCCAGGCGCTCCCGATGTGGCCTGTGTCCAGGACATCACCTAATGGGTGGGTGGAAGGGGTTGTAGGTCTTGCTGCTGGCAGGAGCCCACTGAGACATCACCGACCCGCGGGGCCGGGGCTGGGAGGGTGGGAGCCGAGCCGCTGGCAGGTGTCCACTCCTTCCCTCCCCGACCTTCGAGGTCTCTATGTAGACGGTGGCCCTGCCAGTCGCTGGGTCTGCAGCCAGCTCGTGAGATGTCGCGCCATCGAGCGCTGTCCATTAGGTCGCTGCGCAGCCCCTCGGGCTCATCCAACTAACGAACGGAGAGATCACATTGGGCATCACCTGCGGCATCGACTGGGCCGAGGCCCACCACGACGTCGCCATCGTCGACGGCAACGGAACGGCGGTGGCCAAGCTGCGCATCGACACCGGCCTCCCCGGCTTCACCGCCCTCATGGCGTTGCTCGCTGAGCACACCGACGACCCCGCCTCGGTGCCGGTGGCGATCGAGACCGACAAGAGCCTGATCGTCGTCGCGTTGCAGGCGGCTGGTCTCACCGTCTATGCCATCAACCCACGGGCCGTGGCCCGGTATCGGGAGCGGTCGGCCCAGGCCGGCGGCAAGTCCGACCCCGGTGACGCCATCGTCTTGGCCAACATCCTGCGGACTGATCTCCATGTCCACCGCCCGCTTCCGCAGATCAGCGATGGCGGCCAGGCCGTCAAGGCGTTGGCCCGCCAGCACCAGGAAGCGATCTGGGCCCGGCAGCTGACCGTCAACCGGCTGCGGTCAGTGCTCCTCGAGTTCTTTCCCAGCGCCCTCAAGGCATTCCCGGTCCTGACGCACAAGGCGGCGCTCGAGGTCCTCCGCACCGCGCCTTCCCCCGAGCACGCCCACAAGCTCACCCACAAGCGCCTCGTGGCCCTTCTCCGGCGAAGCGGGCGCGGGGATCGCCCCGGGCTGGCCGACCGCCTCCTGAAGCACCTTCACGAACCCTGCCTCCGCCAGCCCGCCCCGGTCGAAGCCGGCCTCAGTCACGCCGTCGTCGGGCTCGTCACCGTCATCGAGTCCATGGAGGCGGCCATCGTCAACCTGGAGACCGCCATGGCCACCGAGTTCGACCAGCACCACTCAGCCGGCCTCCTCCGAGGCGCTCCCGGCCTCGGTCCCATCCTCGCCGCCCGCGTCCTCGCGGAGGTCGGAGACGACCCGTCCCGGTTCACCACAGCCGACGGCCTGCGGGCGTTCGCCGGCACCGCGCCGATCACCAGAGCATCCGGAAGATCGAAGACGGTGAGGACACGACACGTGAAGAACAAGCGGCTCGCCGACGCCTGCCACTGGTGGGCCTTCGCCGCCATCACGAACTCGGCCGGAGCCCGAGCCCACTACGACAAGCGGCGAGCCGCCGGCGACGCCCACAACGCCGCTCTCCGCAACCTTGCCAACAAGCTCCTCGGCCGCCTCTGGTGGTGCCTGGTGAACGACCTCACCTGGGACGACGACGCCGCCTGGCCGGCACCCTCAAAGGCTCGCGAACAGATTGCTGCTTGACAACTGACCGACGTGAGATGTCTACATCCCCACCGGGGA
>JBBSIS010000393.1:0-1771 GCA_038231955.1 Acidimicrobiales bacterium
CCAGACCAACGGCAAGGTCGAGAGATTCAACCGCACCATGGCCCAGGAATGGGCCTACGCCACCGCCTACACCAGCGAGAGCCAGCGCGTCGCCGCCTACGCCGACTTCATCCACACCTACAATCACCACCGCGGCCACACCGCACTCGGCGGCAAGTCACCAGCCGACCGCGTACCCAACCTCTGTGGGCGGAACATCTAGGCGGAAGCGAATCGGTTCCACCTCGACGGCGTGAGCGGATGGGGGGAGGTCAAGATGAGCACGGATGCCGAGCAGGCGCCGACACCCGCCAACGTCGGTCGCCGCCCGAGCGGCGCGATCCCAGAACGCAGGCCTGGATGCCGCTCTCCCTCGAACTGTCGCAGGGTTCCGTCCACCGGATGGGGGTTGAGCAACGCACATCCACATCGGCGCAGGCAAGGACCCGGGCTAAGTGAGGACGAGGGACTGCCTGCCCAGACCCTCTACCTCAATGTGACAGCTGTCACCAGGTTTCAGATAAGGGAACCGGCCGGATAGACCTACGCCCTGCGGGGTTCCGGTCAGCAGCAGGTCTCCCGGGTCGAAGACGAGGTACTGGCTGAGGTGCCAGACAAGGAAGCTCACCGAAAAGATCATGTCCGCGGTGCTCGAGTCCTGGCGCGGCTCACCGTTGACCCAGCTTCGGAGCCTCATGTCGCCGTGGTCCACCTCTTCGGGGGTAACCAGCCAGGGACCGGTCGGCGTGAACCCGGCGCAGCACTTGCCTTTGCTCCACTGGCCGCCAGATTCGTCGAGCTGGAAGGTGCGCTCCGACAAGTCGTTGACGGCGACGAACCCGGCGACGTGGGACAGGCTTTGGTCGGGCGACTCGAGATAGGACGCACGCTTCCCGATGACGACGCCAAGCTCGACCTCCCAGTCGGTCCGGGTGCTCCGGCGAGGAATGGGCACGGCGTCGTTCGGGCCCCCGACGGTGTTTGGCGTTTTGAGGAAGATCACCGGCTGCTTCGGTGGCTCGGCGCCGGATTCAGCGGCATGCGACGCGTAGTTCATCCCCACGCAGATCACGGCGCCCGGACGGGCGATCGGGCTGCCAGCGCGCAGGACCGACGCATCGGCCAGCTCCGGCAGGCCCCCCTCGGCGAGCCTTCGGGCGACCTTGTGAAGACCGTCTGACGCCAGAAAGCGTCCGTCGATGTCCGCGGTGACACTCGTGAGGTCGAGACAGACGCCGCCGACGAGCGCCACCGGGATCTCCTCCCCGACGGGTCCGAGCCGGGCAAGCTTCATGGTCTACCTCCGCTATGTGTGGCGTCTGCTGAGGGGTCGGGCGCCCGCTGCGCCGCGGCCAGCAGATACGGGCCCTGGCCCCACGGGTAGGAGCCAACGACCGGGGTGTGCTCGTAGCGCCGGGGGTCGGTGTTGACGCCCGGCCGATAGGACACCCCGACGAGGAACCCGCTCGTGTCGATGCGGTCCGCGACAGACGCCCACGCCGCGTCCGCCGCCGCCCCGAACTCGGCGGACAGGAGCCCGCCGCGAGCCGCTTGCGTGAAAGCGGCCGACGCCATTGCCGTGGTTGACGCCTCCGGATAGCTGTGCGGGTCGTCGACGAGGTTGCGCCATCGACCCCCGGCCTCCTGGTGCGTCAAGAGCGCGTGCGTCAGCCGGCCGTAGCGCTCCACCAGCTCGCGCTCCACACGTTCGCGCCCGAGCACGTCGAGGAAACGGGTGAGGCCGAGAACGGCCCATCCGTTGCCGCGTCCCCAGGCAATCGCCGGCACGGAC
>JBBSIS010000394.1:0-1761 GCA_038231955.1 Acidimicrobiales bacterium
CGCCGGCGGAGCTGGCTGCGACCATGGCCGGCGCCGGCCTGGAGGTGCACCACCGGCCGCTCCATCGCGGCTACCTCCATCCCCACCACCTGCTCGTCGGCCGCAGGCCGCAGTGACACCCGTCGGCCGCAGGCCGTGACCGGGCGGGGCGCAGAATCCCTGGGGCGGGGCCTGGTTCTCACCCCCGGAGCGGAGGTCCCACCGGCCTGGGACGGCGTCGAGCGCGTCCGGGCCGACGACACGAGCGCCGCCGCATCACTGCACGACGCCTGGGCCCACCGCCGCCCCGTGGTCGTCGAGCTGGGCATCGACGCCGCCGAGCTCAAGGCGCCCGAGACCGACGCGCGGCCGCCGTACGAGCTCGGCCCCGGTTTCGATTTCGAGCGGGAGCGGTTGCACTTCCTGGTCTGGGCCAACAACTACGACGGGCGCGCCGCCGGCGCCGATCCGGTCTGGTGGCACGGGGTGCGCGCCGCCCGGTTGGGCGCCGAGGCGGGCGGACCGGCGGACATCGTGTTGCCCGACGGGCGGCCGGCCTGGTGCGACGGCGGTCCTCGCCAACCCGTGGCGGTCGACGACGCGGTGGTCCATCGCGACTCAATCGACGCAGGCCGGCTCACCGTCGCCCGCCATGCCCCCCCGAGCGCCACCCTGGCGACCGACCAGCTGGCCGCCGTCGAGCACCCCGGTGGTCCGGCCCGCATCATCGCCCCCGCCGGGTCGGGCAAGACGCGGGTGCTCACCGAGCGCCTCCGGCACCTGCTGGCCGACCGGGGCCACGAGCCCGACCTGATCACCGCCGTCGCCTACAACGTCAAGGCCGCCGACGAGCTGCGGGGTCGTACCGCGGGATTGCGCCCCACGATCCGCACCATGAACTCCCTCGGGCTCTTCATCTGCAAGCTGGCCAGCTCCGTGCACGGGGAGAGCGGACCGGTCCGGGTGGTCGAGGAGCGGGAGGTCCGCACCATCGTCCAGTCGCTGGTGAAGATCCCCCGCAAGGCCAACGCCGACCCCGTGGCCCCGTACCTCGAAGCGCTGTCGGCCATCCGCCTCGGCCTGGTCGATCCCGAGGCAGCCGAGTCACGGTTCCCCGACGCGTCCGGGATCGCCGTCGCCTTCGACGCCTACCGGTCGCGCCTGGCCGCCCTGGGGGCGGTCGATTTCGACGAGCAGATCTACCGGGCCGTCGAGCTGCTGCTCACCGATGCCGACATCCGGGCACGGGCGCGCGCCGGGTGCCGGACCATGCTGGTCGACGAGGTCCAGGATCTCACCCCGGCCCATGTCCTGCTCATCCGCCTGCTGGCCGGCCCGGCTGCCTCGGTTTTCGGGGTGGGCGACGACGACCAGGTCATCTACGGTTACGCCGGCGCCGACCCGGGGTTCCTCATCGACTACCGGCGGTGGTTCCCCGGCGCCGCCAGCTACGACCTCCAGGTCAACTACCGGTGCCCGCCGGCCGTCGTCGAGGGGGCCAGGACGCTCCTGGGCTACAACCGCCGACGCATCCCCAAGGAGATCAGCGCCGCCCCCGGTAGGGCCGAGAAGCCCGGCGCCCTCGACGTGGCGCCCGTGGCGGTCGACGACCTCACCGTGGTGGCGCGCGACCGGGTGGCGGCGTGGCTGGCCGCAGGGGTGACGGCCGACGACATCGCCGTGCTGGCCCGGGTCAACGCCGTCCTGCTGCCCATCCAGATCCTCCTCACTCAGTCGGGCATCGCCTGCAACCGGGCGGTGGGCACCGAGCTCCTGGGCCGC
>JBBSIS010000395.1:0-1695 GCA_038231955.1 Acidimicrobiales bacterium
GACACGCGGCTAATGGGCGTGGCCGACATACGCGAGTACGAGCAGGTCGCCGTCCTCGACATCGACAACGGCAATCGCTTCGAGACCTACGCGATCGCCGGTGGACCGGGCGAGATCCAGGTCAACGGGGCGGCGGCCCGCTTGGTGGAACCCGGCCACAGAGTCATCGTCATCACCTACGCCGACTACGAAGAGGCCGAGCTCCAGGGCGGCTGGAGCCCCGCCGTCGTCCAGGTCGACGGCGACAATTGTCCGAGGTCGCGCTCGGGCTTCAGTGCCTGACGACGACGTCACCCGACAGCGGCCGATCGCCCTCGACCTCCTCGTCCTCGGCAGCGGCGTGGCCGGTCTCTCGGCGGCGGTGAAGGCAGCGGCGGCGGAGCGCTGGTCCCCGCTCGGAGGGCCGCTCGGGCCTGGGGTGCGGGTGGGTGTGCTGTCCAAGGCCGAGCTCGACCAGGCCACCACCCGGTGGGCCCAGGGCGGGGTGGCCGCGGTGCTCGGCGGCGACCCCGACTCCACCGACCTGCACCTGGCCGACACCTTGGCCGCCGGGGCCGGCCTGTGCGACGTCGATGCGGTGCGCGTCCTGGTCGACGAGGGGCCGACGAGGGTGCAGGAGCTCATCGCCCTGGGGGCGGTGTTCGACCTCGACGCCGCCGGCGGCCTGGCCCTGGCCCGCGAGGGTGGCCACTCCGTCGCCCGGGTCGTCCACGCCGGCGGGGCGGCCACCGGCGTGGAGATCGAGCGGACGCTGGTCGAGGCGGTCCGAGCCACGGCGGCGTCGGTCATGGAGCGCTGGTTCGCCGTCGACCTCATCGTCGAGGGAGGCCGGTGCCGGGGCGTCGTCGCCCTCGATCCCGACGGCAACCACCACGACGTGCGGGCCGCCCACACCCTCCTGGCCACCGGTGGCGCCGGCCAGCTCTACTCGGTCACCACCAACCCGGCTGAGGCCACCGGTGACGGCGTGGCCATGGCCCTGCGAGCGGGCGTGGCCGTGGCCGACCTGGAGTTCGTCCAGTTCCACCCCACCGCTCTGCACCACCCCCAGATGCCCCGACCCCTACTGTCCGAGGCGCTGCGTGGCCACGGCGCCCTCCTCCGCGATGCACAGGGAGAGCGCTTCGTCGACGAACTGAAGCCGCGGGATGTCGTGTCCCGGGCAATGGCCGGGCGGATGCTGGCCCAGGGTGTCGACCACCTGTGGCTCGACGCCACCGGCCTCGAGTCCTTCGGCGCCCGCTTCCCCACCATCGCCGCCGCCCTGGCCGCCGCCGGGCTCGACCCGGCCACCGACTGGCTGCCGATCGCCCCCGCCGCCCACTACTGCGTCGGCGGTGTGCTCACCGACCTCCACGGCGCATCTTCCCTCCCCGGCCTGTGGGCCGCCGGCGAAGTGGCCTGCACCGGCGTACACGGCGCCAACCGCCTGGCGTCGAACTCCCTGCTGGAGGGCATGGTCTTCGCCGCCCGGGTCGTCGAGGCCATCGCCGCGGGCCGGGAGGGCTGTGGGCCCACCGGCGCCATGTCGCCCTCGAACTGGCTGAGGTTGTCGGCGCCGGGGCCGTCCCCGAGCGGCCCGGCCGACATCGGCGACATCAGCAAGGGCCGCGAGCGCCTGCAGCAGTCCATGACCGTGGGCGCCGCGGTGGTGCGCGACGCCCGTTCCCTGGCCGGCGTCGACCTGGAGACCCC
>JBBSIS010000396.1:0-1669 GCA_038231955.1 Acidimicrobiales bacterium
GAGCGGACGCGGTTCTTCGTCGATGCCAGCTGGACCGGGATGCCCGGACCGAAGACCTGATGCCTCCCGTCGTCCATCAGAGGGTCGGCCCACCTAGACCCGGGGCGACGAGCGCGGGCGCGTCGATGGTCTGCGGGTTCTGCTCGGTGGGATGCTCGCTCGACGTCAACATGGCCGATGGGGTGGCCGTCTCCCTGAGCCCCACGCCGAGCTACCCGGTCAACCTCGGCATGGCCTGCCCCAAGGGGTGGGAGGCCCTCACCCCGCTGCGGGCGCCCGACCGGGCCACCGCCCCGCTGTTGCGGGCCGGCCGGGACCAATCCCAGGAGCCCGTCGACTGGCCGACGGCCCTCGGCGCCATGGTGAGCCGGTTCAAGGCCGTTCAGGCCGAGCACGGGCCCGACTCGGTGGCCTTCATCTCCACCGGCCAGATCGCCTCCGAGGAGATGGCCCTGCTCGGCGCGGTGGCCAAGTTCGGGATGGGCATGGTCCACGGAGACGGGAACACCCGTCAGTGCATGGCCACCGCCGTCGTCGCCTACAAGGAGTCCTTCGGCTTCGATGCCCCGCCCTACACCTACGCCGATCTCGAGGAGTCCGACGTCGTGGTGCTGTGGGGGGCCAACCCCTGCATCGCCCATCCCATCCTGTGGGAGCGCGTCTGCCGCAACCCGCACCATCCCGAGGTGATCGTCGTCGACCCCCGGGTGACCGAGACGGCCGCGGCCGCCACCCAGCACTACCCCCTGCTGCCCAAGTCGGACCTGACCCTGCTGTACGGGCTGGCTCATCTGCTCATCGCCTGGGGGGTGGTCGACAAGGACTACGTCGCCGCCCATACCGCCGGTTTCGAGGGCTTCGCCGCCCACGTCGAGCTCTTCACCCCTGAGCGGGTCAGTGACGCCACCGGGCTCCCGCTCGACGCCCTGGAGCTGTTCGCCGACACCATCGCCCAGGGCCGGCGGGTGTCGTTCTGGTGGACCATGGGCGTGAACCAGAGTCACGAGGGCGTGCGCGTCGCTCAGGCCATCATCGCCCTGGCCCTGCTCACCGGCAACATGGGCCGTCCGGGCACCGGGGCCAATTCCATCACCGGACAGTGCAACGCCATGGGGTCGCGTCTGTGGAGCAACACGAGCAGTCTCTTCGGCGGCCGTTCGTTCACCGATGCGGCCGACCGTTACGACGTCGGCGGAGTGCTGGGCATCGATCCCTCCGCCATCCCCGACCGGTCGAGCTGGGCTTACGACCAGATCCTGGACGGCATCCGCACCGGCGACATCAAGGCCCTTTGGGTGATCGCCACCAACTCGGCGCATTCGTGGATCCACCAGAACGACCTGGCCGAGCTGTTCGGCCGCCTCGACGTGCTCGTCGTCCAGGACCTCTACGCCACCACCGAGACGGCGAAGCTGGCCGATATCGTGCTTCCCGCCGCCGGATGGGGCGAGAAGGAGGGCACGTTCATCAACTCCGAGCGCCGGTACGGCCGAATCAAGCGGGTGTGCCGAGCGCCCGGACAGGCCCTGGCCGACTTCTCGATCTTCAAACTCGTTGCCGATGCCTGGGGCTGCGGCGGCCTCTTCGAGGAGTGGTCGTCGCCGGAGGCGACGTTCGGCATCCTCCAGCGTCTCTCCACCGGGCGCCCGTGCGACATCTCCGGCATCGA
>JBBSIS010000397.1:0-1639 GCA_038231955.1 Acidimicrobiales bacterium
CTGGTCCACGGGGCCGACGACATCGTCGTCCGCCTCGACGACGCCCGCGTCCTGGCCGACGCCGCCGGGGACGCCGTTGAGCTGCGCGTGCTGGCCGAGGCCGGTCACCGCCTGCGCCACGACCCCCGCGCCATCGCCCTCGTCCTCGGCTGGATGGAGCGCCAGTCCGGGGCGTAGATCTCCTCAGGGGAGGGGGATGCGATCGATCGCGCTCCGCAGCGTCCGGGCGGCGGCGGCGGCATCGGCGGATTCCGTCAGCCAGCGCACGACGACGAAGCGCCGGGCCCCGGCGTCGGCCATGGCCGGCACCGTCTCAGGGGTGACCCCACCGGTCACGAAGAAGGGCACGGTCGCTGTGAGGGCGGCGTAGCGGAGATACCCGAGGCCGGTGCCGGCCCGGCCCGGCTTCGTGGGCGTGGCCGACACGGGCCCGGCCGAGAGGTAGTCGACCGGCTCTGTCGCCGCCGCGTCCATCTCCTCCGGCGCGTGGGTGGACAGGCCGACGATGGCTCCCGGGCCGAGGATCCGCCGGGCCAGCGACGCACGGGCGTCATCCTGGCCGACATGGACACCATCGGCGCCACACTCCAGGGCCAGGTCCGGCCGGTCGTTGAGCACGAAGGGCACACCGAGGTCGCGGCACACCCCGGCTGCCAGGCGGGCCCGAACGAGAAGAGGGCGGGCGTCGAGGCGCTTGTCGCGGAGCTGCACCACGTCGACCCCGCCGTCGATGCACGCTCCCAGGAACGAGGCGAGATCCGGCCGGTCCGGCGTACACAGGTAGAGGCGCCGCTCGGCCAGGCCGGCCGTCATCCGCCGGCCACGGCCCGGACCAGCTCGATCCGGTCGTCCTGCGACAGCACGGTGGTGGCCAGGTCCACCCGTGGCACCGGCTCCCGGTTCCGCTCGACGATCACCCACTTGGCGCCCAGTCCCAGTGCCGCCAACAGGTCGTCAACGGTCGCCCCGTCGGCCAGCTCGACCGGGGCGCCGTTGGCCACGACCCTCACGTCCGCACCCTCATTCTCAGTTGGCCGCCTTGGCCACCTTGGCTGCCTTGGCTGCCGCTTTCGTCGCCTTTTTGTGCTCCCGCACCGCGTCCAGGCTCTCGGGACCGTCGATGTCGGCCACCGAGAAGTGCCCGACGGGCGCGTAGGGCCCGGCCACCTCCTCCCAGCCGGGCGGGGTCACGCCCATCCGCTTGGCCAACAGGGCGGTGAAGATGCGGGCCTTCTGATCGCCAAAGCCGGGCAGCGTGCGCAGGCGGGCCAACAGCTCCTTGCCGGTCGCCGCCGACTCCCATACCGCTTCGGCGTCACCGTCGTACTCCTCGACCAGCATCCGGCACAGATCCTGGGTGCGGCCGGCCATCGACCCTGGGTAGCGGTGAAGGGCGGGCGGCCCGCGAAAGGCCGACGCCAGGGCATCGGCGTCCATGGCCGCGATCTCGGCGGCGTCGAGCCGGCCGCCGAGGCGCTCCTTCAGCTCGTAGGGCCCCCGGAACGCCCACTCCATCGGCACCTGCTGGTCGAGCAGCATGCCGATCAACGCGGCCAGGGCGTCGGTGTTGAGGAGGTCGTCGGCGTCGGGATCGCCGGTGACGTGCAGTGTGCCCTTCATGTCGTCCGAAGCCTAGCGA
>JBBSIS010000398.1:0-1613 GCA_038231955.1 Acidimicrobiales bacterium
CGTAAGTCCAGGTGGGACGGTACGAGATCCTCTCGCCCACCATCCTCGCGCGTCGGAGAACTCGTCACAATGTTCAAGGTTCCAACCCCCAAGCAGATCTAGAGTCCCAGGATGGACCTCGAGCTGAATTCGACAGCGTCGTCCGACCCCCTGCAGGTGGTCGACGTCGCCGCCCTGAGCTCGGCCGAGGCCGCCTACGTGGCCGCCGCCCGGGCCGCCAACACGCTGCGGGGGTACCGCTCGGACTGGACGGAGTGGTGCGCCTGGGCCAACGAACATGGCCACCCCGAACTCCCGGCCACCGCCGAGGGGATCAGCCGCTACCTCAGCTTCCTGGCCGGCTGCGGGGCCAAGGTGGGAACCTGAGCCGACGGCTGTCGGGGATCCGCTTCGCCCACCGCATGCGCGACCTCCCAGACCCCACCGCCGCGGCCCGGGTCGTCGCCGTATGGGAGGGCATCCGTCGCACCCACGGCGCCCCACCCGACCAGGCCGCCGCCCTCATGCCCCCCGAGCTGTTCGACGTCGTCGACCGCTGTCCGACGACGAGGACCTGGAAGACGGCCAGACGCCCGCCCGAGCCGGACCTGGCGGGGCTGCGGGACCGGGCCCTGCTCCTCGTCGGCTTCGTGGCCGCTCTCCGCCGGTCCGAGCTCGCCGCCCTCACCGTCGACCAGGTGACCGAGCACCCCAACGGCCTGGTGGTGACCATCGCCCGCTCCAAGACCAACCAGACCGCCGAGCGGGCGGAGCTGGCCGTGCTCCCCCGGGCCCGCATGGCCAGCCGCTGCCCGGTGACCAGCCTCGGGGCCTGGCTCAGCGCCGCTGCCATCACCGAGGGACCGGTCTTCCGGGCCGTGTCGACGGGCAACCGCCCGGGGGCCCGGGCCATGAACCCGTCGTCGGTCAACGTGCTCGTCCAGGCGGCCGCGGCCCGGGCCGGCCTCGATCCCGCTCTCTACTCCGCCCACAGCCTTCGTGCCGGCTTCGTCACCTACGCCCACCTCCGGGGCGCGTCGGACCGGGCCATCGCCCACCAGACCAGGCACCGATCCCTGGCCACCCTGGGCCAGTACGTGCGGATCGCCAAGGCGTGGGACGACAATGCCGCCACCCAGCTCGGGCTGTGATCGTCGGCTCGCGCCGAGGGGTGTCCGTGGGTGCTCGGAGCCGAGACGTGCCAACAGATCAGGCGGCGGATTCATCGCCGCCTTCCACCACGTCGTGACCGAGCCGTAGCCCATGCGCCTCTGTACAGGCCCGTGCCGAAGGGCGCGCCGGGCACATTGAGCCGACGAGCGAAGCGGCCGTGGTCGGCGGACACATGCTGTCGGGCGCGGCCCCGGTCGGCGGCAGCTCGGTGGTCGTTTGGTCCACGGCATCCGTCGAGGGAGAGAGCCTGGTTGCCGATAAGGGCGACGTCACGGACGATCCGGTCGGGCACTCCACGCCCGGTAGAGCTCGGCGTCGTGCTCCCAGCCGGCGTCGAGCAGCTCGACCCAGGCATCGCCGAGATAGGTGCCTTCCACATGGTCGGCCAACTCCTCTAGGCAGGAGAACGCCTTGGTAGTGAGGGTGGCGTGTCCGTCCGCAGGCTCGCCCCCGGCCCCGTA
>JBBSIS010000399.1:0-1602 GCA_038231955.1 Acidimicrobiales bacterium
CCTCGCCGCCCACACTCCGCCCCCCCCCGTGGTCCCGGCCGCCCCGCAGAGCGGCCGCACCCCCGGGCTGGGGGCCGGCCTCATGGCCAACGCGGCATGGAAGGGCGTCCCCCTGCGCCAGCTCCTAGAAGAAGCGAGGCCGAGGCCCAACGTCCGCGACGTGGTGTTCCATGGCGTGGACGGCCAAACCGACACCTTCCCGCTGGCCAAGGCCATGGACCCCACCACGCTGGTGGCCTATGAAATGAACGGGCAGCCCCTGCCGCTGCGCCACGGGCTCCCGGTTCGCATCATCGTGCCCGGCCTCTACGGAGAGAAGAACGTGAAGTGGATCGACCGCATCCAGCTGTCGGCCACCAACGAGCAGGGCTTCTATGAGAACCAGGGCTGGGGGCCCGACTTCGTGGTCCAGACCCAGTCCCGCTTCACCGCCCCCGACTTCTCCCGGCCCCTGCCCATGGCCGGGGCCACGCTGCGGGGCACGGCCTTCGCCGACGACCGGGGTGTGTCCAAGGTCGAGGGCAGCGTCGACGCCGGGGCCACCTGGGCCCCGGCCACCATCGACTACGCCGGCAGCCGCCTGACCTGGAGCCTGTGGAGCTACCACTGGACGCCGAGCCGCCCCGGCGAGCACCGCCTGGTGGTGCGCACCAGCGACGGCGCCGACAAGCCCCAGGTCGACAAGGACCGCAAGAGCGGCCCGGAAGGGGCGACCGGCCTGCACAAGGTCACAGCCCAGGTCGCCTGAGTGGCCGGCCGCGCCGCGCCGCTCATCGACGAGGTGCGGTCCGCCGCGTTCACCATCCCCACCGACCGCCCCGAATCGGACGGCACGCTGGAGTGGGACGCCACGACGATCGTCGTGGTCGAGGTCGGCGCCGCGGGCCAGTGGGGCCTGGGCTACTCCTACGCCGAGGCGGGCGCGGCCGGTCTCGTCTCTCGCATGCTGAGCCCGGTGGCGGTCGGCCTCGACGCTCTCGCCGTCCCCACGACGTGGGCGGCCATGGTGCGCGCCGTACGCAACGTCGGACGGGCCGGTGTCGCCGCCGGCGCCATCGCCGCCGTCGACGCCGCCCTCTGGGACCTGAAGGCCCGCGTGCTGGGGGTGGCGCTGGTCGACCTCCTCGGGCCGGTGCGAGACGGCGTCGACGTCTACGGCAGCGGGGGGTTCACGTCCTACGCCGCCAGCGAGGTGGCCGACCAGCTGGCGGCGTGGGTGGACCAGGGGATCACGCGAGTGAAGATGAAGGTGGGCAGGGACCCCGCCGCCGACCAGCAACGGGTGGCCGCGGCTCGGGCCGCCATCGGCCCCGACGCCGAGCTGTTCGTGGACGCCAACGGCGCATATACCCCGGCTCAGGCCCTGGGCCATGCTCGGGCCTTCGCCGCGCTGGGCGTGACCTGGTTCGAGGAGCCGGTGTCGTCGGACGATCTCGCCGGTCTGCGGCGCGTGCGCCAACGGGTCCCGGCCGGTACGGACGTGACCGCGGGCGAGTACGGCTACGACGTCTCGTACTTCGCCCGGATGCTCGCCGCCGGAGCGGTGGACGTCCTACAGGCCGACGCCACGCGTTGCGGCATCACGGGTCTGGTACAGGCGGC
>JBBSIS010000400.1:0-1533 GCA_038231955.1 Acidimicrobiales bacterium
CAACAAGGCCGACGCGTTCGAGCCGTGGTGCCTCTTGCGCAAGTTCCACGCCGACGAGCCCGAAGGCGCCGCTGCCACGGCCGTGCTCCTGCTCACCGACCGTCGTTGGCGCAACGCCACCGGACGTCTCGTCCGCCGGATCGAGGAGTCCGGCCTCGTCCCCGGCGAGCAACTCGACCTCCTGGCGCAGACCTTCCTCGCCGCCGGGCCGCAGGTGTACTGGAAAGCCCCCGCCGACTGGTTCGCCGGCCCGGCCATCGTCCTCGACACCGGCGACTCCGACGAGGACGATCCGATCGACGTCGATGAGCCGGCCGACGCCGAAGATGGGCCAGTCGTCTTCGCACGCGAAGTCCGACCGCCGCTACGCCGGTGGGCGGCGGGACGCGCCGTTCGTTCCGACCCCGCCTCTTGGGCTGCGCTCGTGCAGCGTGCCCGCAACGTCGACCCACGCAGCGGCGCGGCGATGATGCACGGCCTCGTTGACAGCAATGAGCTGCTCACCCCCGCAGCGCGCGACGTCGTACTCGCAGTCGCCGAGACCTGGCCCCACCGCAAGCTCCGCGAAGCCGCGAAGGCGCTGCTGCACCCACCTGAGCCGGCTCCCGCTCCGGTTTCGGCGTCGACGGCCACGCAGGGAGCAGCTGAGACGTTCAGCGCGCAGCCGTCGTTGTTCTGACCCGCCGGGCACATAGGCCCCGCTTCATGGTCGCCTTGTGGTCGTGTCGAGTCTCTAGAACGCGCCCACGTGGCGCTCACCGAGATCGAAGCGATGGGCCTCACCCTCGACGACCTCCTCGCCGGCCGGGAACTCACCCGACCCGGTTGCGGGAGTCGAGCACGACGGGCCCTCCGATTCGGTCATCGCTCGGCCCGACGTGGACATCGCAGCGACGGCCCAACTGCCGACGCCAAGGGATGACGTTCGCCGGTCAGCGCCGCCACCGCCCCGGCGACCTCGGCGAGGGTGGCGTGGAGGTAGCGGCCGGTGACCGATGGTGGTGAGTGGCCGGCGAAGGCTTGGGCGACGGGGTAGCCGGCGAGGCGGCCGACGGCGGTGATGGCAGTGTGGCGCAGCACGTGCGCCGACACCGGCGTGCGCTCCGACCAGCCCAGCGCGACCCGGGCCCGGCCGAAGACGGTGTCGTAGCGGCGGGCCGAGATCGGCCGACCATCACGGGTACGCAGCACCGCGTCGTCGGGGCCGACGGCGCCCCGGCTGGTGGCGTGGTCGGCGAGGAGGCGGGTGAGGCTGGGGGAGATCGGTTGCTCGCGGTCGCTGTCGCCCTTCTCTCGCACCACACCGTCGACCGGTGGGCATCGAGGTCACTGAGGCGCAGATCGAGGGCGCCCTGTCGGCGGGCACCGGACTCGAGGTGGAACCGCACGAGGAGGATGTCGAGGCCGGGGTCGCGGCTGGTCGAGCGGACGGTGTCGACGAGCTGGCTGAGCTCGGCGTCGTCGAGGGCCCGGCGGCGGCTGCGGGCCCGTCGTGGCTTGGCCAGGCCCGCGGCCGGGTTCCTGCTCACCAGG
>JBBSIS010000401.1:0-1530 GCA_038231955.1 Acidimicrobiales bacterium
ACCCATTGTGCTAGATCATGGCGAGGTCCGCCAATGCTCGGAGGGGGCGACCGAGGAGGTGGTTGAGGTAGAGGCCGAGGGTGTGGGCGGCGAGCTTGGCCTGGACGCGGGCGGCGAGCCCGAAGAGCGACTTGGCGCGGTTCTGTTGCAGGCGGAACTGGCCGACCAGCTGGCTATTGACGGTCTCGATGCGCTGGCGGAAATGGTTGATCGCCTGGGTCAGCGCCTCGGGGAGCTGCGCGCGCTGGTTCTTGCGCTTGGGGGTGAGCAGGGTCAGGTCGTGGCGCGCGGCCAGCTGCGCCTGCAACGGGCCGTTGATGTAGCCCTTGTCGCCGAGGACGGTCAGCCCGGCCTTGTCCTCCAGGAGTTGGGCGGCCAGCGGGCCGTCGCTGTGGTTGGCCGGGGCGAGGGCGAAGTCGAGGATGAGGCCGCTGTGGCTGATCAGCAGGTGCAGTTTGAAGCCGTAGACGCGCTGCTTCTTGGAGGGCACGCGCCCGAAGTCGGCCTCGCCCCACCAGCGGTGGTCCCCGGCGGCGTGGTGGTAGCCGACGACCGGGACGGGCAGGCTGTCGATGACGCACAGGTCGCGCCCCTCGGCCTCCAGCACCCGCCACAACCGCGCCATGATCCCGCCGCGGATGCGGTTGGTGACCTCCACGAGGTGGCGGCGGCGACGATTGTAGCGCGAGCGCTCCGGGAGCAGCGGGAACAGCGCCAGGTGGTTGCGCCGGACATACGCGAGGAAGCGCGTCTCCGCGTCGAGCCCCAGCAACTCCGCCACGAGCGTCAGGGCGATCAGCTCGCTGTCGGTGAAGACCGCGCGCGGCCCCGGCCGCTGATCGTAGGCGGCCGCGAGTGGCCGATAGAGTTCATCGACGACGACGTAGACATAGGTGCAGAGGTCGGCAAAGTCCGCTATCATGGCGCCCTCTCCTGGGTACGGGTGGGTGTCTCAGCAACCCCATCCTACCTGGGAGCACCCGCCTTGGCGACCACGCCGATCTAGCACAATGGGTATCCATGGAATGGCGTCCACAACGTCGCCTGGCGGGGTCGCGCAAATGCGGGTGTCGGCAAGGCCGTGGCAGGGTCGACCCTATGGCGCCGCAGGCCAAGTTCCCAACGGCCGATCTGGCCTATGACGGCTACCTACTCGGCCACTGAGCATAGTTCCTGGGGATCACTCTTCACCACGGAGACCAGCACGCCCGGGCCGGCCTTAGCCGACGGGATACCTGATGTTCAGCCAGATATTACCCTGCAGAATCAGTCCACCGGACGCATCGGGGTGTGGCAGATGGATGGAGTGAACGTCGCCCAGGGCTTTGAGGTGACCAACACTCCCGCCCAGGGCTGGAACGTCGTTGGGCGGGCCGATTACAACCGCGACGGCCAACCCGACATCTTCCTGTTCAACCCCGCCACCGGGCGCATCGGCATCTGGGTGATGAATGGATTACAGGTGGCGCAGGGTCTCGAGGTGACCAACACACTCCCCGCCCCCTGGCGGGTCGCGGGCGTCGGCGTCGG
>JBBSIS010000402.1:0-1515 GCA_038231955.1 Acidimicrobiales bacterium
CGGGCGGGGGATCTGCGCCACAGCTTCGCCGTGTCCACTGTGGTCGACTGGCACCGCTGCGGGGCCGAGGTCGAGCCCAACCTCCCGCTGCTGTCGACCTACCTCGGGCACGTCAGCCCTGCCTCCACGTACTGGTATCTCTCGGCCTCCCCCCGCCTGTTGGCGGCGGCGGCGAGCCGGCTCGAGAGAACCGACGGGACGCGGCCATGACCGCCCTGGCCCCGACCCTGGAGGCATTCTTCACCCAACGACTGATCAGCCAGCGCCACGCCAGCCCCAACACCATCGCCTCCTATCGGGACGCCTTCCGCCTCCTGCTCAGGTTCGTGCAGGACAACGCCGGCACGCCGCCGTCGAAGCTGCAGCTTGAGAACCTCGACGCCCCTCTCATCGGCGCCTTCCTCGATCACCTCGAGGCTCAGCGCGGCGTCGACGTTGCCACCCGCAACGCCCGGCTGGCCGCGGTCCACTCCCTGTTCCGCTTCGCCGCCCTCCGCCACCCCGAGCACGCCGGGCTCATACAGCGGGTCCTGGCCATTCCCACCAAGCGCAACGACCGTCCCGACATCTCCTACCTCACCCGGGCGGAGATCGACGCCCTGCTCGCCGCGCCGGACCTCACCACCCGCCTTGGCCGGCGCGACCGGGTGATGCTGGCCGTGGCCGTCCAGACCGGGCTTCGGGCCTCGGAGCTCGTCGGCCTGCGGCGTCAGGACGTCATCTTGGGCGTCGGGGCGCACATCACCTGCACAGGCAAGGGCCGAAAGGAGCGCAGCACACCCCTGACCGCCGAGACCGCAGCCGTGGTCAGCGACTGGCTCCACGAGCGAGGTGGTGGTCCCGATGACGCGCTGTTCCCCGGGCCCACGGGCACGCACCTCGGCCGAGACGCACTGCGACGCATCGTCGCTCGCCACGCGGCCACCGCGGCGAGGTCATGCCCCGCCCTGGCCGCAAAGCATGTGGCGCCTCACGTCCTACGGCACAGCTGCGCCATGCAGCTCCTCGAAGCCGGCGTTGACGTCGCCGTCATCGCCCTGTGGCTCGGTCACGAGTCGATCCGAACCACCGACATCTACCAGCACGCCGATCTCCGCATCAAAGAGCAGGCCCTGGCCCGCCTCGCCCCGGCGCGGACGCCGCAGGGCCGATACCGACCCGCGGACCCCCTGCTCGCCTTCCTCGAATCGCTGTGATTATGCGGACTGGATGATGGGCATCGATCGCCTGACCAGCTACAACGCGGCCCACCGACGGCCGAGTCCACATAATCGCGGTTTCCGCATAAAAACCGCGGCCGAACGCAGGATCTCATTGGCCCGGCGCAGCTCCCGGTTCTGCTGTTCCAGCTCTCGGATGCGAGCGGCATCCGCGGTGGTCGTGCCCGGGCGGTGGCCGCCGTCGACCTCGGCCTGGTTGACCCACGACCGCAGCGACTCGAGGCCGATGCCGAGCTGGCCGGCCACCCGCTGCACGGCCCCGCCCTTCTGGCCCGTCTCGGCCCTCACCTCGAAC